>NZ_JBGLQX010000006.1:0-185594 GCF_041403065.1 Aeromonas sp. S16(2024) | reverse complement strand
GCTAACCGAATGCGGAGCGGTAGTTCAGTCGGTTAGAATACCGGCCTGTCACGCCGGGGGTCGCGGGTTCGAGTCCCGTCCGCTCCGCCACTAATTTGAAAGGCCTTCCCTCGCGGGAAGGCCTTTTTGCTTTTTGGCATTCACGAACGGGATTAAGGAAACAAGGGACCACAGACAGGGCTGCGACTTGCCACTGGCAACTCGGTCCCTGCCAGTGGCCCCTTGTGCTTGAGCCGGACCCTGTCCGCCTCCCCGTCCGCTCCGCCACTATCTAGAAAGCCCAGTCGAAAGACTGGGCTTTTTTTCGTTTCAAGTCCCCCGAAGCACCACAGTCACCACTAAAGGTTCCACGATATCAACGACTTGCTACATGGCCTCGGTTTGTCACCACTGCTCACACGGCTTCCCTGGACACTCCGCCATTGATTTTGCTTTGGTGCATATGAAATAGAGGGAGAGGCAAACCGTCCACTCAACAGACTTGGCTGCCCGGTGAATAGAGAAGTGATGAAGTAGTGTCCCGCTGGGCGGCCAAGGCGCTCTGCTCTTCTGCCAGCGCAATGGATATTGGTTTAGATAACAGTGGTCAGGAGCCGTCCACAAGATGCATGCAATGCTTCTTAATGCCTGCGGGTGAGGTGATTCAGGCAACAGCTCCGGAACATGGGGTAAGTGCCCCCAGGATGGGCTGATTCGCTGGAATGTATATAAAGAAAAGGGGACGGCGTCTGCCGTCCCCTCAAGTCATTTCGTCCAGTCCCTGAACTGCCATGCTCCCTGCAATCCTTGACTCTATCCTTTCCTTTGGAATTTCCCCTTCCCATTCCATTGGGGTGTCCTGTGGCCATCCTAGCCTGGCAATCACTCCTGATTGCTTCACCGTCTCCATCCTGGAGGTGTCCATTACCACATCCCGTGGTGTTCCTTGCGTCATCCTGACAGATAACCACCCTGGTCATCTCGCTTCATCCTGAAGCTGTTCCTGCCGCTCCTGCGGGGTTCCTATCGTCCTGAAGAGTGACTATCCGTGCCACTCAGCCTCATCCCGAGGTGTCCTGTGACCGCATCCTGCGGTTGTCCTGTCATTCCTTGCGATAACCATCCGGGTTATCAACCTCATCCTGAGGTGTCCTGCCACATCCTGCGGCTTTTCCTATTTATGCGCTGTTCCTGCATCCTGCCGGACCAGCCGTCCTTGTGAGACCCATACTAAGGCAATCGTGGGGAGGAACAAGGCATGAGAGGTCATCAGAAAAGGTTGGATGATGGATGAATAGCTGTCATTAATCTAAGTTTGTCATATATATCAGATATTTATTTAGTTTCTCAGGAAAGCATGGTGCTCTCGGGATGGCTTCACGTACGGCTCAACACTGAGGGGTCTTACAGGAGGAATGGCGGATCTCTCACAACCAAAAACAGGGAGGAAAACGATGGTACAGAAGGTTCAATCAGGGGTGTAAGAGTTAAAAATTAATTGAATAACTATGTGTGAAAAACAGACAAAAGCCGAGCTCATGCCCGGCTTTTCATCATTCATCCGATTGTGCTCAGCTGACCCGGGTGCCCGGTGTCGGATATGCCTTGCGCAGGGACTCCGGGGCCAATACTTCCAGGTTGCCACTCATGTTGTTCAACCAGGAGCGGAACTCCGGCGTATCCTGGACCTCGGTCTCCACCACCACGCTGCGCTTGTCGTAGCGGGTCATGCGCGGGTTGTGTCCCGGGATCTGCCCATCGATCAGAGTGGGGCAGTTGGCATCGATGCGTCCAACGAAGCGGATCGGGCCGCTGACGTCCTGATAGCCCTGGTCGCGGATCAGCTTCTGGACGTTGAAATCCTTCGGCTGGGTGGCGCTGAAGTTGGTCAGTTCCACGTTCTTGATGTGATCGAACGGAATGCCATAGACCTTGGGATCCAGCTCTGACAGGGTGCAGAGCAGGATGGGGCCATCGGGCTGGTTGAGGATCCCGAGCGGATTGATGCGGTCATAGCAGAGCCACACGGTGCGCTCCTTGATGACACGCTGGATCTCGGCGCTGAACTTGCGACCACGCCAGAGGGCGTCGCGGATCAGGGTGCTGCGGCGGATCTCAGGGTTGCCGGCAAACGGACGCGGCGACTGGTGCACGCTCTCGAGCCACCGTTCAGCCAGTTCGCTCTGGCTATCACGGATCACCTGACTGGCCTTGTCGACCAAGGGATTCAATTCGGTCAATACACTCGCCGGTAGCAGTTGGCTCGCCTGATCGCTCCAGGTTTTCAGGGCCACCGCCAGGGAGAGCGGCATGATGTTGGCAAAGTCGTTGAGACCGTGGCGCTCGAAGCACCAGCCGTGTGGTTTGCTGCGCTCATCCGAGGTGAGGTCGAACAGTCCCATGCCGGACATCTCTTCCAGGTCCCGTTGCACGGTACGCAGACTGACGTGAATGCCTTCCTCTTCCAGTTTTACCTGGAGTTGGCTGGCGGTCAGCTTGTAAGGGCGGTGCGGGATGCAACGCGCCAAGGTCAGTTGTCGTAACAGCTTCTTACTCATGGTGCATGCCTTCACTGGTTTAGCGTTGAGTGTATCCTAGCCATGATGTGCGACAGTCTATGTCGCAAGTTTTGCTGCGACAACTGTCGCCATTTTCATACATATTCATGTAACTAATTGATAAGTAATGTTAAAAATGAACAGGAAAGGCCTGTTTGGAGCTTTTTTTGACTAAAATAAAGCGTTCTCCAGATTTGCCCGGTTGTCACGACAGGGGAGAAATGTATAGGGAGCCAGGGGGGAGGAGGGTATTCGGCAGGGGGAGAGAGGTGAGGGACTGGGCCCTCACCGGCAAAGAGGTCGTTCAGGCCAGCCAGGACCAGGCTGACTTGGTGATGGCGGCGCCAATCATGTAGCCAAATACCGCGAGGGCGGCGACCCCGGCGATCAGCTTCTGGCCGCGCGCAGGGCGCTTGAGTGCCATGACGCCGAGCCCTATGTAGAACACCAGGGCGATCAGCTTGGCCATCAGCCAGGGCTGCTGCCCCGGGCTCATCTGCAGGGTGACCGCCAGCAGCACACCAAACAGCAGCAGCAAGGTGTCGTTGATGTGGGGCAACACCTTGAGCCACTTCTGCTGCAAGCGCCCGCTGCCAGCCAGCGCCAGGCTCCAGCGGTAGATGAACAGCAGCAGGCTGACCATGGCCAGGGTCATGTGCAGGTGTTTGAACATGGGGTAATAGGCAATCATATTGCTTCCTTGTCGTTGTCGGGCAGACCGCTGTTCCAGTTGTGCGCGTGGGTACGCTCCTGTCCTTCCTGATCGTCTTGCAGCAGATCGGAGAGGATCTCGCGGTATTGCAGGCTCTTGTTGATATAGGTGTGCTCGTCATCCAGGTAATTGACCTGTTCCCGCAGCAGCCGGTTGTCATACTGCTTGAACACCTGACCCGCACGCCAGGCCTGGTTGGCCCGGAATCCGAGCTGGGTCAGTGCCTCTACCCCCAGATCCACGGCCGATCCCAGGGTTTCCCGGTGCACGCTGTCGACGCCGTGACGGAGGATCTCGTGGGCATGGGGCCTGTCCTGGGCGCGGGCCAGGATCTTGAGGTGCGGGAAGTGTTTCTTCACCATCTCGATCACCTCGAGGGAGGTAGCCGGATCGTTGATGGAGAGCACCAGCAGCTTGGCCTTGTGGGCCCCGGCGGCATGGAGCAGGTCGAGCCGGCTGGCATCGCCGTAGAATACCTGATAGCCGTACTTGCGCAGCATTTCTATCTGGCTGGCGTCCTGCTCGAGTATGGTGGTGCCTATGCCGTGGCCGTGCAGCAGGCGCCCCACTATCTGACCGAAGCGGCCGAAGCCGGCGATGATGACGGGGTGCTCGACCAGTTCCGGCTGTTCGTGTTCGGGGGCATCGCTCTGGTTGCGGTAGTCGAACCAGGGCTGGATCACCCGATCGTTGAGGATCAGCAGGAGCGGCGTCAGCGCCATGGAGAGCGCCACCACCAGGGTCAGCAGCGAGATGGTGTCACCGGGCAGCACCTTGTTCTGGGCGGCGAACGAGAACAGCACGAAGGCGAATTCCCCCCCTTGTGCCAGCGCCAGGGCGAAGGTCCAGCGCTGGCTCGGCGAGATGCGAATGATCAGGCCGAGCACCATCAGCACCCCCCATTTCAGGAGCATCAGACCTATCACCAGGGATGGAATGAGCAGGGGATGGGCGGCAAAGAGGCCAAAATCGATGCCAGCCCCCACCGACATGAAGAAGAGGCCGAGCAGTAGCCCCTTGAACGGCTCTATGTCCGCCTCCAGCTCGTGGCGATACTCGCTGTCTGCCAGTACCACACCAGCGAGGAAGGAGCCAAGGGCGGGGGAAAGCCCCACCGACTCCATCAACACGGCGATGGCGATCACCAGCAGCAGGGCGGCGGCGACGAAGATCTCCCGCATGTGGGACTGGGCGATGGCACGGAACACCGGCCGCATCAGGTAGTGGCCGCCCAGCACTATGCCGGCGATGGCGGCGACCACCAGCAGGCCGTGCTGCCAGCCCGCCAAGTCCGGATTGCCGTTGCTGGCCACAGGCGCGATGGCGAGCAGTGGCAGTATGGCCAGGATGGGAATGACGGCGATGTCCTGGAACAGCAGCACCGCGAAGGCGGAACGGCCGCTTTCGCTCTGCATCAGTTTGCGCTCCTGCAGGCTCTGCAGCACGATGGCGGTGGAGGATAGCGCCAGGATGAGACCGATGGCGAGCCCCTGTTGCCAGGGCAGGCCGATGAGATAGCCCACCCCGGTCAGGGCCCCCGTGGTGAGCAGCACCTGCAGGCCGCCGGTGCCGAGGATGGGGCCCTTCAGCTGCCACAGCAGCGCCGGGCGCAGCTCGAGGCCGACCAGGAACAACATCAGCACCACCCCGAACTCGGCGAAGTGCATCACATCCTTCTGCTCCCCCACCAGCCCCAGCAGGAAGGGGCCTATGATGATGCCCGCCAGCAGGTAGCCGAGCACTGAACCCAGCCCCCAGCGTTTGGCCAGCGGCACCGCTATCACCGCCGCCGAGAGGTAGATCAAGGCGTCAAACAACAATCCGTGCCCCATCAGCCGGCCCTCCGTTTGTCTCTGTTCGCCAGGGCTGGCTGCGCAAGCCCGATGAAAATCCAGTCCGTCGTCATGACAACTCCCCCAGCAGATCCCGCAGATAAAGGCTCGCACCCAGCTGGGCCGGAGTGAGCCGCTCATCGCGCAGGGCGCAGATCAGCTGGCGGTAATCCTGGCCACAGCGGCGCAGCGCCTCCGGGTCCTTGAGCTTGTGGAAGGAGTGCAGCACGAAGGGGGGCAGCCACTGCATGCCGCACAGCTGCGCCGTCTGCTGGAACGGCAGCAGGAAGTCGAGCAGCGGGCGCTGGTTGTAGCCTTCGCTGCAATATGACTCGGGAGCGCCCCCCGTGGTGATGGCAGAGAGCCACTGCTTGCCACTGAGGGCGTGGGCCTCGGGGCCGTAGGCGTAGCCATACTCCAGCACCAGATCCAGCCACTCCTTCATGATGGCGGGGCAGGAGTACCAGTAGAAGGGGTGCTGGAAGACGATGAGATCGTGCTCCGCCAGCAGGGCCTGCTCGCGCTTCACGTCTATATACATGTCCGGGTACTGCTGATAGAGGTCGTGCAGGGTGACCCCCTCCAGGCCGTCGAGTGCCTGCAGCAGTTGCCGGTTGGCCCGGGAGCTCTGCAGGGCGGGGTGCGAGAAGATAACCAGAATGCGTTTCATGGGGTCATAACCTGAGCGGGACTCGTGTCGGCGAATAAGGTGCATCGAATGGCGACGTTATCAAGAAGTGCCCAGAGCCGCCAGTGGTGGACGTGAATGGCGCCTGTATTGGACACTCGTGGTCGCTGGTTGTGGCAGTGTCTGACGGGGGATGGCCTTCGCCTCTATGCCAGCCTCTCTTGATCTCCCGCAGGGGTCGGGCTTGACCCTCCCCCTGGGCCAAGGGTTACCATAGGCCCTCTTCGATCACTGAGTCATCCCATGGTCCTGACCCGTCGCCAACTCGCTCGCGCCCGCCGCTGGCTTCCCCTGTGGAGCCTGCTGATGGTGCTGATGTCGTTTGGCAGCCGGGCGGCGACCGATCTCTGTACTCTGACCCCCCATTGCAGCCAGAGCGAACGCACCCTGGAAAAAGCCATGCCTTGCGGCAGCTTCACCTCGGCGCTCGCCATGACGGTGCTCACCGGCGACAGCCTGACGGTGGCCTGGCTTGAGCCTGATAGGCCTGAGTTTATTTCCCCTTCCCTGTATACGCCGGACGCGCCGTTAGAGCGGCTCGAACGGCCCCCTCGCCAGTTGGGTTGAGTCGAGTTACCCGTTTTTTGGGCATTTCTTCTTATCCGAGGTGAGTCATGTACAAGTCCCTGTTACTGGCCGTGCTGGCCGGTACCGTCAGTTTTTCTGCTCTGGCAACCGAGCAGATGACAGTCTACAAGTCCCAGTATTGCGGCTGCTGCAAGACCTGGATCAAGCACATGGAAGAGAACGGCTTTGCGGTCAAGGTCGTCGAAACCGAGCAGCTTGAACCCGTCAAGCAACAGTACGGCATCACCCCGCAGCTGGCCTCCTGCCACACCGGGGTGGTGAACGGCTATGTGGTGGAGGGACATGTGCCCGCCGCCGACGTGCAGAAGCTGCTCAAGGAAAAACCGGCGATCCGCGGCCTGACCATTCCGGGCATGCCCCAGAGTGCGCCAGGCATGGATATTCCGGGTCAGCCCTACCAGGTGCTGAGCATCAGCGAGGAGGGCGCGACCAAAGTCTGGTCGAGCTATCCCGGCTGACGAACACTGGTCATGAGCCGGCACCACTCCATCATGTGAGGCACACCTGAGCGAATCCGTGCCGCTCATGGCCAGAGCAGGAGGGCCACCCTTGTGAGAGGGCGGCCCTTTTTCATGGTTTGGGGCCGAATGTCCGGGGATCACTTGCAACCCAGGGCGACAAGGGGCAGATTGATCGCCAATTTATTTTCTCAGGGGCGATGTTCCGGTTTGCCAGCCTTGTTTCCGCACCGGCGGAGTGAGCGGCGGCGGCTTGATCGTCAATTCATGGCGCTCCCCGCGAGCCTGCCTGCCCTGTTACAGCGCAAAGGATGCGACATGTTCATCTTTCCCCGAGGGTTGCTGCTGCTGGCTTATCTGGTCGCCGCGCCCTGTACCCATGCCAATGAAGAGCCCGTCATGCCGACAAGCGAAACCCCCATCCTGCCTCCTTTGGCCCCCAAGCACCCCCATACCCTGAAAAAGCACGGGGACGTCCGGATCGACAACTATTACTGGCTGCGTGACGACGAGCGCCAGAAGCCCGAGGTGCTGGATTATCTCAAGGCCGAAAACGCCTACACCGAGGCCATGCTCAAGCCAGTTCAGCCGTTGCGTGACCAGCTCTACAAGGAGATGGTGGCCCGCATCCCCCAGCAGGACGAGTCGGTGCCCTATGTGAAGAACGGCTACCGCTACCAGACCCGCTATGAGCCGGGCAAGGAGTACGCCATCTATTCCCGCACCAGGGTGGGGGAGAAGGACGCCAGCCTGATGCTGGACAGCAACCAGCGCGCCGAGGGTCACGAGTTCTATTCCCTGGGAGCCCTGGAGGTGAGCCGCAACAACCGCTGGCTGGCGGTGGCGGAAGACTTCCTCTCCCGCCGTCAGTACCAGATCCAGTTCCTCGATCTGGAGAGCGGCACCTGGGCCGCCGACAAGTTGGAGAACACCTCGGGCAACCTGGTGTGGGCCAACGACAGCAAGACGGTGTTCTATGTGCGCAAGCACCCCAAGACACTGCTGCCCTATCAGGTCTATCGCCACGAGCTGGGCAGCGATCCCGCCAAGGATCAGCTGGTCTACGAGGAGAAGGATGACAGCTTCTACGTCAGCCTCTATGCCACCACCTCGGAAGACTTCATCGTCATCGCCCTCTCCAGCACCACCACCAGCGAGGCGCGCCTCATCGACGCCAACACGCCGGTCCAGGCGCCGCGCCTGTTCCTGCCCCGTCAGGTGGATCACGAATACAGCCTGGATCACTACCGCGGCCGCTTCTATGTGCGCTCCAACAAGGACGGCAAGAACTTTGGCCTCTATGAGACCAGGGAGAGCCCGGTGGAGCGCTGGAAGGCGGTGATAGCCCCCAATCCGGACGTGCTGCTGGAGAGCTATGCCCTGTTCAGGGACTGGCTGGTGCTGGAGGAGCGCAGCAAGGGGCTGACCCGGCTGCGCCAGATCAACTGGCAGAGCGGCGAGCAGAAAGAGATCGCCTTCGACGACCCCGCCTATGTCACCTGGCTCGCCTACAACCCGGAGCCGGAGACCAGCGCCCTGCGCTACGGCTACTCCTCCATGACCACGCCGTCCTCCACCTATGAGCTGAACCTGGACAGCGGCAAGCGCACCCTGCTCAAGCAGCAGCCGGTGGCGGGCTTCAAGGCCGACCAGTATGCCAGCGAACGGGTCTGGGTGACCGCCCGCGACGGGGTGGCGGTGCCTGTCTCCCTGGTCTATCGCAAGGATCTGTTCAAGAAGGAGGGCAAGAACCCCCTGCTGGTCTATGGCTACGGCTCCTACGGCGCCAGCATGGATCCCGACTTCAGCAGCTCGCGCCTGAGCCTGCTGGACAGAGGCTTCGTCTACGCCATCGCCCATGTCCGGGGCGGCGAAGAGCTGGGGCGCCCCTGGTATGAAGACGGCAAGCTGCTGAAAAAACAGAATACCTTCCACGACTTCATCGACGTGACCGAGGCGCTGGTGGCCCAGGGCTATGGCGCCAGAGACCAGGTCTACGCCATGGGGGGCAGCGCCGGCGGCCTGCTGATGGGGGCCATCATCAACCAGGCGCCAGAGCTCTATCGCGGCGTGGTGGCCCAGGTGCCCTTCGTCGACGTGGTCACCACCATGCTGGATGAGTCCATTCCCCTCACCACAGGGGAGTACGACGAGTGGGGCAACCCGAACCAGAAGCGCTACTACGACTACATGAAGAGCTACAGCCCCTACGATCAGGTCAAGGCGCAAGCCTACCCCAACCTGCTGGTCACCACCGGGCTGCACGACTCCCAGGTGCAGTATTGGGAGCCCGCCAAGTGGGTCGCCAAGCTGCGGGAGCTGAAGACGGACGACAACCAGCTGCTGCTCAGCACCGACATGGATGCCGGTCACGGCGGCAAGTCGGGGCGTTTCAAGGCTTACGAGGATATCGCCCTGGAGTTCGCCTTTATCCTGGAGCTGGCTGGCAGCAAGGCGTGATTGCCGGGCCCAAATGAAATCAGCTTGTTACCAAACCCCGTTCCGGCAGCCCCGGATCGGGGTTTCTGCATCTTGGCGATAAAATCGTCATTAATGTTGTATTTATGCTGGATATTGTCGTTATTTCGATATAACGAACCAAGATGCTAACCCTTGCCAGTCAAGGGTTACGAAAGAATCTGACCGCTTTTTTATTGCTTCCATTCACGGGCTCATGTAATTAACCTGCGGCAGAGAAATAAATGATCCGCTTCAAAATTCTCGCTATTTAAATCCGCCATTTTGCTGTTTTGTTTGATTTATGTTGGCGCCATGTGCTTAATCAGGGGTGTTAAATCTTTTGAACTGACCTGGTTGTGGTCAGATCACCTCCGATCGGCATGACGCTGATTATCTCACCGCAGGATGATGGTGGCTTATGGAAGGGCGCTCGCCGCTCGACCATTTCCTCGTACGAGGCTGTATAGGCAGACCCAGTCTGGATGCGGGTCCGTCTCATATTCACCCGGGAATCGGGTGGGATAAATCAATGAAAAGGATGAAGAACATGAAAGGATTATCCTTGGCGTGCGCCTTGTCGGCTGCCCTGGTCGGTGTCTCTTTTGGTGGTCCGCTGCAAGCGCAGGAGCGCTTCGTGACCATAGGTACCGGCGGTCAGACCGGCGTCTACTACGTGGCGGGTCAGTCCATCTGCCGTTTCCTCAATCGCGGCGCCGCCGATCACCAGATCAAGTGCAACGCCCCGGCCAGTGGCGGTGGTGTGGCCAACGTCAACGGTATCCGCTCCGGCGAGTTCAACTTCGGCATCATGCAGTCCGACCACCAGTACAAGGCGATGAAGGGTGTCGAGCCGTTCAAGGCCGAAGGGGCCATGGATGACATCCGCGCCGTCTTCTCCCTGCAAAGCGAAGTGTTCACCATTCTGGCCCGCAAGGACGCCAAGATCGCCAGCTTCGACGATCTGAAGGGCAAGCGCGTCAACATTGGCAACCCGGGTTCAGGTCAGCGTGACACCATGGAAGAGATCATGGCCGTCAAGGGCTGGAAGAAGGGCGACTTCGGCCTGGTTTCCGAGCTGAAACCCGCCGAGCAGGCCTCTGCCCTGGGTGACAACAACATCGATGCCATGAGCTACTTCGTTGGCCACCCGAACGGTGCCATCCAGGAAGCCTCTACCACCACCGACACAGTGCTGGTGCCGGTGACCGGCGAGGCTATCGACAAGCTGTTGGCCGAGAAGAGCTACTACACCAAGGCCGAGATCCCGGGTGGCCTCTACAAGGGCAGCCCGAACCCGACCCCGTCCATCGGCGGCAAGGCGGTCCTCTCCACCAGCGCCAAGGCCGATCCGGAAGTGGTCTACCAGCTGACCAAGTCGGTGTTTGACAACCTGGATCGCTTCAAGCGTCTGCACCCGGCATTTGCCGACCTGAAAGAAGCCGACATGATCAAGGTCGGTCTCTCTGCCCCGCTGCATGAAGGCGCGGTCCGCTACTACAAGGAACGCGGCTGGATGTAATCCGGCAGCGTCTTCGGATGTGCCCCGGACTCGCTCCTCCTTCGGGGGAGCGAGTCTCGTTTATTGCAGCACCAACAGAGTCACACTATGCAGCAAACACAACAACAAGAGGCGCTCTCGGCCGAGGAGCTGATCGCCCAGGACGTCGGAGCCCGACTGCCGGTCGGCACCATGAGCTGGATCATCGCAGGCCTCGCCCTGGTCTGGTCTCTGTTCCAGCTCTGGATCGCTTCGCCGCTGCCGTTCTCCCTCGGCATCGGTGTCCTCAACGACACGGAAACCCGCTCGATCCACCTGGCCTTCGCCATCCTGCTCGCCTATCTGGTCTTCCCCGCCATGCGCAGCTCGCCGCGGGATCGGGTGCCGCTCGCCGACATCGCCCTCGGCCTCATCGGCGCCGCCGTCGCCAGCTACCTGTTCATCATGTATGAGCAGCTGGCCCAGCGTCCCGGCAACCTGACCACCATGGACTTCGTGGTCGCCTGCATCGGCATACCGCTCTTGCTGGAAGCCGCCCGCCGCGCCCTGGGCCCGGCCCTGGCGGTCATCGCCATCGTCTTCCTGGCCTACAGCCTGGCCGGCCCCTGGATGCCCTCTCTGCTGGCACACCGCGGGGTGAGCCTGCATGCCCTGGCCAACCACCAGTGGATCACCACCGAAGGGGTGTTCGGCATCGCCCTTGGGGTCTCCACCAGCTTCGTCTTCCTGTTCGTGCTGTTCGGCGCCCTGCTCGAGCGGGCCGGTGCCGGCCACTACTTCATCCAGCTTGCCTTCAGTCTGCTCGGCCACCTGCGTGGCGGCCCGGCCAAGGCGGCCGTGGTCGCCTCGGCCCTGACCGGGGTCATCTCCGGCTCCTCCATCGCCAACGTGGTCACCACGGGCACCTTCACCATCCCCATGATGAAGCGCGTCGGCTTCTCCAAGGAGAAGGCCGGTGCGGTGGAAGTGGCCTCCTCGGTCAACGGCCAGATCATGCCCCCCGTGATGGGGGCGGCGGCCTTCCTGATGGTGGAGTACGTGGGCATTCCCTACGTGGAGATCATCAAGCACGCCTTCCTGCCGGCGGCCATCTCCTACATAGCGCTGCTCTACATAGTCCACCTGGAAGCGCTCAAGCTCGGCATGGAGCCCATCGGCGGTCATCAACCCAAGCCCTGGCTGCGCCGTCTGACCGGCTTTGCCTTCGGTGCCGCCCTCATCAGCGGCCTGTCGATGGCGGTCTACTACGGCCTCGGCTGGCTCAAGCCGGTGCTGGGGGATCACGCCTTGCTGGGGGTCTGCGTGCTGCTGGCCCTGGCCTATGTCGGCTTGCTCAAGATTGCCGCGAGCAATGCACCGCTGCCGGCGGAAGATCCGGACAAGCCCCTCGACGAGCTGCCCGAGACCCGCTCCGTACTGCTCTCCGGCCTGCACTTCCTGTTGCCCGTGGTGGTACTGGTGTGGTGCCTGATGGTGGAGCGCCTCTCCCCGGGTCTGTCGGCCTTCTGGGGCTCGGTGATGCTCATCATCATATTGCTGACCCAGCGCCCGCTGCTGAACTGGCTGCGCACCGACGGCAAGCATGACTACGGTACCTTCACCGACGGCATGGTGGACTTGCGCGAGGGGCTGATTGCCGGCGCCCGCAACATGATCGGCATCGGCATCGCCACCGCCACCGCCGGCATCATAGTCGGGGCCGTCTCCCAGACCGGGGTCGGCCTGGTGCTGGCGGATCTGGTGGAGTTCCTCTCCATGGGCAACCTGCTGCTGATGCTGCTGCTCACCGCCCTGCTGAGCCTGATCCTCGGCATGGGGTTGCCGACCACAGCCAACTACATAGTGGTGTCCAGCCTGCTGGCGCCGGTGATCGTCACCCTGGGGCAGCAGAACGGCCTCATAGTGCCGCTCATCGCGGTGCACCTGTTCGTGTTCTATTTCGGCATCATGGCGGACGTGACCCCGCCGGTGGGGCTGGCCTCGTTCGCCGCGGCGGCCGTCTCCAAGGGGGATCCCATCAAGACCGGGATCACCGCCTTCTACTACAGCCTGCGCACCGCGGCGCTGCCCTTCCTGTTCATCTTCAACACCGACCTGCTGCTCATCAACGTGGACTTCGCCCATGGCGTGCTGATCTTCATCGTGGCCACCATCGCCATGCTGATCTTCGCCGCCGCGACCCAGGGCTTCTTCCTGGTGAAGAGCCGCTGGTACGAGAGCGTGCTGCTGCTGCTGGTGGCCTTCACCCTGTTCCGTCCCGGCTTCTGGATGGATCGGCTGCACGATCCGTACCGTGACACGGCGCCGGCCGAGCTGGTTCAGACCATGGAACAGGTGGAGGCCGAAAGCACCCTGCGCCTGGAGATGGAAGGAGAGGATGCGGTCGGCAAGCTGCGCCGCTTCACCGTGCTGCTGCCAGTGCCGGACGGCGCGAGCGGCGAGGATCGCCTCGGCAAGCTCGGGATCCAGACCTATGAACAGGATGGCAAGATCCTGATCGACAGCGTCACCTTCGGCAGCCAGGCCGCCGATCTGGGGCTGGAGATGGATCAGCAGATCCTGAGCGTCAAGGCTCCCACCGAGCGCTGGCTCAAGGAGCTGATGTGGCTGCCGGGCTTCCTGCTGTTCGGGGCCGTGGTCTGGCTGCAACGGCGACGGGCCATCCGTTCATAGACACCACCAATAAAAACGGCGCCTCGATGGCGCCGTTTTCAATACAGGGGCGGGATCTCTTCCGTCAGTCCCGGCGCATCAGGCTCGAATCAGGTTGTTCGAAGCTACATCTGATGCCCATGCCGGTAGGGCTAGTTTGACTGGGTTTGCTTCTGCTTTTGCAGTTGATCCAGGGTCTGTTGTTCCTGCGGGCTCAGACCAAGCTGTTCGCACGCTTGTTCGAAGCTGATCCCCAGATGGCACATCATGATATCGATAGCAGGCAGGTAGTTGGTCATAGCGTCTTCCATGGTGATCCTCCAGAGCAGTCTCTTATGCCCGAGCGGCGAGCAGGGGGCAATTAGACTTTAGGTGTAGGGTGTCATCTGCTTCGCCCCCTGCCACTGGACGGGGGAATTTGCTACTCTTGCGGGCACTAAAGAGGTTGCCGTGTGAGTGCGAGCAACACGTGAGGAGCAGGGCATGTTATTGAGTTTCTTGATCATCGCATCTGGCTGGTGGCACATCCGCGCGGCTTATGGCTCAGACTCCCGTCAGTTCTACATCAGCAAACCGCTGACCATGCTGTTCATCATCGCATTGGCGTTTGGTTACCAGAGTGACGACCACAACGGCTCCCACGCCTGGATCCTGCTCGGCCTCTGCCTGTCGCTGGCCGGTGACGTGCTGCTGATGCTGCCACGGGATCGCTTCATTCAGGGACTGGCGGCATTTTTTGTCGCCCACCTCTGCTACATAGTCGGTTTCGCCCAGGGCCCCCTTGTGCTCAAGCTGATCGACGGCCTGCTGCTGTTGCTGGTGGCCGGCATGGTGTTCGGCCTGTTGTGGGGCAGGCTCGGCGAGATGAAGATCCCCGTCTTCTGCTACATGCTGGTGATCATCGCCATGGCCTGGGTCGCCGCCGGCGCCTGGCACGCCTCCCTCACAGCAGGCAGTGCCGCCGCCCTGGTGGGGGCGCTGATGTTCCTCTTCTCCGACAGCATGCTGGCCCTCGATCGCTTCCGCCGCCCCTTCCCCCATGCCACCGCCTGGATCATGAGCAGCTACTTCGCCGCCCAGTTCCTGATTGCCGCCTCTCTCGCGGGATAAGCAGGCTTCGTCGACCATAAAGAAACGGGCCATTGGGCCCGTTTTGTCATTCCGCTGTCACGCCTCCAGCGGCTCGGCGTCGACGGCCCTGGGGGCTGGCTGCCTGAGCAGCAGCATCAGGGCGCTGGCGATCAGCAGGAAGATGCCCATCACGTAGAACACCTTGTTGTAGGCCATGATGGCGGCCTCCCGGTTGATGGTGTTCGATAGCATGGCCCTGGCCTGCTGTTGGGCGAGCGCAGGATCCGAGCCCTGGGCCATCATGGTCTGGGTCAGCTGCAGCAGGTAGCTCTGCCCCTCTATGCTGGTGGCGGCCAGGGTGCTGCCGATCTGGCTGACATGGACACGGGTGTCGTTGTCGATCAGGGTGGCTATGATGGCGATGCCGAAGGCCCCCCCGAGGTTGCGCAGCACGTTGAGCAGGGTGGAGGAGGAGGGGATCTCCTCCGGGGTCAGGCTGGCGGTCGCCACCAGGGAGAGGGGCACCATGATGAAGGGCTGGCCCAGGGCCCGCACTATCAGCGACTGGATCAGCTGGGGGCCGGCGTAGTCGGCGCTCATGTTGACGTTCATGAAGCAGCTGATGGCAAACACCAGGAAACCGAAGCTCACCAGGTAGCGGGGATCTATCCGGGTGACCAGCCTGGGCACCAGGGGCAGCACCAGCAACTGGGGCAGGCCCATCCACATCAGCACTTCGCCTATTTCCAGAGCGTTGTAGTTGTGGATCTGCGCCATGTAGAGCGGCAGCACATAGATGGAGCCCATCAGCGCCATGCCGAGCACCAGGTAGGCGAAGCAGGCCAGGGCGAAGCGCGGGCTGTGCAGCAGCCGCAGATTGACCAGAGGATGGCGGCGCAGCAACTGGCTGATGACGAAGAACACCAGGGCCACCACTGAGATGACGGTGAGCCGCACTATGAAGCTGGAGCCGAACCAGTCCTCTCTGTTGCCCTCTTCCAGCACCACCTCCAGCAGGCCCAGCCCCACCGCCATGGTGAGGATGCCGACCAGATCCACCCGTTTTATCACCTCCCAGTCCACCGGCTTCCTGTCCAGACCGTGGGCCAGCATGGCCATCACCAGCAGGCCGGGGGGCACGTTCAGGTAGAAGATGTAGTGCCAGGAGAGCTGCTCCGTCAGCCAGCCCCCGAGCGTCGGGCCTATGGCGGGGGCGAAGGTGGCACAGAGGCCGAACAGCGCCATGCCGGTGGCCCGCTTGTGCAGCGGCAGCAGGCTGACGATGAGGGAGAAGGCCATGGGAATGAGCGCGCCGCCGGTGAAACCCTGCAACGCCCGGAAGACGATCATGCTGGTGAGGTTCCAGCTGAACGAGCAGAGCACTGAGGCGACGATGAAGGCTCCCGTGGTCCACAGCAGGTAGCGGCGCACGCTCAGCCCCCGGCTCAGCCAGCCGCTGAGGGGGATGGCGATCATCTCCGCCACCAGGTAGGAGGTGGAGATCCAGGAGCTCTCGCTCAGGGTGGCCGAGAGGGCCCCCTGAATGTCCTTCAGGGAGGCGTTGGTGATCTGGATGTCGAGGATGGCCATGAAGGCGCCGATGAGGCCCCCCATGACCGCGATCCAGTTGCGACGTGGAATGGGTTCCATCAGTTGGCGGCGACCACGGGATCAGGGGTGCGGGTGTCCACTATCACCTCGCTGGAGAGGCCCGGCAGCAGCTTGCCTGCCAGTGTGCCCGGCTCGGGGATGCGGATCTTGACCGGCACCCGCTGCACTATCTTGGTGAAGTTGCCGGTGGCGTTCTCCGGCGGCAGCAGGGCGAACTTGGCGCCGGTGGCGGGGGCCAGGCTGTCGATGATCCCCTCGACCGGCTGATCCGGATAGGCATCCAGGATCACCTCCACCCGCTGGCCCGGTTGCATGTGCTGCAGCTGGGTCTCCTTGAAGTTCGCCTCGACCCACACCTGTTGCAGCGGCACCAGGCTGGCGACCTGCATGCCGGACTGCACATAGAGCCCTTCCCGCAGGCTGCGCTTGCCGATGATGCCGTCCGCCGGGGCCCGCAGCTCTGTGTAGCCGAGCTCCAGCCTGGCCTGTTCGAGCTGGGCTTCACTCAGTGCCAGCCTGGCCTGGTTCTGCTTGGCTTCGGCGTCCAGCACCAGCAGGCGCTCGCGAGCGGCCTGCAGGGCGGCTTTGGCCTCCTGCTCCTGCGCCTGATTGACCTGCAGACCGGCGCGCACCTCGTCCAGGCTGTCCTGGGAGCTGTAGTTGCGCTGATTGAGCTGGCTGACCCGGCGCACCTGCTGCTGGGCCCGCACCTGCTCGGCATTGGCCGAGGCGACCCTGGCCTCGGCCTGACGAATGAGGCTCAGCTGCTGGGTACGGGTGGCGGCCAGGTTCTCCGCCGTCGCCTGATTGAGGTGCAGATCGGCCTCGGCCTCGAGCACCCGGGTTCTGTACTCCCTGTCATCCAGTCTGGCGATGAGCTGGCCGGCCTTGACCTCCTGGTTGTCGGTCACCAGCACCTCGCTGATGTAGCCGGGCAGCTTGGAGCCGATGCCGGTCACCTCGCTCTGCAGATAGGCGTTGTCGGTGCTCTCGAAATGGCGGCCGTGCAGATACCAGTAGGCGGCAAACAGCATGCCGAGCAGGGCCAGCAGCAGGGCTGCCAGCAGGGGGATCTTCTTGTGTTGACTCATGATATGGGTTTTTCCTGAACTGTGGCGGGCAGGCTAACATCGCGTAACTGTTTCGATTAGTATCCATTCATGAGATATACAGTTTCACTGGTGAAACAATGGACTTGAATGCAGCCTTGATTCTGGTGCGCATCGTCGACAAGGGCTCTTTTACCGCCGCCGCCCAGGAGCTGGGCATGACCAAGGCGACGGTGAGCCGCCGCATCGCCGAACTGGAGCAGCACCTCGGCGTGCGGCTGCTCTATCGCTCCACCCGCCAGCTCACCCTGACCGAAGCCGGGGAGCAGTATTACCTGCGCTGCAGCAAGGCGGTGGAGGAGCTGGCCCAGGCCGAGCTGATGCTGAGTGCCAGTCAGCAGGAGGTGACCGGCACCCTCAAGCTGGCGGTCCCCATCGAGACGGGGCAGCTGGTGATGGGTCGGCTGGTGGCCCACTTTCTGCAAGCCTATCCGGGGCTGCGGGTGGATCTGGAGCTGACCAACCGCATAGTGGATCCCATCAGCGAGGGGCTGGATGCCATAGTGAGGATCGGCGACATGAGCGACTCCAACCTGGCGGCACGGCGCCTGTGGAGCACCGGGCGCCTGCTCTGCGCCAGCCCGGATTATCTGGCGCGCGGCCCGGCAATCTCCCGCCCCGAGGATCTGGTGCGCCATGAGCGGGTCGCGGTCAGCAGCGGTTTTCTCGCCTCCCACTGGTGTTTTGAACTGGATGGCCGGGAAGTGCTGGTGGATCCGCCGTCCCGTTTCCAGGTCAACAACATCACCTGTGCCAGAGAGGCGGCGAAGGCCGGGCTGGGGCTTGCCTCCCTGCCCGCCATGTTGTGCCATGATGAGCTGGCCGACGGCTCTCTGGTGGCCCTGCTGCCGGATTGGCAGCAGCCCAAGGTGCCCATCTATCTGTTGTTTCCCGAGCGTCGGCTGATGCCGCGCAAGTTGAGGGTGTTTATCGATTTTCTGGTGGCCAACGGCCCGACTTACGGCATCGACAACCTGCTGTGAGCGGTAAATGGTCATGCAGAGAAAGAGTGATGGTCCGTGGGCTGGCACCGCCGGTGCATCGACAAGGGGTTGCGAGGAGAGGATATATGGAGCAGTGGATTAACTTGTATCGAGCCTCTCATTCACTGGAGGCGCATGCCTTGAAAGGGGCGCTTGAAGTCGAAGGGGTGCGGGTGCGGCTCAGCGGGGAGGGGCTCTCGGGGGCACTGGGGGAGTTGCCCGTGGATCTGCTGCAGGTCACCCTGATGGTGAGCGAGCAGGATCGCCGGCGGGCAGGCCGGATCATAGAGCGCTACCAGCAGCGCCAGGGCAATGGCTGGCTGTGCGGTCAGTGTGGGGAGGAGAACGGCGCCAACTTCGATATCTGCTGGCGCTGCCATCACGATCCCCAGGATCACTGAGATCTTTACCTCCCGTCACCCTCAGCGCAGGGTGAAGTCGATGTCCTCGCCCGCGCTGGCATCGTGATAGATCGCCAGATCCAGCTCCTTCTCGCTGCGGGCGATCAGCACTGACACCAGGATGTCGCCGGAGACGTTGACCGTGGTACGGGCCATGTCGAGGATCCTGTCTATCCCGGCGATGAGCGCCACCCCTTCCAGCGGCAATCCCACCGCGGTCAGCGTCAGGGTCAGCAGCATCAGCCCGGTGCCCGGCGTGCCGGCCGTGCCTATGCTGGCCAGGGTGGCGATGCTGATGATGGTCAGGTAATCCACCAGGTGCAGATCCACCCCGAACGCCTGGGCCACGAACAGCGCCGTCACTCCCTGATAGAGGGCGGTGCCATCCATGTTGATGGTGGCGCCTATGGGCAGCACCTTGGCAGTGATGGCGGGAGAGACCCCCAGCCGGCGCTCGGCGCAGGCCAGGCTGATGGGCAGGGTGCTGCTGCTTGAGCTGCTGGTGAAGGCCACCGCCTGGGCGTCGACGATGCTCTTGAAGTAGTGCAGCGGATTGAGGCGGGCCAGCAGGATCAGCAGGCTGCTGTAGACCCCGAGCACGTGCAGCAGGCAGCCGAGGTAGACGGCGCCTATCACCTTGAGCAGGGGCAGCAGCAGGCTCACCCCGTATCTGCCCGTCATCCAGGCCATCAGGGCGCAGACGCCATAGGGGGCCAGCGCCATCACTATCTGGGTCAGCTTGAACATCCCCTCCGCCAGGGAGGTGAAGAACAGGATGGCAGGGCGGCCGCGCCGGCCGGTGGCATTGAGGGCCAGGGCGAGGGCCACCGCAAAGACGATCACCTGCAGTATCTTGCCATCCACCATGGCCTGCACCGGGTTGTGGGGCACCAGATGGCTCAGCACGCTGGCCAGGGTCGGCTGCACCGTCACGCCGGTCCGTTCGTAGGGCCCCATGTTGGCGCCCATGCCGGGTTCCAGCAGCCAGCCCATCACCAGGCCGATGCAGATGGCGATGGCGGTGGAAAAGAGATAGAGGCCTATGGCCTTGCTGCCGATCCTGTCCAGGGTCTTGCCCTTGAGCAGGGCGGTGAGGCCGGCGATGACGGAGCAGAAGATGAGGGGCACCATCAGCATCTGTATGGTGTTGACGAACAGGACGCCGATGGGCTTGAGCAGCAGTGCCTGCTCGCTGAAGCAGAGCCCGAGACCTATCCCGGTCAGCATGCCGAGCAGTGTCTTCAACCAGAGCGGGCGGCGGGTCCAGATCCGCCAGGGCTTGAAGACCAATCCATGGAACAGCATGACGCCAATGTCCTTATTTTCTGTCTGCGATGGCAAAGGGGGCGCTAGTGTAGCCATCCCCCGATCAGGTTGCCACATTATCGACAAAGCGAGGCCCACGGCCAGCCCAGGGGAGCTAAAAAAGGCGTTTTGTTGGCTTATATCAAGGTCGAGGGACGGGGTTCAGGCTCTAATGGACATCTGACATGATGATTAAAGAGGCTTGAGATGTCCCAGTCGATACACGGTCACGAAGTGATGGAGATGATGCTGGAAGAGGGGGGCCATTTTACCCGGGCCAGCCTCAGGGAGGCGATTGAGGCGCGCTTTGGCGCCGATGCCCGCTTTCATACCTGCAGCGCGAGCGAGATGGATGCGGAGGCGCTGATCAGCCTGCTGGCCAAACGCGGCAAGTTCATCGAGTCCGAGCAGGGTTTCCAGACCCGGGCCGACAAGATCTGCAACCACGGCTGATCCCGCGGCGAGCGCACCGGGGCGCTCGCCGAATCCCGCCTCCTTTGTTATATTTCGCCCTCTCCCCCCTCTGTTAAAGGCTTGGCCTGGGCAACGCCCGGGAACCTGTATGGATACTTTCTCCGCTGCCGTCATGTTGTTTCTGATCATGGATCCGCTGGGCAACCTGCCGGTCTTCCTCTCCATCCTGCGCCACGTCGATCCCAAGCGGCGGCGCAAGGTGATGCTCCGCGAGCTGCTGTTCTCCTTAGGCATCATGCTGGGCTTCCTGTTTGCCGGTCAGCAGATCCTGAGCTTCCTGAACCTGCGCCAGGAGGCGGTCAGCATCGCCGGGGGCATCATCTTGTTCCTCATCGCCATCAAGATGATCTTCCCGAGCCCCGGCGGCGTGACCGGGCTGGCGGCGGGGGAGGAGCCCTTCCTGGTGCCCATGGCCATCCCCATGATAGCGGGCCCCTCCATCCTGGCCTCCCTGCTGCTGCTGGCGAACCAGGAGCCGACCCGGATGGCGGACTGGTCCCTGGCCTTGCTGATGGCCTGGGGCGCCAGCGCCGTGATCCTGATGTTCTACGAGCTGTTCAACAAGCTGCTGGGTGAGCGAGGACTCACCGCCGTGGAGCGGCTGATGGGCATGCTGCTGGTGATGATCTCGGTGCAGATGCTGCTGGATGGGGTGCACCACTATCTGGCGGTGACGGGCCAGGGGTAAGAAGAAAGGGGCTGCCAGGCAGCCCCTTTCTTATTGTGCGTCCATGACGGCCAGCGCCTCGTCCTGGCGGGACGGGTCGCCTGGGGTCTCCAGCTTGCCCATGATGAGGGTGAGCAGGGTCTCCCGCAGCCAGCGGTGGCCGGGATCCTCCTCGTGGCGTTGATGCCAGATGAGCAGGTGGGAGATGCTGTCCAGGGCGATGGGCAGCGGCAGCGGCACCAGCGGATAGACCTGGGTCGCGTGGCGGGCATAGAGCCGTGACAGGGTCACTATCATGTCCGAATGCATGCCCATGCGCAGCGCCGCCTCGAAGGAGGGCACTGTCGCCTCGATCCGGCGGTAGAGATCCTGCTCCGCCAGCTTGTGATCCAGCATCCAGCGATCCCGTCCCTCGCAATAGGTCTGCACATGGGGATAGGCCAGGTAGCGGGGGAGATCCCACTCGGGTTCGCGCAGGGCCGGGTGATCCCGCTGTACCAGGCAGGTGAGGTCATCGATGGCGAGCAGTCGCTGGCAGATGGCGTTGGGCAGGGTATCCAGCCTGAAATCCGAGTTGATGCAGTTCTCCCGCACCGTGAAGGCGATGTCCACCTGACCCTGGCTCATCTCGGTCAGGCTGTGCTCTGTCCACTCCTCGTAACGCAGCCGGATCCCAGGTGCCTGGCGCTTGAGCTCGCTCAGGTAGAGCGGCGCGAACAGGGTGAAGGCGCTGTCCATGCTGGCGATGACGAACTCCCGCTCTGTGCTGGCGGGATCGAAGGCAGGGGGCTGGATCAGGTTGTCCAGGGAGAGCAGTATGGGTTGCAACTGCTGCTGCAGATCGAGGGCGCGCGGGGTGGGATCCAGCCCGTAGGCGGAGCGGACGAACAGGGGATCGTCGAAGGTCTCCCGCAGGCGGCCCAGGGCCTTGCTGACGGCGGACTGGCTCAGGTGCAGACGGCGGGCGGCCCGGCTGCCATTGCGCTCCTCCAGCAAGACTTGCAGGATAATCAACAGATTAAGGTCTATGCGCCCGAGCTGTTCCAGCAACATGATATGAATCCTCTTCAATTCTTAGATGAATTTATACCATTTGTTTTCATATCTTGGCGACCCTATGCTCGACCTGTCTCTCGCCTTCATGGCGACTGGTACAGGATGTAGCGGTTGAGGGGACAAGTAGCACCGACTCATACGGCGGCCAAGGGTCGCCGTATCTTTTTAGGTTTTTTGACGATTTTCCTGCCAACTTGCGCCTGCCTTGATTTTGCCCAACAATCGTTGCGCCTTCTTTTGATACAAACAACGGGTATCTATCTATCAGGGATATCCCTATGGGACTTGGTGGAATTCATATCTGGCATCTGTTGATCCTGCTGGTGGTCGTCGTCGTGGTGTTTGGCAGCAAACGCCTGGCCGGCACCGGTGAGGATCTGGGCACCGCCATCAGGGATTTTCGTAAAGCCTTGCGTGACGATGAAGTACATCCGAAATGAGTAGGAGTGGAAGTATGTCTGTAGACGAAAAAGTGGAATTGAATGAAACCTGCGACAGCTGCGGCTGCTACGCCGAGATCGGTACCATCATAGGTGAAGGCGACGATGTGATGGAGCTGGTGATCGAGGCCGCGGCAGAAGCCGATGCCCGTGCCAAGCTGGCAGCCTATGAGGCGCTGGCCAAGCAGGTGACCGCCGAAGCCGTGATCGACAGCGAACTGACCCAGGGCGCCGACGGCGTGATCCTGAAGGCCCGCCTGCAATTCACCTGCACCGCCGAGAAGCTGATTTTCGAGATGCGTGCCCGCTCTATCTGAGCCCCCTGATGAGACGGCAGGCTTGCCTGCCGTATTGCTTTGCCCCTCGCCTTTTCCCTCTCTTTGCGTTGTATAGTGAGTTATCCCACGGACGAGCCGGTTTCAGTCCGGCACCAGTGGCTCCGACTGCCCTGATGCCGCGATGGCACTCTGTCATGGGTTCCAGGCCTTGCCCTGCCGGGCAATCATCCGGCTCGAGTCGACCAACAGAAGGTGGTTACATCATGATGCGATGGCTTTGGGCCCTGCTGGTCCTCTGTTCTCTCCCTCTGCTGGCGGCGGATCCCGGTTCCCAGCCTGGTGATGCCCCTTCGCGTGCCGCGGACGTCAAACCCAAACTCCTGCCCCAACCCGGGGATCTCGAACACATACTGCAACAGAAAGAGCTCAGGGCCCTGGTGGTCTATGAACGGGGCTTCTTCTTCTTCGACAAAGGGGCCCAGTACGGCATCCTGGTCAATCAACTGCAAGGCTTCGAGCGCTGGCTGAACCAGACCTATCTTCCCAAGGAGAAGCTCAAGCTCAAGATCATCTATATCCCGGTGCGTCAGGACAAGCTGCTGGACTACCTCACCGAGGGGCGGGGGGATCTGGTGGCGGCCAACCTGACGGTGACGCCGACCCGGCGCGAGCAGGTTACCTTCTCCCAGCCGCTCATCTCGCCCATCGAGGAGTGGGTGGTGAGCCAGCGGGAGCTGACGGGCTTCAACCGCATCACCCAGTTGTCTGGTCGGCGGATCTGGGTGCGGGCCAGCTCCAGCTATTACGAGAGCCTGCGTCAGCTCAACTGGCTGTTCCGCGAGCTGGGGCTGCCCCCCGTCTACATAGAGACAGTACCCGAGTACCTGCAGGACGGGGATCTGCTGGAGATGGTGGCGGCCGGCATCATACCGCTGACCGTCACCGACAGCTTCAAGGGGCGGATCTGGCTCGACATGATAGGGGGCCTCAAGGCCCACAAGCTGATCCCGCTGCGGGACAAGGGGCGCAGCGCCTGGGCGCTGCGCAACAACAGCCCCGAGCTGCTCAAGGCGGTGAATGCCTATATCTCGGAGTCGAGCAAACGCACCCTCTACAGCGACATGACACTGCGTCGTCTGCTGGCCCAGAGTGACAAGATGAGCAACATACTGGCGCCGGACCCCCTGGGGCGGTTGTCGACCATCCGCAAGGTGCTGGAAACCCAGGCCGACAAATATGAGCTGGACTGGCTGATGCTGGCGGCGCTGGCCTACAAGGAGTCGGGGCTCAATACCAATGTCCGCTCCCACCGCGGGGCTGTCGGCATCATGCAGCTGCTGCCGAGCACCGGGGGCGAGGTGGGGATCCGTGGCGCCCGGCTCACCAGCCTGGAAGGCAATGTCGAGGCGGCCTGTCGTTACATGCGGCTCATTCTCGATACCTACTTCAACGATCCCGGGATGGACAAGCTCAACCGTCACCTGTTCGCCCTGGCGGCCTACAATGCAGGCCCGAACCGGGTGCAGGCGCTGCAGGCCAAGGCCAGGGAGAGGGGGCTGGATCCGAACCTCTGGTTTGGCAACGTGGAGCAGCTGGTGGCCAACGAGGTCGGCCAGGGTCCCATCAACTACGTCGGCACCATCTACAAATACTACGTGGCCTACCGCTTCAGCCTGCCCCAGCTGGAGGGCAAGACAGAGGCCATGGAGGCGGCGCAGCCCTGAGTGCTCAGTGCCGGTCGGGCAGGCCATCCTCTGGGGTAAAGGGAAAGGCCTCCCAGCCCTGATCCCTGTGCTGTTGGTACCAGGGGGTCAGCAGTCTGGCGGGAGTGGGATCCGGCTGACTGGCTTGTGGTCGCTGGCTGAGGTAGGGGTGGTCGCGCACTTCCATCATCGACTCCTTGACACGCTGCAATCGGGGCTGTTGTCTGGGTTATGCCACCGTCTCATGACAAGGAGATGACCCTTGATCCCCGCCGAATTTGCCCTGCTCGACGATCCCGGCGCCGCCCTCAAGGCGCGCTGTCAGCTGATCCGCGGCGCCCGCAGCCGGATCCAGGCCCAGTATTACAGCTGGGAGGAGGACAGCAGCGGCAAGCTGCTGCTGTCCGAGTTGCTCCATGCGGCGCGGCGCGGGGTCCGGGTCCAGCTGCTCATCGACGATCTCTATGCCGGCGACAACCGATTCCTGGAGGTGGTGGCGGCAGAGCCTGGCATCGAGGTGCGGCTGTTCAACCCGTTCTGGCTCAGGGGCTGGCGCCCCCTGACCCTGCTGCTGGAAGGCCTGCTCAGCTTTCGCCGCATCAACCACCGCATGCACAACAAGCTGCTGCTGGTGGATGGCCACGAGGCGGTGATCGGGGGGCGCAACATCGGCGATCCTTACTTCGGGCTGGGGGCGCCCCCTCACTTCGTCGATCTGGATCTGATCTGCCGCGGCCCCCTCTGCCGCCAGGCCGAGCAGGGCTTCGAGCTGTTCTGGCGCAGTCGCTGGAGCCACCCCATCCGGCGCCTGTTGCGGCGCCCCCTGCTGCCCGCCGAGATCCGCGTGGTGAACGACTTCCTGCTGACCCTGACCGACCCGGCGGTGGCCTTGGTTTACGATCTGCCCGCCAGCCTGTTTGATGAAGCGCCTCTCCCTCTGCGTTGGCATCCGGGGGCCGGAGAGTGCTGGTTTGACAGGCCCGGCAAGGGGCTTATCTCCCGGCCGACCACGGCGCCCCGGCTGGGGCGCAAGCTGGCGGGCAACCGGGGTGCGCTGCGGTTGGTGAGTCCTTACCTGATCCTGACCCGAAGCCTGCGCCGCCATCTCAAGCGGCAGCGTCAGGCGGGGGTCGGCATCGAGATCCTGACCAACTCCCTGGCCAGCACGGATGTGCCCCTGGTGTATGGTGCCTATCGGCGCCACCGCCCCTGGCTGGAGCGGCAGGGCATAGTGCTGTCCGAACTGTCGGATGAGGCGCAGAGCCTGCACGCCAAGCTGATCCTGATGGGGGAGGAGGAGGCCCTGCTCGGCAGCTTCAATCTGGATCCCCGCTCCCTGATGCTCAACACCGAGCTGATGCTGCACCTGAGCTGTCCGGCGCTCTGTGCCGAGCTGCGGCACTGGCTCTGCGGCTGGCAACGGGCGGCGGTCCATCCCGTGGTGGCGCCCTCGACGCTGCGGCGTCTGCTGGCGCGACTGAGCGACTGGCTGCCGCTGCGCCCCTGGCTGTGAATGGGGCCCTGCTTGTGCGAGATCTCGCAAAGCCTTGTGCGCCTTCGAGGATAACGTTTGCCATCCAAAGCCGGATTGAGATTTTATCGTATTGTTTTTAATCACTTTATGTCGACAGGTGCAACCTGATGCAGCGCCCTCGCTTGCATACAGGGCCGCATATAACGGTTTTTTATTTTATTTAACTGCGTAGTATTTCGGTTGCAAGGACAAACACGGCGGCTGGTCTGCCGTGTGGGTGAAGGCAGCAAGGGGATGGGTCGGCCAGCGTGTTCTGGCTGGCGATGCGGATCGGGAGCGGAAACCCGTGACGCGGATCAGCACCGTTATTGCCGGATCCCAATATGGAACATGCTATTTGCGAGGGGGTGACATGCGAATGTCGCCCCATTTTTTTATGCCAAGGCATCGCCAGACGCCCATGAAAAGACCGCCAGCGGGCGGTCTTGGGCAATGGGTGTTGGCGGTCACTCCCCTCAGGCGATGCCCGCCAGCAGGCGACTCCAGTTGCGCTTGGCAACGAGGAAGCCATCCCTCAGGTTGCGATACTCCAGCTGCAGCTTGAGCCTGTCGTAGCGCGCCAGCGCCTTGCGCTTGCGCTGCTCCAGCAACTGCTTGCGGCTGGCGTAGTAGTGCTGGATCTGCAGGCTCAGCTTGTCGTACTCCTCCTGCAGCAGCGCCTGCCACAGCTCCCTGTCCTCTGCCTTGCGCAGCCTGGCCTGGGCGCGTTTGAGCTGCATCTCCAGCCTGGCCTGCTCGATCCGCTCCTCAGGACAGGATCTGAGATCCCCGGCCAGCCCACACCAGGCGGCAGTGCGGATCAGCCACTTGGTGGGGTCGAACTGCCACCAGCGGATGCCGTTGCGGTAGTCGTTTTCGAACAGGTGATGGAAGTTGTGGTACCCCTCGCCAAAGGTGAAGAAGGCCAGGATGCCGTTGTCCCGTGCACTGTTGCGATCGGTGAAGGGCTGGCTGCCCCAGATGTGGGCAAGGGAGTTGATGAAGAAGGTGGTGTGGTGGGTCATCACCATGCGCAGCACCCCGGCGAGCAGCAGCATGCCAAGCAGATCCCCGTGGATCAGGCCGAGCAGCAGCGGGATGCCGATGTTGGTGGCCAGGGTCAATGCCAGATAGTGCTTGTGCTGGAAGGCGACGATGGCATTGTTCTGCAGATCCCGCACATTGCTGTAGTCGTGGTAGATCTCGCGCTGGTATTCCCGCAGCATCCAGCCGATGTGGGAGTACCAGAAGCCGCGGCCCGCGCTGTAGGGATCCTTCTGGTTGTCATCCACGTGGCGGTGGTGACGGCGGTGATCGGACGACCAGTGCAGGGCCGAGTTTTGCAGGGCGAGGGCACCGCCTATGGCGAAGATCCATTGCAGGGCGGGGTGTGCCTTGTAGGCCTTGTGCGACCAGAGTCGGTGATAACCGGCGGTGATGGAGATGCCGCAGTAGCAGAACAGCAGCAGGAAGCTGCCCCACTGCCAGAGGTCATAGCCATGGGTCAGGCCGTACCAGGGTACCGCAATCAGTGCCGTCAGCCCGGAGAGGGTGAACAGCAGGGTGTTGGTCATGATGATCGGGGGGCGGTCCATTTCACTCGGCTCCATTCAGCGAACAGCTGTCCACTATTCTCCATTGAGCCGGAATGCGGGTCAATGGTAAAAAAGTCGGAGACAAACCTGATCCAGGCCCCGCCTTCGGGTTATCATCTGGCCTCGCTAATCGCAAGGTGACTGTTTTCGTGGGTATTCGCGCGCAACAAAAAGAAAAGACCCGGCGTACGCTGATCGAAGCGGCGTTCAGTCAACTCTGTGCCAACCGCAGCTTCTCCAACCTCAGCCTGCGGGAAGTGGCCAGGGAGGCGGGCATAGCGCCGACCTCCTTCTACCGTCATTTTCGCGACATGGAAGAGCTGGGGCTGACCCTGGTGGACGAGGGCGGCCTGACCCTGCGCCAGCTGATGCGCCAGGCGCGTCAGCGTATCGCCGGTGGTGGCAGCGTCATCAGCACCTCGGTGCAGACCTTCATGGAATTCGTCGAAAACAACCCGAACATCTTCCGGCTGCTGCTGCGCGAGCGCTCCGGCACCTCGGCGGCCTTCCGTCAGGCGGTGGCCCGCGAGATCCAGCACTTCATCGCCGAGCTGACCGATTATCTGGAGGCGACCACGCAGGCGCCACGGGAAGAGGCCTACATCCAGGCCGAAGCCATGGTCACCATCGTCTTCAGCGCCGGTGCCGATGCCCTCGACATGACCCCCGAAGAGTGCCGGGCCCTGTCGGAGCGCACCATCAGCCAGCTGCGGATGATCGCCATGGGCGCCGAGGTGCAGAACCGCAAGCGCCGCGAATCTCTCTCTTAAGTCAAGGATGGACAGTCCCATGCATGAATCGAACGCGATCCCGAAGAAGCCCCTGTTGCTGGCCCTGCTCATCGGCATCTGCGGTGATGCCTTCCTGTCGGTGTTGACCGAGTCGGTCGTGCCCTTCTCCTTCTTCCCCCTGATTGCCCTGCTGCTGGCGGCCTACCAGCTCTATCA
The DNA here is from genome assembly GCF_041403065.1 of Aeromonas sp. S16(2024). NCBI lineage: Bacteria > Pseudomonadati > Pseudomonadota > Gammaproteobacteria > Aeromonadales > Aeromonadaceae > Aeromonas > Aeromonas sp. S16(2024). Next base: position 157,016 of record NZ_JBGLQX010000006.1, on the reverse strand, counting down.
GCACTATCGCCACGAGCCCATGGTCGGCAACACCCCCAGCTGCATCCTGCTCTGCTTCTTCATCGGGGTGTTCGGGCATACGGCGCTGCTCAAGGTGCAGTACCCCGAGCTTGGCAGCAACTTCTTCTCCCTGATCGCCATGCTGCTGCTGCTCGCCGTGCTCTCCATCAAGCTCGGCATCAGCCTGGGGAAAAAAGTGAAGGAGTGACGCATCACTCCTTCGGGGTCGATCTGGCGGTCTCGGGTCAGTCGGCCCGGGGCGGGGTTTCTCCCCTCTGCCTGGCGTCTATGATGGCCTGCAGCTTGGCGCGGATCTCCATCATGCCGAACACCCCGAAGATCAGCACCTGGGTGAACTCGAGGCGGGTGATGGCAAAATAGGGCTTGCAGGCGGCCTTGATCATGCTGGCCTGCACCCAGTGCATCAGTATCACTATGACGCCGCAGACCGGCAGAAAACCGTTCAGTTTGCCCGGCAGTGTACCCAGCAGGGCGAGCACCACGCCGAGCCAGAAGAACAACAGCACGCCCATCGCCAATAGATTAAACACCCGCTTCATCGCTTATCTCCCGTACATAGAGTTGAGAGCAGACCCGACCGGTCTGCTTGTCCTTGAGTCGTTGCTGTTGTCCAAGTTGGCAGGGAGTGGCAATCGTTCAATTCCCCTCCCGCCTGGCATTTAAACCGCAGCGTCATCCTTGCTGTCCCGCAGATAGAGCTGGTAGCAGACCTGACCTGCCTGCTTGTCCTTGAGCTGTTGCCAGCTGGCAGGCAGGGGGAGATCGCTCATCTCCTTTTCCCGTTCAAGATAGATGAGGGCATCCGGCGCCAGCCAGCCGCGCTGCTCCAGCAGATCGCACACCTGGGGCAGTAGTTCACGGCGAAACGGCGGATCCAGGAACACCAGATCGAAGGGGGTTGCCGGGCCTTGCAGCCAGCTTACCGCATCGGCTTGGATCACCTGTCCCTGGCTTGAACCCAGGGTGAGCAGGTTTTTCTTGAGCTGATCGGCGGCGCCCTTGTCCATCTCGACCAGGGTCACCTGCTCGGCGTAGCGCGACAGCGCCTCCAGCCCCAGGCCGCCGCTGCCGGCAAAGAGATCGAGGCAGCGGGCACCGCGGACATGGGGGGCCAGCCAGTTGAAGATGGTCTCCTTGACGCGATCCGTGGTGGGTCTGAGTCCGTCCACATCCCTGACCGGCAGTTTGCGGCCCTTCCACTGGCCGCTGATGATTCTTACCACGCCCGCTCGCCCCTGGGGGGCTGGGCTCTTGCTCGGGCTGTTACGGCTGGATTTCACTCTGGGCATCGCGTTTCGTCGTCAGAAAATAAAGTGGTAGTATAAGGCGGTTCATTTTTATGCCGACCCGCCGAGGGACGGCTATCTTAGCAGTCAGCCTTTGATGTGAGTATTTTTAGATGGCAAAAGGTTTGTTTTCCTGGCTGGGTTTCGGCCGCAAGAAAGAAGAGGCTGAGGCCGTCCAATCACAGGCCCCTGTCGCCACCCCGGCTGTCGCCGAGTCCGAGGCCACCGTTGCCCCCGCTCCCGTCGCTGATGTTTCCCTGACCGAGGCCCCTGTTGTACCTCACGAGGCGCCCCTGGCGACCCCTGATGAAGGCCCCCTGGTGGTGGAGGAACCTGCCTCCGAACTCGAGCCCGTCATCGTCAATGAGGCGCTGATCACCGCCGAGGCAGAGGCCGCCGACGCACAGGCTATCGAGGCAGCCCGCATTGCCGCCGAAGCACAGGCTGCCGAAGCTGCCCGTGTTGCCGTCGAGGCACAAGCCGCGGAGGCCGCCCGTGTTGCCGCCGAGGCGCAGGCTGCCGAAGCCGCACGCGTTACCGCCGAGGCTCGCGCCGCAGAAGAAGCCCGTCTTGCCGCCGAGGCCCGTGCAGTGGAAGAGGCTCGTGTTGCTGCCGAAGCCCGTGCTGCGGAAGCTGCCCGTATTGCTGCCGAGGCAGAGGCTATCGAAGCAGCTCGCATTGCCGCTGAAACCCAGGCTGCTGAAGAGGCGCGTATCGCCAAAGAGGCCCAGCGAGCGGAAGATCTGCGCCTGGTAGCCGAGATGGAGGCTGAAGCCGCCGCGCTGGCCGCCCTGCCACTGGCAGCCAAGGTGGACGACGACACCCAGGACAAGCCGCAGCGGGAGGGCTTCTTTGCCCGCCTCAAGCGCAGCCTGGTGCGTACCAAGGAGAATATCGGCTCGGGCTTCTTCGGCCTGTTCCGTGGCAAGAAGATCGATGACGAGCTGTTCGAGGAGCTGGAGACCCAGCTGCTGACCGCCGATCTCGGCGTGGATACCACCACTCGTATCATCGAAGGCCTGGTGCAGCACGCGGATCGCAAGCAGCTCAAGGATGCCGAGGCGCTCTACGGCCTGCTCAAGCAGGACATGGGCGAGATGCTGACCAAGGTCGAGCAGCCGCTGGTGATCGACACCAGCAAGAAACCCTATGTGATCCTGATGGTCGGCGTGAACGGCGTCGGCAAGACCACCACCATCGGCAAGATGGCCAAGCAATTCCAGGCCGAAGGCAAGAGCGTCATGCTGGCGGCGGGTGATACCTTCCGTGCCGCCGCGGTCGAGCAGTTGCAGGTATGGGGTCAGCGCAACAACATCCCCGTGATCGCCCAGCACACAGGGGCCGACTCCGCCTCCGTCATCTATGACGCCATCGAGGCCGCCCGCTCCCGCGGGGCCGATGTGCTGATCGCCGACACCGCCGGCCGCCTGCAGAACAAGAGCAACCTGATGGAAGAGCTCAAGAAGGTGGTGCGGGTGATGAAGAAGCTGGATGAAGAGGCGCCCCATGAGGTCATGCTGACCCTGGATGCGGGCACAGGCCAGAACGCCCTGAGCCAGGCCAAGCTGTTCAGCGAGGCGGTGGGCCTGACCGGCATCACCCTCACCAAGCTGGACGGGACTGCCAAGGGGGGCATCATCTTCGCGGTGGCAGACAAGTTCCAGATCCCGATCCGCTACATCGGGGTGGGCGAGGGGATCGACGATCTGCGTCCCTTCGTCGCCAACGACTTTATCGAGGCGCTCTTCAGTCGCGATGAGTAAGCCAGTCACTTGAGTGAAGGCATTCCGTAGGTTCGATTAGCCGCGTCGCGGCGTAATCGGGCGTTCGCGAGATGTGTCTCAATACATGCCCCGACTCAGGTCGGGGCTTGTCAATGTCAGGGAGTCGTTATGATCCGTTTTGACAAGGTCAGCAAGGTATACAGCGGTGGCCATCAGGCGCTGCAGAAGGTCAGCTTCCACCTGCGCAAGGGGGAGATGGCCTTCCTGACCGGCCACTCGGGGGCGGGCAAGAGTACCCTCTTGAAGCTCATCAGCGTGATGGAGCGGCCGACCGATGGTCGCGTCTTCTTCCATGGCGATGACGTCAGCCATATCCAGCGCAGCCAGATCCCCTATGTGCGTCGCCAGATCGGGATGATCTTCCAGGATCACCGGCTGCTGATGGACAGAACCGTGTTCGACAACGTGGCCCTGCCACTGGTGATCGATGGCTACAGCCATGCCGATATCAACAAGCGGGTGGCAGCGGCGCTGGACAAGGTGGGGCTGCTCGGCAAGGAGCGTTACCAGCCGCGCATGCTCTCCGGTGGTGAGCAGCAGCGGGTCGGCATCGCTCGCGCCATCGTCAACAAGCCGCCCCTGTTGCTGGCGGATGAGCCGACCGGCAACCTGGATCCCCAGCTCTCCATGGACATCATGCGATTGTTCGAGGAGTTCAACCGCTTCGGGGTCTCGGTGCTGATTGCCACCCACGATCTGGGGCTGATCGCCCGCATGCGCTATCGTACCCTGACCCTGAAGGCGGGGCGCATGTATTCCCAAGAGCAGGAGGAGAGCTGATGGCCATCGTTCGTCATAAACAGCCCCCTCTGTGCCCTCTGATGATGGTCACTCGGATGGATCAGGTCGCCGATATTCGACACGGGGGGGAGTTCTGATGGCTATTGTTCGTCACAAACAGCCGCCGCTGCGCCGTCTGATGATGTACGGTGTGGACCACGTGCGTCAGGCCTTTGCCAGTCTGGGAGAGCTGTGGCGCAATCCGCTTGCCTCCCTGATGACGCTGGCGGTGCTCGGGGTCAGCCTGGCGCTGCCCTCCTGCTTCCACGTGCTGCTGAAAAACGCCGAAGTGGTGGAAGGGAGCTGGCAGACCAGTTCCCAGATCTCCCTCTATCTGCGCAAGGATCTGCCGGAGCAGAGCATCCTCGACATGAAGCAGCGGATCCTGCTCTATCCCGAGGTGGAGTCGGTCACCTACATGAACCGGGACGAGGCGCTCAAGGAGTTTCGCGAGATCTCAGGCTTCGGTGATGCCCTCGATTATCTCGACAGCAACCCGCTGCCGCCGGTGCTGAGCGTGATCCCGGATCCGCGCTGGCAGAATCCGGAAGGGGCCGCCGAACTGCTCGCCAAGCTGGAGAATGAGCCCGGCATCGAGCAGGGCAAGCTGGATCTGCAGTGGCTGACCCGGCTGCAGGGGATCATGAACCTGCTGCGTCACACCATCACCGGCATTGCGGTGCTGCTGCTCTCCGCCGTGCTGCTGATCGTCGGCAACACCCTGCGCCTCAATATCCTCAATCAGCGCTCCGAGATCGAAGTGCTCAAGCTGGTAGGGGCGACCGACGCCTTCATTCACCGTCCTTTTCTCTACACCGGCATCTGGTTCGGGGTCATCGGCGGCATGCTGGCCTGGTGGCTGACCGAAGTCATGGTGATCTGGAGCGAGGGGGTGGTGAAGGAGCTGGCGGGGCTCTACAACAGCAGCTTCCGGCTGGTGGGGATGGGGGCGTTCGACGGCTTCAACCTCATACTGCTTGGTGCTCTGCTGGGGCTGATTGCGTCCTGGTTCTCGGTGCACAGACACATTCGCGACATAGAACCTTCTTGATTGATTTGCCAGCAGTGCAAAGCGCTGGATTTTGCGAACTGGATCAAGTAAAAGAGTGGCCCGTTTCTGGCAAGGGCCACTTTCTCAGAGTAATCTGAATGAGGCCTGTACCAAGGATCATATTTGGATCCTGTGAACCTTTTGATTTATAAACAGTCTATACAGTGCAACAGAATGTATACGGGTGTGGCCCCTCTGCCTTGCTCGTCTGACTTGGCAAGCATGTGAAGGTTGCGAGCTCCGCAACAATGGACTTAGCATGCTACTTTTCGGGGGTCCTTCACTGTGACCCCTTTTTTTTGACCGTTCATTTATGATTCATCCCGTCAGCCTAAGATAGCCCGGGTTCACGCTGGGGCCGATGTTTAATGTGGGCCGCAGAATGACCCCCGGTCAGTAGACAGGCCCTCTCAGGGTGTTAGACTGATTCGATTGAAAAGTAAGAGGTAGAACATGGGAACTTCATTGCAACGCACTATGGCTCTGATTCCGCAAGGTAGTCTGGAAGGCTATATCCAAGCCGTCAACTCGATCCCCGTGCTGAGCGCGGAGGAAGAGCGTGAACTGGCGATGCGTTTGCAGCAGGGTGGCGATCTCGAGGCTGCCCGTCAGCTGGTCATGTCGCATCTGCGTTTTGTCGTTCACGTGGCCAAGAGCTACTCCGGCTATGGCCTGCCTCAGGCCGATCTGGTGCAGGAAGGCAATATCGGCCTGATGAAGGCGGTCAAGCGCTTCGACCCGAGCGTGGGCGTGCGTCTGGTCTCCTTCGCCGTGCACTGGATCAAGGCCGAGATCCACGAATATGTGCTGCGCAACTGGCGCATGGTCAAGGTGGCCACCACCAAGGCCCAGCGCAAGCTGTTCTTCAACCTGCGCAAGTCCAAGAAGCGTCTTGGCTGGCTGAACCACGAAGAGGTGCAGGCCGTGGCCGCCGACCTCGGCGTCTCTGCCGCCGACGTCACCGAGATGGAAGCGCGCATGAGCAACTACGATCAGGCCTTCGATCTGGTCGGTGACGATGAGGATGAAGGCGGCTTCGCCCCCGTCCATTATCTGGAAGACAAGTCTTCCGATCTGGCCGCCACCATAGAGAACGACAACTGGGATAGCCACGCCACTCGTCGCCTGAGCGCGGCCATGGCCACCCTGGATGATCGCAGCCAGCACATCATCCGCGCCCGCTGGCTGGATGAGGAGAGCAAGACCACCCTGCAGGAGCTGGCCGACCACTACGGTGTGTCCGCCGAGCGTGTGCGCCAGCTTGAGAAGAACGCGCTCAAGAAGCTGAAGGATGCGATGGCCGCCTGAGGGCATTCGCCAGCTTGAGAAGAACGCGCTCAAGAAGCTGAAAGACGCCATGGATGCCTGAGGGCATTCTCTTGTAGAAAACAGGGCCTGATGGCCCTGTTTTTGTTTCGCGGGGATCTGGTCGGCCTTGCCTTGGTTACCCTTGTGTATGGTATGTTGCCGCCACTGCCACAGTTAGGGAGAGCAGAAGTGAAACTGTTGAACGACCTGTTTACCAATAACCGCGAGTGGGCGGAACGGATCAAGGCCGAAGATCCCAATTTCTTCGCTACCCTCTCCGCCCAGCAGGCGCCCGAGTACCTCTGGATCGGCTGCTCCGACAGCCGGGTTCCCGCCAACCAGCTGATGGGGCTGCTGCCGGGGGATGTCTTCGTCCACCGCAACGTCGCCAACCTGGTGGTACACACCGATTTCAACTGCCTCTCCGTGCTGCAATACGCGGTGGAGGTGCTCAAGGTGAAGCACATCATCGTCTGCGGCCACTACGGTTGCGGCGGCGTCAAGGCGGCGATGCAGAACCAGGAGCTGGGCCTCATCGACAATTGGCTGCGCAACATCAAGGATGTCTACTTCAAGTACGGCGAAGAGCTCGAAGCCATCGAGGATGAGCACGAGCGCTTCGACTACCTGTGCGAGCTGAACGTGGCCGAGCAGGTCGCCAACGTCTGCCACACCACCATCATCCAGAATGCCTGGCGCAAGGGGCAGGAGCTGGCGGTGCACGGCTGGATCTACGGCATCAAGGACGGTCTGCTGCACGATCTCGATCTCTGCATCAGCGGCCCTGACCAGATCCCGGACGTCTACCGCGCCTGGCCGGACATGCGTCCGCCTCACCGTCGTCGCTGAGGACCCCATCGGTGGCACCCGCCCTCTATCTGCAGATCAAACAGCACATCCTGGACGGGATCCGCGAACGCCACTATCAGGCGGGCGACAGGATCCCGACCGAGGCCGCCCTGTGCGAGCAGTTTGCCGTGAGCCGGATGACGGTCAATAAGGCGCTGCGTGAACTGGTGGCCGAGGGCTGGCTCAATCGCACCGCCGGATCCGGCAGCTTCGTGGCGGACAGGCGTGCCGAGTCGCCGCTGCTGGCCATTCGCAACATAGCCGACGAGATAGCCGAGCGGGGCAGCCAGTACAGCGCCCGGGTGATCCGGCTGCAGCGCCAGGCCGCCGACGAGAAGGTGGCGGTGCGACTGGGTTTGCGGGTCGGGGCGCCCACCTTCCACAGCCTCATCGTCCATCAGGCCGATGGGGAGCCGCTGCAGCTGGAGGAGCGTTTCGTCGATGCCGAGCGCCTGCCCGGCTATGGCGAGCAGGACTTCACGAGGCAGACGCCGAACAGCTATCTGATGGAAGTCTGCCCCCTCTCCGAGATGGAGCACGTGGTGGAGGCGGTGCTGCCGAGTGCCGGCGAGGCGGGCTTGCTGCAGGTAAGGGTCGATACCCCCTGCCTGCTGCTGCATCGCCGCACCTGGTCGGATGGCTTTCTGGTCTCCTATGCCCGCCTGCTCTCGCCAGGCTCCCGCTACAAGCTGAGCTCCAAGACCCGATTAACTTAATTGTATATACATATCTTGTTTTAAGAGCCCACCCCTTGGTGGGCTTTTTTGTGCTTAAACTCTAATGAAACCGCTGTTATCAAGATGTGAACTTGATCCTTTCTTTCTCGTCAGAGATCGGCTATAAATTATTGTATATACATTTTGAGGTCGGTATGAACAAGGAACTGTTGAACTGCGAGCGGGTCTGGCTCAACGTGACACCCGCCACCCTGCGCTCCGATCTGGCGGACTACGGTCTGCTGGAACCCCATGCCCTCGGCGTGCATGAGGGCAGGATCCACGCCCTGGTCCCCATGCAGGATCTCAAGGGGCCCTATCCCGCCCACTGGCGGGATATGAAGGGCAGGCTGGTGACCCCAGGCCTCATCGACTGCCACACCCACCTCATCTTTGCCGGCAGCCGGGCCGAGGAGTTCGAGCTGCGCCAGCAGGGCGTGCCCTACAGCGACATCGCCCGCAAGGGGGGTGGCATCCTCTCCACCGTGCGGGCCACCCGGGCCGCCAGCGAGGATCGGCTCTATGAGCTGGCGGTACCGAGGATCAAGTCCCTGATCCGGGAGGGGGTCACCACGGTAGAGATCAAGTCCGGCTACGGCCTCACCCTGGCGGACGAGCTCAAGATGCTGCGGGTCGCCCGCCGGCTGGGGGAGGCACTGCCCATCCGGGTCAAGACCACCTTGCTGGCCGCCCATGCGGTACCGCCGGAGTACCGCGACGATCCCGACTCCTGGGTCGAGACCATCTGCCAGGAGATCATCCCGGCGGCGGCCGAGGCGGGTCTGGCGGATGCGGTGGATGTCTTCTGCGAGCACATCGGCTTCTCCCTGGCTCAGACCGAGCAGGTCTATCTGGCGGCGGATCAATACAATCTCGCGGTGAAGGGGCACATGGAGCAGCTCTCCAACCTGGGGGGCAGCACCCTCGCCGCCAACTTCGGTGCCCTCTCGGTGGATCACCTGGAGTATCTGGATCAGGACGGGATCCAGGCGCTGGCCCACCGTGGCGTGGTCGCCACCCTGCTGCCTACCGCCTTCTATTTCCTGAAGGAGACCAGGCTGCCGCCGGTCGCCGCCTTGCGCAAGGCGGGCGTGCCCATGGCGGTCTCCTCCGACATCAACCCGGGCACGGCCCCCATCGTCTCCCTGCGCATGGCCATGAACATGGCCTGCACCCTGTTCGGCCTGACGCCGGTGGAGGCAATGGCCGGGGTGACCCGCCACGCCGCCCGGGCGCTCGGCGAGCAGGAGCGTCTGGGGCAGTTGAGGGTGGGTATGCTGGCCGATTTTCTGATCTGGAATTGCGCTCATCCCTCCGAGATCAGCTACCTGATCGGGGTCGATCAGCTGGTGAGCCGTATCGTCAATGGCGAGGAGACGCTCCATGGATAAGCTCAACATGGCCGACATGTCGGTCTGGCAGGGGCGCCAGGATCCGGAAGATGGTGAACTGGCCCTGCGCTGGCACGACAAAGTTCTGCCCTGGCAAGCCGACAGCGAGCCCGGTGTGGTGCTGCTCGGTTTTGCCTGTGACGAGGGGGTGCGCCGCAACAAGGGGCGCGTGGGGGCGGTCGCGGCCCCGCTGGCGGTACGCAAGCTGCTCGCCAACACCGCCTGGCATCTGGGCCGGCCCGTCCATGACGGTGGCGATCTGGCCTGCGAGGACGGCGATCTCGATGCCGCCCACGACCGGCTGGCGGAACGGGTTGCCCGTGCGCTGGATCTGGGTCACTTCCCGCTGGTACTGGGGGGCGGCCACGAGGTGGCGTTTGGCAGCTGGAGTGGCCTCAATCGCCATCTGGGTGGCAAGGGCCGGGTCGGCATCATCAACTTCGATGCCCACTTCGATCTGCGCATGAAGCAGGAGCAGGCGAGCTCGGGCACCCCCTTCTTCCAGATTGCCGAGCAGTGCGCCGCTCAGGGAACGCCTTTCCATTACGCCTGCCTCGGGGTGGCTGAGACCGCCAATACCCAAGCGCTCTTTGCCCGCGCCAATGAACTGGGAGTCTGGCACGTGCTGGACGAGGCCATGACCCAGGCCGCACTGCCCGAGCTTCTGAACGGGCTGGATGCCTTTATCGCCCGCTGCGATTACCTCTATCTCACCATAGATCTCGACGTGCTGCCTGCCGCCGTGATGCCGGGAGTGAGCGCTCCCGCCGCCCGCGGCGTGGAGCTGGCGGTCATCGAACCCCTGATCGCCCATATCCGGGCCAGCGGCAAGCTCAGGCTCGCCGATCTGGCCGAGTACAACCCGAGTCTGGATCTGGACAACCGCAGCGCCCGCGTGGCCGCCCGGCTGGTCCATCAACTAACCAAGTAGTCGGCCGACTCGCCAGGGGGCACTGTGCCCCCGCATGGCGGCTGCATTGATAAACAAGGAGTGTCTATGTCTGTGCAACACCAGGATCCCCGTCACGACCCGAGCCGGGTCATTCGCGCCCCCCGCGGCACCGAGCTGACCGCCAAGAGCTGGCTCACCGAAGCGCCCCTGCGGATGCTGATGAACAACCTGGATCCGGAAGTGGCCGAGCATCCCCAGTCCCTGGTGGTCTATGGCGGCATCGGCCGCGCCGCCCGCAACTGGGCCTGCTACGACAAGATCGTCGAGGTGCTGACCCGTCTCGAGGACGACCAGACCCTGCTGGTGCAATCCGGCAAGCCGGTCGGGGTGTTCCAGACCCACAAGGACGCGCCCCGGGTGCTGATCGCCAACTCCAACCTGGTGCCCCACTGGGCCAACTGGGAGCACTTCAACGAACTCGATAAGAAGGGTTTGATGATGTACGGCCAGATGACCGCCGGCTCCTGGATCTACATAGGCACCCAGGGGATAGTGCAGGGCACCTACGAGACCTTCTTCGCGGTGGCGAACCAGCACTTCAACGGGTCGCCTGCGGGGCGCTGGATCCTCACCGGGGGCCTGGGTGGCATGGGCGGCGCTCAGCCCCTGGCCGCCACCATGGCCGGCTTCTCCATGATCGCCGTAGAGTGCGACGAGACCCGCATCGATTTTCGCTTGAAGACCCGCTACGTCGACAAGAAGGCCCATAGCCTGGATGAGGCGCTGGCCATGGTCGAGGAGGCCAAGCAGAGCGGCACCGCCGTCTCCGTCGGCCTGCTCGGCAACGCCGCCGACGTGTTCGCCGAGCTGGTGGCCCGTGGCATCACCCCGGATGTGGTGACCGACCAGACCTCGGCCCACGACCCGATCCATGGCTACTTGCCGCAAGGGTGGAGCTTGCCTAAGTGGCGCGAGCTGCAAAAATCTGCGCCCCAGGAGGTGAACCAGGCCGCTCGCCGCTCCATGGCCCGTCAGGTGGAAGCCATGCTGACCCTGCAAGCCCGTGGCGCCGCCACGCTCGATTATGGGAATAACATCCGCCAGATGGCGCTGGAGGAGGGGGTGAAAAACGCCTTCGACTTCCCCGGCTTCGTACCGGCCTATATACGCCCGCTGTTCTGCGAAGGCATTGGTCCCTTCCGCTGGGTGGCGCTGTCCGGCGACCCGGAAGACATCTACAAGACCGATCAGAAGGTGAAGGAGCTGATCCCGGACGATCCCCACCTGCACAACTGGCTCGACATGGCCCGCGAGCGCATCGCCTTCCAGGGCCTGCCGGCGCGGATCTGCTGGGTCGGGGTCAAGGATAGAGTGCGCCTGGGCCTCGCCTTCAACGAGATGGTGAAGAACGGCGAGCTGAAGGCGCCGGTCGTCATCGGCCGTGACCACCTGGACTCCGGCTCGGTAGCGAGCCCGAACCGCGAGACCGAATCCATGATGGACGGCTCCGACGCCGTCTCCGACTGGCCGCTGCTCAACGCCCTGCTCAACACCGCGGGTGGCGCGACCTGGGTCTCCCTGCACCACGGTGGCGGGGTCGGCATGGGCTTCTCCCAGCACTCCGGCGTGGTGATCGTCTGTGACGGCACCGATGACGCCGCCAGGCGGGTCGGCCGCGTGCTGCGCAACGACCCGGCCACCGGGGTGATGCGTCACGCCGACGCCGGCTACGAGATTGCCATCAACTGTGCCCATGAGGCGAAACTGGATCTGCCGATGATCGACGCTACCGGCAAAGGGGTGAAATAAGATGTTTGAACTCAATCTGCAACCGGGCAAGCTCTGCCTCGCCACCCTGCGCCGCGTCAGCCGCGAGCCTGTGCATGTCAGCCTGGAGCCGGCCGCCCTGGCGGGGATCCACGCCTCCGCGGCCGTGGTCACCAAGGTGATCGAGCAAAACCGCGTGGTCTACGGCATCAACACCGGCTTTGGCCTGCTGGCCAACACCCGCATCCCGGTGGAGCAGCTGGATGAACTGCAGCGCTCCATCGTGCTCTCCCACGCGGCAGGGATTGGCGAGTATATGGATGACGCTACCGTGCGGCTGATGATGGTGCTCAAGGTCAACTCGCTCGCCCGCGGCTTCTCCGGCATTCGGCTGACGGTGCTCGAGGCCCTGATGCGCCTCATCAACACCGAAGTCTATCCGGTGGTGCCGAAGAAGGGCTCCGTCGGCGCCTCCGGCGATCTGGCGCCCCTGGCCCATATGAGCTGCTTGCTGATAGGCGAAGGCAAGGCCCGCCACAAGGGCGAGCTGATCGACGCCGCCACTGCGCTCAAGATTGCGGGCCTGGAGCCCATCGCCCTGGCACCCAAAGAGGGGTTGGCCCTGCTCAATGGCACCCAGGCCAGCACGGCGTTCGCGCTGGAAGGGTTGTTCCATGCCGAGGATCTGTTCGCCGGTGCCATCACCATAGGTGCCATGAGCGTGGAGGCGGCGCTTGGCAGCCGCCGTCCGTTCGATGCCCGCATCCACGAGGTGCGCGGCCAGCGCGGCCAGATCGACGCGGCCGCCTGCTATCGCCACCTGCTGGTGGATGGCAGCGAGATCGGCATGTCCCACCACAACTGCGAGAAGGTGCAGGATCCCTACTCCCTGCGCTGCCAGCCCCAGGTGATGGGCGCCTGTCTGGCCCAGATCCGCCACGCCGCCGAGGTGCTGGTGTGCGAGGCCAATGCGGTCTCCGACAACCCCCTGGTGTTCGCCGATGACGAGGAGATCCTCTCCGGCGGCAACTTCCACGCAGAGCCGGTGGCCTTCGCCGCCGACAACCTGGCCCTGGCCATCGCCGAGATCGGGTCCCTCTCCGAGCGACGCATGGCGCTGCTGATCGACTCGCGGATGTCCGGTCTGCCGGCCTTCCTGGTCAACAATGGGGGCGTCAACTCCGGCTTTATGATCGCCCAGGTCACCTCGGCGGCACTGGCCTCCGAGAACAAGACCCTGGCCCACCCGGCCTCGGTGGACAGCCTGCCCACCTCGGCCAACCAGGAGGATCACGTCTCCATGGCCACCTTCGCCGGTCGCCGTCTGGCGGACATGGCGGAGAACACCCGAGGCATACTAGCGGTCGAGCTGCTCGCCGCCGCCCAGGGCCTGGACTTCCGCGCGCCCCTGCGCAGCACCGAGCTTATCGAGCTGGCCAAGGGACGACTGCGTGAAGAGGTCAGCTTCTACGACAAGGACAGGTACTTCTCGCCGGACATCGAGGCCGCCGCCGCCCTGCTGGGGCGAGCCAGCTACAACGATCTGATCCCGGCCGGGGTGCTGCCCAGCCTGTAAGCCTTGGTCCCCCTTCTCCCCTGGCGGGAGAAGGGTAGGGGATGAGGGGGAAGCCGCTTCACTGGCGCCCGTGAGATCCGGGAGTAGATGATAAAAGACCGCCCGATGGGCGGTCTTTTCGTTTCTGGCGCTGGCTGGATGCGGTTATTCGTGTTCGAACATCAGGAACAGATAAACGACGAACAGCACCCGCTGAGCGCTGGCGCCAGTTATTCGTGCTCGAACATCAGGAACAGCTAGACCACGAACAGCATCCGCTGAGCGCTGGGACCCGCTACTCGTGTTCGAACATCAGGAACAGATAAACGACAAACAGCACCAGATGGGTGGCGCCATGGAGCACATGGGTGCGGCCGCTGCTGAAGGTCACCTTGCACACCATGAGAGTGGTGACGAGCAGCACCATGTCGGCAGGGGAGAGGCCGAGGCGCACCTCCTGACCCATCAGGGAGCCGATGAACAGCACAGAGGGCACCGTCAGGGCTATGGTGGCCAGCACCGAGCCGAAGTAGAGGTTCATGGCGCGCTGCAACTGGTTGTTGAAGGCGGCCTTGATGGCGCCGACCGCCTCCGGTGCGAGCACGATACAGGCCACGATGAAGCCGCCCAGCGCCGCCGGGGCCTCCATCACATGGACCCCGTAGTTGATGGGGATGGCGAGCGTCTTGGCCAGCAGTATCACCACCACCAGGTAGGCGAGCAGCAGCAGGGTGTGGTAGACGTTGCTGCGCAGTATGCCGTGGTGCTCTTCGTGATCCTCGTGGTCGCTGTCGACGAAGAAGTGGCTGTGGCTGCGGGTCTGGATCAGCAGGAAGACGCCGTAGAGCAGCACGGAGATGATGATCAGCATCCAGGACATGGCGCTGGACATGCTGCCCAGGGTACCGCCCCGGGTGAAGTTCGGCAGCACCAGGCAGAGCAGGGCCAGGGGAATGATGGCGACCAGGTAGGATTTGACCCCGTCCAGATTGAAGTTCTGGGTGTGATAGCGCCAGCCGCCAAACAGCAGGGTGAAGCCCACCAGGCCGTTGGTCACCAGCATCACCACGGCGAACATGGTGTCGCGGGCCATGGTGGGGTTGGGCTCGCCGGTCAGCATCACGGAGGAGATCATCACCACCTCGAGGGAGATGACTGACAGGGTCAGGATCAGGGTGCCGAACGGTTCACCCAACTTGATGGCCAGGGCGTCGGAGTGACGCACGACGGAGAAGATAGCCCAGGTGACGATGGCGAGCAGGGCCAGTGACACCGGCAGGTAGATCGCAAGGGGGGTTGCTTCTGTCAGCAGGTCGCTGCCCAGGGTCTTGAAGAAGAGCAGGGTCAGCAGGCCGACGGGCAGGGCAATCTCTTGCCGGATAAATGACTTCATAGGCAGTGGTTCTCATCTCGGGGCGGCCGTGGCCGACGGGTAGGGAGACAACAGGCCGCGCCACAGGGGGGCGCGCCAGTCCATGATAAAGGGAGTTGTCCCGTCAGAGGAGGATCATTTTGTTGCAAGATATGAGGATCCCCGGGCTGGGACCCTGATGTTTCTCTCTCATTGCCCACCGGGCTGGCTCTGCCGCCATGCCAGCAGCCAGATCTTCAGCGTGTGGAGAGCCATGGGACTGGGTATAGACATAGCACTGGATCAGGCCGGCTCAGTGGCCGGTGACGCTCTGCCCGGGTTGTTCTGCCGCCATGCCAGCAGCCAGATCTTCAGTGTGTGGAGAGCCATGGACTGGGTATAGACATAGCCCTGGATCAGGCCGGCTCAGTGGCCGGTGACGCTCTGCCCGGGCGCCATGCCAGCAGCCAGATCTTCAGTGTGTGGAGAGCCATGGAACTGGGTATAGACATAGCCCTGGATCAGGCCGGCTCAGTGGCCGGTGACGCTCTGCCCGGGTTGTTCTGCCGCCATGCCAGCAGCCAGATCTTCAGCGTGTGGAGGGCCATGGGACTGGGTATAGACATAGCCCTGGATCAGGCCGGCTCAGTGGCCGGTGACGCTTTGCCCGGGTTGTTCTGCCGCCATGCCAGCAGCCAGATCTTCAGTGTGTGGAGAGCCATGGGCTTGGCATAGACATAGCCCTGGATCAGGTGGACACCACGGCGGTGCAGGTAGTCGACCTGCTCCTGGGTCTCGACCCCTTCGGCGATCATCTCCATGCCAGATTCGCGGCCAAAGGCGATGGTGGCATCCAGCACGCTGCGTTTGAGATCGTCGGTGCCTATGGTGTCGACGAACATCTTGTCGATCTTGATCTGGCGGATGCCGAGGCGCTGCAGGTAGGCGAAACCGCCATAACCGGTGCCGAAGTCATCCAGCTTGAAGTGATACCCCTTCGCCTGGAGCTGCGCTATCTCTCCCATGGCCGCCTTGATATCGGTGATCGGCTTGCGCTCGGTCAGCTCGAAGGTGAGTCTGGCCGGGGAGGGCCAGTCGTGGCGCTGCAACAGGGGGCGCAGATGGGGTTGCTCCAGGTGGGCGGCCACTATGTTGACGCTGACCCACTGGGTCGGCTCCAGCCAGGGCAGATCCGCGATGACCCGCTCCAGCAGTTGCTCCGTCATGGGCAGGATCAGCCCCTGCTGCTCCGCATAGTCGATGAAGGTGCCCGGCGGCACCAGCTCCCGACCCCGCTGCCAGCGCAGCAGCGCCTCGAAACCGACCACCTTTCTGCTGCGACTGTCCACTATGGGTTGATAGAAGGGGACGAACTCGCGCCGTACCAGGGCTGCCTGCAGCAGTCCCTTGAGGGAGCGGCGATAGCTGCGCAGCACCCAGTAGGCGGCCACCAGCAGGAGTCCCAGTGCGCCGCCATACCAGAGGCCATAGTGGCGGGCCTGCTGCCTGGCGTATTTCTCCAGCGCCTTGCCCGCCCACAGGGTCTGCTTGATGTGGTTGTCGGGTGCAAAGAAGCTCAGGCTCTGGCTGCCCTCATCTCTCTTGATGGCGCTATCCCCACGGGGAAACTGCTGCGTGGTGCCGTCAGGATGCTGCTGGCCGAACTCGAAATAGAAGCAGTCCGGGCAGGGGGACTGCAGCAGATCGTGACTCCAGCTGTTGTTCAGCACCCAGTAGGCAATGTTGCCTCCCTGTCTGAAATAGGCGACCAGTTCCTGCTCTGTGTTGACGCTGGCCTGGGTTGCCGCGAGGCCAAACTGCTCCTGTTCGGGATAGGGGGGCAACGAGACGGTGGCGAGGGGAAGACCCTCCCCCAGGCTGGAACAACCGCCGCCAGAGGCGAGCCTGAGCCCCTGCAGCCGGATGTGGCGGCTGTAGAAACGGGGATCCCGCAGCAGGACCATGTCTGCGGGGCCGCAATCGAAGGCGAAATTGGACAGCTGGGCACGGATGCTCTCATCCAGCGCCTTGCGGCGCTCCGCCAGTGCGGCCTCTATCTGCGTCTTCTTCTGCTGCAACAGCCGGTGGGCCAGGGGATTGCCCAGCAGCTGGCTGAGGGGCAGGCTCGCCAGCACGGGCAGGCAGAGCAGCAGCAGACTGATCCAGAAGGGAGACGCTCGTCGCAAGGGACACCTGCCTGGTGGGGACATGGGATACAAATGGATGGCAACATCATAGCATTAGCTGGTTCGATTTGAGTCGTATCGGTCACACTTGGAACAACATTCATAATTCATTGATAAACAACAACATGACAAATCGAGTGGTGAAGATTCAATCGCTGACCTGTCATAAATGACAATTGTCCAGCTTATCTGAAATGGCTAGAGTAGCGGGGCGGTTTGACTCACCGTGTGTTCAATACTCCTGTATCTATTTTTGTCAGTAGCACAGAGTGTTAGTTTTGATATGAGTGTTTCTTTTGGTCCCCGCAGTGGGACCATTTTTCTGTCCGCTGCCCAGCCGGTTGCCCGATTTTCACCTCCCCCGAGTCTCTTCCTTCACCAGCGGTCACCCCCAGGCATGATCGGCCTGCGCGCTTATTTGCAGAAGCGGGACCTTCATCCATAGGCGGGGTTTGGCCAAGGCTGATACCATGAGGCCTTATGGATGCTGTCGGCTACGGAAAGGCACATGAAACTGACCACTCAACTCGTCTCTTTTATTACGCTGTGCGTGATCTCGGCCATGGCCGTGGTGATGCTCGGCGGGGTATTCAGTTTCCGCCAGATGGGGATGGAGCTGCAGCAGAACCGGGTCGACTCCCTGGTGGAGATCATCGACAAGCAGCTGGGGGTGACCGACGATCAGCAGGCCCTTGCCCGCTGGCTGCCCTCATTGCTGCGGGCCTCCCACGTGGTCGAGCTGGAGATCCGCCAGGACAGCCAGCGGGTCTACTGGTTTCGCGATGTGCAGCAGCAGACGGACGAGAGTCTGCTGATCCCCTACAGCAAGGCCATTCCCAATCAGGCCGGCATGCAGGCCGAGTTCAAGCTGGACAGGCCCTTCAAGGAGTTCGAGTACTCCATGCAGGCCATGTTCGGCATCTCCCTCGGGGTCTTCATAGTGGTGTTCGGCCTCTGGTACTCCATCCGCTGGCTGCGCCAGCAGCTGCGCGGTGCCGAGCTGCTGGCGGAGCGGGCCCAGCTGATCCTAGATGGCAAGCTGACCAAGCTGGCCCATGATCCCGCCGACGAGTGGCCCCTCTCCGCCAGCCAGGCCCTCACCCATCTGCTGGCCGAACTGGCCGATGCCCGCAAGGAGCGCAGCCGGTTCGACAATTTCATCCGCAGCAACGCCTTCGTCGACAAGACGACCGGCATAGGCAACCGCCTCTTCTTCGACAACCGGCTGGAAAACGCCATCATGGAGGCGAGCGTGATCAGCGGCGGCGTGCTGCTGATCGAGCTGGCGGGGCTGGAGGAGCTGGATCCCGAGCTGAACGGACGCCCGAGCCAGGATCTGCTGATGGAGGCGAGCGCCTCCATCGGTACCTTCGTGCGCAAGCACAGCGGCGCCCTGCAGGCCCGCTACGCCGGCCAGGTCTTTGCCGTGCTGCTGCCCAACATGTCCGAGAGCGAGATGGTGGACGGCGCCAGCCAGCTGCTCAAGAGTCTGCAGCGGCTGCACTGGCCCGAGTTGGTCAATCTGGACACGGCCGTCTACCTCGGCGCCGTCTGTTATCAGGCAGAGGACTCCCTGCTCAAGGTGCAGGAAGAGGCCGAGCTGGCCCTCAAGAGCGCGCGGCTGCAGGGCCACAGCGGCTGGTTCCTCTACGAGAAGTCCCTGGACGAAGAGGCGAGCAACAAGGGGACTGTGCGTTGGCGCACCCTGATCAACCGCCGCATCGAGGAGCAGGGGATCTCCTTCTATCTGCAATCTGTGCAGCAGGAGCGGGATCAGGTGGTGCTGCAACAGGAGCTGCTGATCCGCCTCCATGACGAGCAGGGGCGGGAGTTGCAGGCGGGGGTCTTCATGCCCATGGCGGAGAAGGCCGGCCTGCTGCTGCCGCTGGACCGGCTGGTGGTCACCCAGACCCTTCGCCTGCTGCGCCAGCGACCGGAGTCGAGCTGCCCCGTCAGCCTGTCCCTCAGTGCCCAGAACCTGCTCAACCGGGAGTTCCAGCGGGAGCTCTTCTTTGAGCTGTTCCAGCTGCCGCGCAGCATCAATGAGGGGTTGATACTGCAACTCTCCGAGTCCCAGGTGACCCGTCACTACGAGGCGCTCAAGCGGCCACTGCGGGCGCTGCGCATGCTGGGGTGTCGACTGGCCATAGATCACGCCGGTCAGGATGTGGTGAGCACCCAGTACATCAAGGAGTTCGAGATCCACTTCCTCAAGCTGCACCCCAGCCTGGTGCGGGAGATCCACCTTCGTCAGGTGAACCAGATGGCGGTGCGCAGCCTGGTGGGGGGCTGTGCCAATACCCAGGCCCGGGTGATTGCGGTGGGGGTGGAGAGCGGCGACGAGTGGAAGATGCTGCGCCACCTCGGCGTGCACGCGGGCCAGGGGCCCTGGTTCGCCGAACCAGAGCGGCTGGTGATGCCCACATGACGGAGCCTGTCCGCCGCTAGGGGCCTGACTTCCTGCCTGCGGGGCAGCCCCGGTCCCAAGGGCGACCGAATGGTCCTGGCTTACAGCCTGCCCTGCTCCCTGAGACCCGCCAGCCCCTGCAGGCCGCCGGTGTGGATGAAGACCACCTGGCTGCCGCGGGGGATCCGGCCCGTGGCCAGCTCCCGAAACAGTCCCCACATCGCCTTGCCACTGTAGATGGGTTCCAGCGGCAGGCCGGTGTGGGCGCTGAAGGCCTGCACCCACTGCCACAGGGCCGGGCTGAACCTGGCGTAACCGCCATCGTGGTGATCCTGGGCTATCCGCCAGCCGCCGGTGGTGGCCGCCGCCGGATTAAGCCGGCACACCTCATCGTGGAGGAAGGCGCCCCCCTTGAGCACGGCGATGGCGAGGATCCGCTCTCTTTCCCGCTTGCCCGCGATGAGCCCCGCCAGGGTACCGCCGCTGGCGCAGGGCAGCACCCAGAGATCCGGCGAGAAGGGCACCTCGGCCACCAGCTCGGCTACCCCGGGGATGGCGAGCGGGCTGCTGCCCCCTTCCGGCACTATCAGGGTGTCCGGCGCCTCGAACCGGGCCAGCCACTCCGGATCCTGGCGCCGCCGATAGCTCTGGCGGTCGACAAAAACGAGTTCCATGCCCCAGCTTTTGGCCGCACTCAGGGTTGCGTTGCTGACGGTGTCGGCTTCACCGCGTATGATGCCGGTGGTGCGCAGCCCGGACCTGAGCCCGGCCGCCGCCAGGGCGTGAATGTGATTGGAGTAGGCCCCCCCAAACGACAGCAGGTGGGTCTTGCCCTGCAGCTGCGCCTGCTGCATGTGGTACTTGAGCTTGCGCCACTTGTTGCCGGAGAGGGTCGGGTGGATCAGATCGTCCCGCTTGCACCAGAGCCGCACGCCCTGGGCATCCAGCAGAGGGTGGTGGACGGGGTGCAGGGGCGAGGGGATCCGGGCGGGGGCCAGGATGGCATCCCCTAAGGACGCCAGCGTGGCGGTCAAAGCATCGTTTGTCATAATTATGGAGGCTAATAGCCTGTTTATGTTAAGGTTTAGTCCGTTTCATGCAGTCAGGTCCAGGTCTCGATGAAGTCACTTTTCCGACGCTCGCCCCCCAGCCATCAGGTGGGACTCCTGCTGGCCAGCGATCGCATCCTGCTGGCTTGCGTGGAACCCGTCCCCATCTTTACCAGTCGCGCCATCAACGGCCCCCACGACTGGCCCAAGGCCATGGGGGAGCTGTTTGCCCAGCATGGCCTGGCCAAGTCTAAGGTGCGGGTGGCCCTGGCCGCCAGCCTTTATCAGCAGATCCAGATCGACAAGCCCGCCGTGCCCGATGCCGAGATGGCGGGGGCCCTGCCCTGGGCCATCAAGGATTTTGTCAACGAACCCGTGTTGCAGCTCGCCATGGACTATGTGGATCTGCCGACCCCCCCTGCGGGTCGACCACGAATCAACGTGATCTGCGTTCCCAAGAGCCGGGTGCAGCAGCTGGCGGATGCGGTCAACGGCGTGGCGACCCTGGAGGCCATCGTCAGCGACGAGCTGGCCATGACGGCCCTCTACGAGGCGGATCAGACGGTGCGCATGTTGCTCTGGCAGCCCAAAGGGCAGGAGTTGCAACTGCTGGTCTTTTATCGGGGAGGCCTCTGCTTCTCGCGCCCGCTGCGCGGCTTTGTCAGCCTCACCGGGGCCCATGAGCCCGATCAGGGGATGCTCGACGGGCTGGCGTTGGAGATCCAGCGCTCCCTCGACTACCTGGCGGGTCAGCTCAAGCTGCCGGAACCCGGCCAGATGCAGCTCGCCATCGGCTCCCCCTTCATCGGCACCCTGGTGCGCCACCTGGAGCAGGCGTTCGGCTTCCCTGTGTCCGCCATGGCCAACAAGGCTGTACTGGCCGGAGTTGAATACCTCTGCGCTTATGGTGCGGCCCTGGGAGGCGAGCGATGAGCCGGATTGCTGACGTCATCCTCCACACCGCCATGGCCAACAAGACCCAGTGGCTCGCCGGCGTCGAATACCTCTGTGCCTATGGTGCGGCCCTGGGCGGGAGCGAAGGATGAAGCACCATATCAATCTCTATGGCGCCGAATTCAGGCCAAGGCGCCTGTGGGCCAGCCTCAATCAGATGGCCCTGGTCTGGGGTGGCTGCCTGCTGCTGCTGGTTGCGGCCACCTTTTTCTATGGCTGGCAACAGCGGGGGGTCGACCGTGAGCTGGCCCAGGTGCGTGCGCTGCTCGATGTGCAGCGCAGCGAGGCATCACGGCTCGATGCCGCCCTGGCGCGCCATCAGGCGGACGGTCAGCTGCAACAGCAGCTGGTCGACAAGCGGGAGGAGCTGGCCGCCAAGCAGGCGCTGATACGCCAGCTCGGCAGCCTCTCCCTGCAAAAATCCCAGGGCTACGCCAGCGTGATGGCGGACCTGGCCCGCCTGCGGGATGCCCGCCTCTCCCTGCAACGGATCGAGATAAGTGACGGGCGCATCAACCTCTCCGGGGTGGCCGAGCGCAGTCAGGATGTGCCTGCCTGGGTGAACCGCTTCAAGCAGACCCCGTCCCTGGCGGGCAAGCAGTTTGGCGAGCTGACCCTGAGTCGGGACAAGGCGGGCCAGCTGGCCTTCCAGCTCAGCGGCATAGCACGGGAGACCCCATGATGGAGATGACGGCACAGTGGCGGGCCTGGGCACAGAGTGTGGCCGCCCTCAGCCTGCGGGAGCGGGTCTTGATCCTGCTGACGGGCACCATACTGCTGGGCGCAGCCGGGATCTACGGCTGGCTGGATGCCGCCGACACCCGCCTGAGCCAGGAGCGGCAGGCGCTGACGGCGGCGCAGCGGGATCTGGAGATCCTGACCCTGGAGAACCAGGGCAAGCAGGCCCGGCTGGGGCGGGATCCCAACGCCCAGGTGCGCCAGCAGCTGGCTGGCGTGGAGGCGTCCCTCGGTCGGCTGGACGCAGAGCTCAAGGCCCAGACGGTGGATCTGATCCCGGCCCACGAGATGCCGGCCGTGCTGGAAGCCCTGTTGTCTCGCTCCGCCAACCTGCATATGCTGGCGCTCACCTCCCTCAAGCCCGAGCCGCTGATGGCCGGCGAGCAGAAGGCCAACCTGTTCAAGCACGGGATCCGGCTCCAGCTGGAGGGGGGCTATTTCGATGTCTACCAGTACCTGAAGGCGCTGGAGGCTCTGCCCCGCCACTTCTACTGGAAAGGGTTCGACTACAGGGTGGTCGAGCATCCCAAGGCGGCGGTGGAGATGGAGATCTACACCCTGAGCACCAGCAAGGAGTTCATTCGTGGCTAAGTGGCTGACATTGTTGTGCTGCCTGCTGGGCCCGCTGGCCCAGGCGGAGGTGTTGCAGGATCCGACCGCCCCTCTGGCCGGCAGCGGCGCGGCGGCGAGCCCGAGCAAGGGGGCCGGTCTGCCCAGGTTGCAGAGCGTCATCCTGGGGAGCGGACCCGCCCTGGCGGTGCTCAACGGTCAGAGCTATCGGGTGGGCCAGCGGATCGACGGCTTCCTGCTGGTGGGCATCAGCGCCGATGCCGTGGTACTGGAGAAGGCCGGCAAGCGTCAGACACTGACCCTGTTTGGCAGCAAGATCCGGATGTGAAGTCGGTTCCGCGCGGGATGCTGCGGGCCAGGTTTGTCGAGTTTCACTGCGAGTCAGGTGCACCTATAACATGAAAAAACACCATTTCTGTCTGCTTCCCCTCGCATTGGCGGTGGCGGCTTGTACCAGCTATCAGCACCCCGAACCGGTGCAGGCCAAAGATGCCCTCAAGCAGGCCATGAAGGAGCAGACTCCGACCGCGCTGCTGACCACTTTGCCCCCCTCGGTGCAGAGCGAACTGCTGCAGCTCAATCGCCCCCAGCAGCCCCTGGCGGTTCCGGAGAAGCGGCTGCGCATCGCGGCCCATGACGTCGATGCGGTGGAGTTCTTCGGCTCCCTGTTCAAGGGATCCCGCTACAGCGTCGCCGTCCATCCCGGGGTGGCCGGTGCCATCTCGGTAGAGCTCAAGGACGTGACCCTGCAGGAGGCGCTGGCCACAGTCGGCGACATGTACGGCTTCGACGTGCAGCGCAAGGGCAATGTGTTTCACATCTATCCGGCTGGCCTGCGCACCGAGACCATCCCGGTCAACTACCTGATGATGGCCCGGCGCGGCCTCTCCCGCACCTCGGTCAGCACCGGCGGGGTGACGGCCAACGACAACAACAATAACGGCAACAACAACTTCGACAGCAGCGGCAACAATAACAACGGCAACAACAACCTCGGCTCCTCCAACGGGGACAACGGCAACAGCAACAACAGCAACGGCACCCGGATCGAGACGGACAGCAACAACGACTACTGGAGCGATCTGCGGGACGCCCTGCAGACGCTGATCGGCACAGGCGAGGGCCGGGCCGTCATCACCAGTCCCCAGGCGGGTCTGGTCACCGTGCGCGCCTATCCGAAGGAGCTCAAGGCGGTGCGCGAGTTCCTGGATCAGTCCGGCGAACACCTCAAGCGCCAGGTGGTGCTGGAGGCTCGGATCCTGGAGGTCTCCCTCAACGAGGGGTACGAGCAGGGGGTGGACTGGAGCGGTCTCTCCGCCAGTTGGGACGGCAACAAGGGCATCACGGGGGGCGGCTCCCTGCTCGACAGCCCCATCGCCTCGACCCCCAACCAGATCTTCAGGGCCCTGGGGGGCGGCGCCGGTTTCACCATCTCCGATGGCAACTTCAACGTGGCGGTCAGCCTGCTCAAGACCCAGGGGGATGTGAATACCCTATCCAGCCCGCGTGTCACCGCCACCAACAACCAGAAGGCGGTGATCAAGGTAGGCACGGACGAATACTTCGTCACCAACGCCTCGACCACCACCACCACCTCGGGCAACTCGGCGCCCATCGTCACGCCGAACGTGGAGTTGACCCCCTTCTTCTCCGGCATAGCGCTGGACGTGACGCCACAGATCGACGAGGCAGGCCGGGTGCTGCTGCACATCCACCCCTCCGTCATCGACACCGAAGAGCAGAGCAAGACCATCAACGTCGGCACGGCGGATCCCCTGGTGCTGCCGCTCGCCAAGAGCGCCATTCGTGAATCGGATACCGTAGTGCAGGCCAACAACGGCGACATCATCGTCATCGGTGGCCTGATGAAGACCGACAAACAGGAGATCGTCAGCAAGGTGCCGCTGCTGGGGGACATTCCCTGGGTCGGCGAAGCCTTTACCAACCGCCGGGAGAGCACCAAGAAGGTCGAGCTGGTGATCCTGCTCAAGCCGACAGTGGTGGAGAAAGACACCTGGCAGAAGGAGCTGCAACGCTCCTCCGAGCTGCTCGACAAATGGTATCCGCCCAAGGGTTGAGTCATGAGCCTATACCCGCTTGCCATAGCCATGACTGGCTCCCGGGCACAGATGACAGGTGATTGCCCATGTACCTGAGCCATTTCGGTTTGCAGGAGGCGCCCTTTGGCCTGACCCCGAACACCGGCTTCTATTACGGCCTGCCCCCTCACGAGGAGGCCATGCAGGTGCTGAACTGGGCGCTGGCACAGGGAGAGGGCTTCATCAAGGTGACCGGCGAGGTGGGCACCGGCAAGACACTGCTCTGCCGCAAGTTGCTGAGCGAGCTCGGCTCCGAGGCGTGCCCGGTGCGCCTGGCCTGGCTGCCCAATCCCCACCTCACGCCGGGGGAGCTGCGCACCGCCCTTGCCCTGGAGCTGGGGCTGGCGGTGCAGGGGGAGAGCGAGCTGGATCTCACGGATCGCATCCATCGCCACCTCATCGCCCTGCACCAGCAGGGGAGCCGGGTGGTGGTGCTGATCGACGAGGCGCAGGCGCTGCCGGACGAGACCCTGGAGGCCATCCGCCTGTTCGGCAACCTGGAGACGGAGTCGAGCAAGCTGCTGCAGATCGTGCTGTTCGGCCAACCCGAACTGGATGTCCGGCTGGCCAGGCCCCACCTGCGCCAGTTGCGCCAGCGCATCGGCTTCTCCTACTGCCTGCGCCCCTTGCGGTGCGACGAAACCCGGGCCTATCTGGAGCACAGGCTGCACGTCTCGGGTTATCGCGGGGCGACGCTGTTTGGCGGTCTGGCCCTGCGCCTGCTGTGGCGGGCGTCCCGCGGCATTCCACGGCTCATCAACGTGCTGGCCCAGAAGTGTCTGATGCTGGCCTACGGCCGCGGGACGCGGCGGATAGACTGCGCCCTGGTGCGCCTCGCCATTCGCGATACCGATGACGCCCGTGGTGGCTCATTCGTGCGCTGGTGGCCCCTGTTGCTGCTGCTGGGCACGGCCCTGGCCTATGGAGTCTGGTCATGAGCGTGATCAATCAGATGCTCAAAGATCTGGAGCAGCGCCAGTCAGGATCCGATGGCGCCGCCGTCTATGTGGCGCCGGCGCGTCAGCAGGGGTGGTGGATGCTGGTGCTGACCCTGCTGTGCACCCTGGCGCTGGCCATCCTCGGCTGGCGCACCTGGATCTACTGGCAGCAGAGCCAGCGCACGGCGCAGCCGACCGTTCAGTTGACGACCCGGCTCGCCCCGGTGAGCGAGCCGTCGCAGCCTGCCTCCTCTGCCACCGAGATGGTCGTCGCGTCCCCCGCGCCCAGTGGGGCCGCCTCCGGGGTGGTCGCTCTGGATGTCGCCCCTGTGGCCGCAATGGCAAAGGTCAGCGCGCCTGCCGGGGGGGCAGAGGGATCTTCCACGACCGAGGCGCTCGCCGACGAGGCCCCGGCGTCAGAGACCCTGGCCGAGACGCTGCCAGAGGATGAGGTCACGCCGAGCGACGAAGAGTTGCAGCCGGATCTTTATGCCGAGCTGGCCGCAGAGCAGGAGGCTGCCCCCCAGGAGGTGGCTGCCCCGCGCAAACCCGGCGTGCTGAAGATAGAGACGGTGGATCTCTCCGAGCCCGAGTTGGCGGCCCTGGCCGAGCGCAAGGCGACCACCGCCATGGCCAAGGGCCAGATGCGGGAGGCCCAGGACAACTATTACCAGGTGCTGGTCTATGACCCGCACAATCAGGGGGCGCGCGAGCAGCTCGCGGCCTTGCTCTACGGCGAGGGACGGCTGACCGAGGCCAGCCAGGTGCTGGAGGAGGGGTTGAGGCTGGATCCCGCGCAGGCCGATCTGCGGCTGCTGCTGGCCCGGGTGGCCATCAGTGGCGGCGATCGCCAGAAGGCGCTGGACTGGCTCACCGGCTATCAGCCGGACCTGGCCGCCAATCTGGACTATTACGCCACCTGGGCAGGGCTCGCCCAGGAGCTGGGCCAGCCGGCCCAGGCATCCGAGCTCTACGTCAAGCTGTTGCGCCAGCAGCCGGATCAGGGGCGCTGGTGGCTGGGGCTGGGGGTGGCGGAGGATGGTCAGGGCCACCGCCAGCGGGCGCTGGACGCCTATGGCAATGCCCAGTTGCACGGGGATCTCGGCGAGGCATCGACCCGCTGGCTGGAACAGCGGATTGCCCAGCTGACGCCTTGACACAGCAACCCCCTCCCGGCCTCCCCCTTCGAAAGGGGGGGAGTAGTTCGCGCCCTCCCCTTACCAAGGGGAGGGCTGGGGTGGGGTTGTTGCGACCCCTGGGTTCGATTAGCCGCGCAGCGGCGTGATCGGACGAGGTGACGGATTCTGGTACCCAATTCGCCATCGAATGTGGCAACAGGTTTGAATGACGTGCAATCACAGGAATCGGAGCAACAATGGCACAACCCAGACTGAAAATGCGCCTCGGCGACCTGCTGGTACAGGAGCAGATCATCTCGGATGATCAGTTGCAGCTCGCCCTGCAGCAGCAGCGTCAGACCGGGCGCAAGCTGGGGACTACCCTCATCGACCTCGGCTTCATCAGCGAGGTGCAGCTGCTGCAGTTCCTCGCCCGCCAGCTGGACGTGCCCTTCTTCGATCTCAACAACCTCACCATAGACGCCTCGGCCGTGACCCTGTTGCCCGAGGTACAGGCCCGCCGTTATCGCGCCCTGGCGGTCAACCTCAGCGACGACCAGGTGACGGTGGCCATGTCGGATCCTGCCGACTTGAGCGCCCTGGATGCCATCGCCGCCCTGCTCAGCCCCCGTGAAATGGTGCTGGCGGTGGCGCGGGAAGGCCAGCTGCTGGAGTATTTCGACCGCCTCTATCGCCGCACCCGGGAGATAGAGAGCTTCGCCGAACAGCTGCAGGAGGAGTATCAGGACGCCGGCTTCGAGCTGGGTGGCGGCAATCTCGGCGCTGGCGATGAAGGGGAGGCGACGGTGGCCAAGCTGCTGCGCTCCCTGTTCGAGGACGCGGTGCAGGTGGGGGCGTCGGATATCCATATCGAGCCGGACGAGAAGGTGCTGCGCATTCGCCAGCGCATCGATGGCGTGCTGCACGAAAATATCCTCAACGAGGTGCGCATCGCCCAGGCGCTGGTGCTGCGCCTCAAGCTGGTGGCCGGGCTAGACATCTCCGAGAAGCGGCTGCCCCAGGATGGCCGATTCGCCATGAAGGTGCGCGGCCGGGACGTGGATGTGCGTATGTCCACCATGCCGGTGCAGTACGGGGAATCCGTGGTGATGCGACTGCTGGATCAATCCTCCGGCATATTGTCGCTGGCGGAAACCGGCATGCCGCCGGCCATCCTGAGCCGCTTCCGGCGCCAGCTCAAGCGCCCCCACGGCATGATACTGGTGACGGGCCCCACCGGCAGCGGCAAGACCACGACGCTCTACGGCGCCCTCTCCGAGCTCAACCAGGCCAGCCACAAGATCATCACGGTGGAAGATCCGGTGGAATACCGGCTGCCGCGCGTCAACCAGGTGCAGGTCAATCCCAAGATAGGCCTCACCTTCTCCCAGGTGCTGCGCTCCACCCTGCGTCAGGATCCCGACATCCTGCTGGTGGGGGAGATGCGGGACAACGAGACGGTGGAGATAGGCCTGCGCGGCGCCATCACCGGCCACCTGGTGCTGACCACGCTGCACACCAATGACGCCGTCACCAGCGCCCTGCGCCTCATCGACATGGGGGCCCCCGGCTATCTGGTGGCGAGCGCCCTGCGGGCCGTGGTGGCCCAGCGTCTGGTGCGACGGGTCTGCGAGCACTGCGCCTGCGAGACGGCGCCGGACCAGGGGCAGGCCACCTGGCTCACCATGCTCTCCGGCGAGGAGCCCGGGCAGCACCTCTACCGCAAGGGGCGTGGCTGCCAGAGCTGCAACTTCACCGGTTATTCGGGCCGGATCGGGGTCTACGAGCTGCTGGAGCTGGATCAGCCCATGATGGATGCCCTGCGCCGCAACGATGCGGAGGGCTTTGCCCGGGCGGCGCGCGAGCACGAGCACTACAGGCCCCTGGCCCTGACGGCACTCGATTATGCCCGTGAGGGGATCACCTCGGTGGATGAGGTGCTCAGGCTGGCCGAGGATCTGGGATAAGCCATGGGCAGCTTCAACTACAAGGGGCGCGACAGTCAGGGCAACGCCGTCAGCGGCGTGCTGGAGGCCGCCAGCGAACTGGCCGCCGCCGAGCAGCTGATGCGCCGAGGGGTGATGCCCACCGAGCTCAAAGCGGGCAAGGCCAAGTCTGCCGGTATCGACTGGTCGCTGCTGCTGGAGGGGGGCGTCAAGCTGGAGGAGCTGGTGGTGTTCAGCCGCCAGATGTATGCCCTGACCCGGGCGGGGATCCCTATACTGCGCGCCATCGCCGGGCTGGAGGAGAGCGCCCACAGCAAGCCCCTCAAGCGGGCACTGCACGCCCTGGGGGAGGATCTCGGCAACGGGCGGCCGCTGTCGAGCTCGATGCAGGCGCACCCCAAGGTGTTCAACAGCCTGTTCGTCGCCATCATCCATGTCGGCGAGAACACCGGCCAGCTGGAGGAGGCCTTCCTGCAGCTCGCCAACTATTTCGATCTGGAGCTGGAGACCCGCAAGCGGATCAAGACCGCCATGCGCTACCCCAGCTTCGTGATGATGGCCATCGGCATCGCCATGGTGATCCTCAACATCATGGTGATCCCGGTGTTTGCCGGCATGTTCGCCAAATTTGGCGTCGAATTGCCGCTGGCGACCCGGATCCTGCTCGCCACCTCCCACTTCTTCGTCCACTACTGGTGGCTGCTGCTGGCCATCCTGGCGGGCATGGTGTTTGGCTGGCGCCGCTGGGTCGCCAGCCCCCGGGGCAAGCTGACCTGGCACAGATGGCAGCTCAAACTGCCCATCGTCGGCACCATCATAGAGCGCTCCCTGCTGGCCCGCTTCGCCCGCAGCTTCTCCATGATGCTCAAGGCCGGGGTGCCGCTCAACACGGCGCTGACCCTGGTGGCCGATGCGGTGGACAACGCCTATATGGCGGGGCAGATCCGCGACATGCGGGCGGGCATAGAGCGGGGCGAGAGCCTGCTGCGCACCGCAGGGGCCAGCGGCCTGTTCACCCCCCTGGTGATGCAGATGATCGCGGTGGGGGAAGAGACGGGCCAGGTGGACGAGCTGCTGCACGAGGCGGCCGAGTATTACGAGCGGGAGGTGGATTATGACCTCAAGAGCCTCACCGCCCGCATCGAGCCGATCCTCATCGGCATAGTGGCCGTCATGGTGCTGGTGCTGGCGCTCGGTATCTTTACGCCCATGTGGGACATGATGCGAGCGGTTCGCGGCCAGTGATGTGGTTTAGCATCTTCACTCCTCCTGGTGGGGGACATGATGCGAGCGGTTCGGGGTCAATGACAGGTCGCGGTATCTTCACTCCCCTGATGGTGGGACATGATGAAGCGTGCGGTTTGCGGTAGACAAGATGCGGGAGAGGCATGAGCAGACAGTCCGAGCAGGATGAGCGTTGGTTGGGAGGCTACAGGCGGCTGGTCGCCTGTCTCCTGCTGCTGGTCATCCTTGCCACCCTGGCCCTGAGCTATCGCAGCCACAGGGAAGAAGCGCTGGCGGTCAGCCTGAGCCTGCTGGGGGAGCAATTTGCCGAGCGGGCCCAGCGACTGCACGGGCGCTGGCTCGATGAGCGGCGCCCCGAGGTGCTGCATGCAGAAGGGGTGGCCTGGCAGTTCGATGGGCGGGGCTGGCCGCTGGCGGTGCTGCCGCTGCAGTCACCCTCCGCCAACTGCCGCCAGCTCTGGCTGACGTTGATAGGCCCCGAGGATCCGGGGCTGCCCTCCTGGCAGGCGCTCGCCAGCCAGCATGGGGATGGGTGCGAGTTTGGTTGGGAAGGGCACTGGCTGTTCTACCGTTTCAGCGATGGCCGGGTACTGACGAAGCCTTGAGTCGATCCCTCAAGTGCTTCAGCGACATGATTTTTTTCTATCTGCATGAAATAATGCGGACCATTACGGAGGCAGCATGGCAGCAAAGAGAGTGAGCGCCGGCCAGGGACAGGGTCAGATGGCCGGTTTTTCCCTGATCGAGCTGGTGATCGTCATCGTGATTCTGGGGATCCTGGCCGTCACCGCCTTGCCCCGTTTTCTCGACGTGACCGACGAGGCGAAGAAGGCCAGTGTGGAAGGGGTGTCAGGCGGTTTCGCCACCGGGGTCTCCCTGGTGCGGGCCCAGTGGGAAGCCGAGGGGCGCGCCAAGCAGGACAGCCTCAATACGGTGCTGTACGACGGTTCCCGTTTCTATCTGACCACGCCGACCGACAGCCAGGTCAGCAACGGCGAGCTCTCCCCCGGCTATCCCATGGACACGGCGGCGAGCAGCGTTCCCGATGTGGATCCGGCCAATCTGACGGCGGCCCGCTGTCTCAATATTTGGGAGGGCTTGTTGCAGAATCCTCCCAAGGCTACTGCCAACTTTGACGAGGTGCGCGGTAGTGGCAATGACCTGAAGTTCTATGCCACGGTGAGCAACAATGGACTGGATTCGGTCTGCCGTTACTATCTGGTCAACAGCCTGAGCAAGGGAAGTGATGGGCGCTATCAGGACCCGCAAGGGAGCACCGATGCCTACATGAGTTTCAGTTACCGCCCGGCCTCCGGCCAGGTGACTACCAATATCAATTGATAAACCGAGGAAAACGTAATGAAAAAGCAGGCGGGTTTTACCCTGATCGAACTGGTGATCGTGATCATCATCCTGGGCATTCTGGCGGTCACCGCCGCGCCCAAGTTCCTGAATTTGCAGGATGATGCCAATAAAGCTGCGGCTCAGGGCGTTGCTGCTGCTGTGAAGAGTGGAGCCCAGCTGGCCTTTAGTCGTTCGGCGATCGATGGAACAGAAAAAATGGATCGTACCGAAGGTGCTTCTGTTGCAGTAGGCACCGGTCATGCCACGATAGCTTTTGGTTATCCTCAAGCTACATCCGCCGGCATTGGTATGGTGGTTTCTCTGGATGGAGGCTGGACCCTGAGTAAAGATGGGGATGGTACTGCTGCGGCTGAATTCACGTCCGACCAAGCCAACAGCTGTACTGTAACTTACAAAGAAGCTCAGTCTGAAGGTGAAGCATTCACTGTTGAAGTAACCGGCGACAACTGTGGCTAAATAGCAGAGTATGGCGAGGCTTCGGCCTCGCTTTTTCTTTATCTACGATATCCCCGATGAGAGAGTGAATGACGACAGCCAAGGGTTTCACCCTGATAGAACTGGTGATCGTAATCCTGTTGCTCGGGATTCTGGCCGCCTTTGCCGTGCCCAAGTGGCTGGGCAAAGGCGGCTTTGAAACCCATACCCTGCGTGACGAGCTGGTGACCCGGCTGCGGCTGGTGCAGACCATGAACATGCATGAAGGGGAGGCGCGCTGCACCCAGCTGGTGCTGGAGCAGAGCCGCTTCGCTCATCTGACCCAGACGGGCAGTTGCGTGGCCAAGTCCATCTCGAACTGGGATGCGGACGAACAGAGCCGGGGGCGCGTAGTCACGGCCTCCGGCGGCACCGCCCTGCCGCAAGGCAGCTTCTTTTTCGACAAGCGCAGCGGCCGTCCGCTCTCACCCTCCACCTGCGTCAATGGCTGCAACCTGGTGGTGAGCAGCGGGCAGGAGAGCGCCCGGCTGCGCATCGAGCCGGAAGGGTATATCCATGCGATCCCCTAAGGCCGGTCGCGGCTTCACCCTGATCGAGTTCGTGGTCGGCATTGTGCTGCTGGCCATAGCACTGACCGGCATTTTGGGGCTTCTTATCAATCAGGCACCCCAGGGGGTGGATCCGGTGCAGCAGGTGCGGGGCGCCCAGCTGGCCCAGCGGATCCTCGGCGAGGTGCTGCAAAAATCCTTCGATGAACACTCGGATCACAATGGCGGCCGTTTTCGCTGTGGCGAGAGAGTCGGCACCCCTGCGGTAACCTATCCCGCCTGCACCCCGGTCGCCGATTACGGCCCGGATGGGGGCGAGACGCGCCCCTACGAGTTCAACGACGTGGATGACTTCGATACCGCGGGCAACTGGGTGGACGCCAACCTGTTTACCCAGACGAATGCCGAGGGGGTCAGCGACCAGGAGTATCGCCACTATCAGGTCAGGATCGCCGTCACCCCGGACACCCTGTTCGGGAGCCCGGGCCTGGGGGCCGAATCCATCGGCAAGCGCGTCGCCCTGACAGTGCGGCTGCCGGACCAGAGCGAGCTGGCTTTCACCCTCTACCGGGGGAACTACTGATGGGCAAGCCGCATTCCCGTTATGCCGCGTCCGATGACGCATCTGTTACCACAGCCCGTTACCGCGTCCGATTAGGCTTCGCTCATCGAACCTGCGCCCGACCTGGGCGTATGCAGGGCTTCACCTTGGTGGAACTGGTGATGGTGATACTGCTGCTCGGGGTCATGGCCACCTTTACCAGCCAGTTTATCGGCATCGGCACCCAGATTTATGGCGATGCCAGCCGCCGGGAGCAGCTGATGAGCGATGCCCGCTTCGCCCTGGAGCGGCTCAACCGCGAGCTGCGCGATGCGGTGCCGGGCTCGGTGCGCATCGAGGATGAGGCGGGCAACCCTCTGGATAAGGGGACCTGCCTGCGCTTCTGGCCCATCGCCACCGCTAGTCGCTATCTGAGCCTCAATAAGCCCGTAGCAGGTCGTTTCGAGCTAACGCTGGTGGCTTCATCCGCCAGTGAACTTCCTACTGCTGAGGATTGGGCCGTTGTGTATCCCATCTCCGGAGATGGAGGTCTAGAAGCGGGATGCATCTATGGCAACTGTGTGGCGACTGTGAAGGCGCCACCACCGAGCGCCGTGAACGGGATAGGGACTGTGACCGTGGATGCAGCGTTTGATGGGGAATCCCCCGCCAAACGCATTTATTTTGCTAATCAGCAGGTGCGTTATTGTATCGACGTTCAGGGTACCTTGATGCGGTACAGTGAATCTACGCGTGGGTCCGCGCACGCCCTGATGGCAGAACATATTCGGCCCACCGAATCCGAATCCTATTTCTACCGAGACCCCGCCGCGTTCAGCCCGAGCGAGGTGGGGTTGCGGCTGGTGTTCGAGCAGCGCGGCGAGCGCGTCCTCTTCAACCACAAGCTGGAGCCGCTCAATGTCCCCTAGATCTTTCCCCTCCACCATGGCGGCCCAGCGCGGCAGCGCCATCATGGTCGCCCTCTTCGTCATCGTCATCATGGCCCTGCTGGCGGCAGCCATGGGCCGCTTCCTGGTGGACAGCGGCGAGAAGAACACGGTGGAGGTGCGCGGGGTGCGTGCCCTGATGGCGGCCCAGAGCGGGCTGGAAATCGCACTCTATCAGCTGTTTCCCAATCGCAGTGGCGCCGAGTTGCCCGCCGCTTGCACCAGGGTGGCGGCGTCCCGGGCCTTTGACAAGGAGCCCGGCCTGAGCGGGTGCCGGGTCTCGGTGAGCTGCAACGAGATCCAGGCCAGTCAGGGGGGGGAGACCAGCACCACCTACCGGCTCACCAGCCTGGGCACCTGTGGTACAGAAGCTCAGGCGGGTGCCAACCCGGATTTTGCCGTCAGCCGCACCCTGGTGGCGGAAGCCTTTGATGGAGTGATGCCGTGATAGGTCGTCTTTGTTCCGCTCTGTTTTTATTGTTGATAGGCGTGCCTGTGCAGGCAGCTCTGGATTGCAACAGCATCTTCCCTGGCCCGATCCAGAGCCATGACTCGGCTGGCACGCTTTACATGCAGTCAGGTGCGCGGGTGGAGAATTACAATGGCTTGGAGGTCTGTTTCAAACGTGTCACGGGTTATGACTATGAAATGAACTCGCAAGCCTGTGGTTCGGGCAAATGCCAGATAACCGGCGTTGCTAGCTTGAAGCAGACTCGACCCACGTTTCCAGGCAGTACGGATTCTGCCAGTTATACAGTTGCGAATTGGACGACGCCCACGGTCATTCTCGGTACTACCCCAAATTACGGCAAGTCAGCCAGCGGCAGTCGCTGGGATCTGGGCAACCTGACCATAGATGGTTCGGTCAACTCCAATGGGTCGGGCAATGTCAGCTTCTCGGACAGTTACACCACCTATGTGATGAAAAACCTGACCATGCAGAATAGTGGCGTGATGACGCTGACGGCGGGCAAGACCTACATCATCGAGGGGGACCTGAATCTGAATGGGGGCAGTCTCATCAAGCTGGTTGGCACTGGCATGACCTCGTTTTATGTTAAGGGCAATGTCTCGGCCCATAACGATTCACAACTGCAGACGGGATCCGGTTTCAAGGCCTATGTGGTCGGTAGCCTCACTCTTACTGGTAGTGACCAGTTGGCAGGGACCTATTATGCAGAGGGAGATGCAACCTTCGAGAACGACGTGGTTCTGCGGGGCCAACTGAGCGCCAGGAACGTCAATTTGAAGGGAAACAGCAAGGTCATCTATGACGGGGGGGAGCCTTTGCTCACCTGTTTTAGCGACGACTTCTCCGCCAGTACCCTCAGCAATAACTGGGTGGTGGCAAGCAGCAGCGGCAACTTTACCCCCGCCATCGTCAATGGCCGGCTCGGCATGACCCAGGCCAGCCCCAAGCAATCCACCTCGGCGACTTACCAGCGGATCTTCCCCGCCGCCAACAACCTGGTGACCATAGAGTTTGACCAGTATGCCCACGGGGGTAATGGGGCAGACGGCATGGCGGTGGTGCTCTCGAATGCCAAGGATACCCCCCAGCCGGGCGCCTTCGGCGGGCCCCTCGGGTATGGTTTCAAGCCAGGGGTCAACGGCTTTGCCGGAGGCTGGCTCGGGGTGGGGATAGATGAGTACGGCAACTTCTCCGGGGAGGGCGGTACGCTCAACAAGGGGCGGCGCAAGCAGTCCGTGGTGGTGCGTGGCTCGGGCTCAGGCACCAGCGGCTACAACTATCTCAAAGGGACTTGCAAAGACGGCGCCGACAACGCCAGCGGCAACTGCCTGTCGCCGACCGTGGACAGCGGCTCGGACAGCAATCGTCCTCACCGTTATCGACTGACCATAGATTCGCGTACCAAGGACCAGTCCATGGTCAAGGTGGAGCGCAACACGGGGAGCGGTTACAGCACCCTGATCGACAGCTTCAATGCCGCCGCCCAGAGCGGCCAGGCGGCCATTCCCGAGAATCTGCTGTTGTCTCTGACCGGCTCGACCGGGGATGCGACCAACGCCCACCAGATCGACAACGTCCGGATCTGCGCCCTCAAGTCCAGTCCTGTGGGCACCCAGATCGATCACTTCGAGTTCGATCACTCCGGCCAGGCCCTGACCTGCAACCCGGAAACCCTCATCATCCGGGCCTGCGCCAACGCCAGCTGCAGCCAGTTGTTCATGGATCCGGTGAGCGCCGTCCTGACGCCGCTTAAAAACGGCAGCAACGGCTGGGTGGCCGACAGCCAGGTGAGCTACAGCGGCAACACCGCTACCGTGAATTTCAGCGGCGGCACCACCAAATTGCAGCTGCGCAACAATCTGGCGAGCGCCATGAGGGTGGGGGTGAGTGGCTCGACACCGTCCACCAAGCCGCTTAGCACGACGCTTTGCCGGGCGGGCAGCGGTGCCCTGAGCGACGCCGCCTGTACCCTGGACTTTGCCGACAGCGGCTTTGTGTTCAACGTGCCGGATACCTATTCCAACCAGCCTCAGGATGTGACTATTAGTGCGGTCAAGAAAGACGATCTTACCCAGCAGTGTGTGCCAGGATTTACCGGGGTGAGGTCTGTCGGCTTTTGGGGAACGTACAACAATCCAAATACCAATAGCTTTGGTAGCAAGATTTCCATCGATGGCAATGTCATTGCTACTTATGCCGCCAGTGTTCCTTTACCAACACCAACCACCCTCAACCTGACTTTTGATAATCAGGGTAAGGCGACCTTGAAAAAAGTGACCTACCCCGATGCTGGTCAGATGCAGCTCTATGCCCGCCATAATGGCAGTGGTGAGACGGCGGGTCTGGTGATGCTAGGCGCGGATCAGTTTGTGGCGCGTCCGGTCGGTCTGTGTATTACGCCCCCGCAAGGGGTCTGCGCGGCAGGTGATAGCAGCTGCCCTGTATTCAGAAAAGCGGGGGAGACGTTCCAGATAGATATCAAGGCGATGGCCTGGGAGTCGGCCAATGATGGGGATATCTGCGCAGGGAATCAGACTACGCCCAACTTTGTGCTGAGTGGCATTGGCTTGGGTAGCACCTTGGTGGCACCAAGCCCGGGCACCAATGCCGCGCTGGGTACTACCACCTATAACCATGTGGCAGCGACCAACAGTGCCAATACCATTAGCCAGACAGTGAGTGAGGTGGGAGTGTTCCGGATGACGGCGACCCCACCGGCGGCAGGTTATTTCAACTACACCATACCGCCCGCTGCCAGCGTGCCGGTCGGGCGCTTCGTGCCCTGGGACTTCAATCTGGTGAGCAGTGATGTTGTGCCAGCCTGTGTGGACACGACGGCACCAGAGCGAGACTTTACCTATATGAGTCAGCCATTTGGCATCAAGCTGGAGGTGGTGGCCCGTAATATGGCCGGGGGCGAGACCCAGAACTATACGGGTCTCTTTGCCAAGGGGGGAGCTTATATCACGACAGCCAACAACAAGGATGGCAACTCGCTGTCGAGCCGCTTGCGTAGCCTACAACCCCTGCCATGGCTCAACGGGCGAGCGGCGTTTACCGGTAGCAGCGAGTTCGTGCGCCTGTCCGACACCCAGCCAGACGGACCCTACAAGTCGCTGTTATTTGGTCTCTATATGAGGGACAACGATGGTGATAACTCCCAGATTGCCAGCCCGAACTTCAATGAGACGGTGGCGGGGGATTGCAGCGGTAGCGGATGCAATGCCCGGCTGCTCGACAGTGTGCCGATGCAAGCCTATTTCGGTCGATTACAGGCCAGTACCCGGCAGGGGGTTGCCAGCGCCCCGCTTACGTTGCCTCTGCAGGTGCAATATTTCGAAGGGGGTGGTTGGAAAATCAATCAAGCGGATGTTTGTACACAACTATCTCTGGCTAATAATGGTTTTGATCCGACAACTAAGCTGGATCTTACGCGCAAGATCAGTTTCAACAACGGCTCTTATGAGGTCACGGGTCAGGTACCAGAAACCACGCCGCCGCAATCCTTCAGTAGTACTTTGACCCTCAGTGGTCTGGCTGCGCCAGCCAGTGTAGCGACGGCAAACAAAGGTGAGATCCTGTTTCATTTCTCTGCACCAAATGTCGAGGTGCGAATTCCCTACAAGGTGGAATTGTCGAAACAGCCGTCACGGCCACTCTGGCTGTCGGATCCACTCACTCAGGCGGGGGAGGCCATTTTCGGCTCCACTCGAGGCAACGATCGCATTATTTATCGCCGCGAAGTGATGCCCTGAAAATGATATGGGGACAAGGAGAGGGGCGCTTTGGGATGGGCCTGCGTCTTATCTCCTTGTTTCGTAGTGTTTGTCGGCCTGAGCGGGTGAGTGATGACTCGCATTTTTGTCGCGCTTGATTGACTGGCGACAGTTTGAGCGCTTGCCCATTGGGGTGGGCATTGGTAAAGTTAGCCGGTTTTCTGCACCTCCAAATTCTTAGGATTTCCCGTAGCCATGTTCAAAAAGCTCAGAGGCGTCTTTTCCAACGATCTGTCGATCGATTTGGGAACTGCCAACACCCTGATCTACGTAAAAGATCAAGGGATCGTCCTTAACGAACCCTCAGTTGTCGCCATTCGCCAAGAGCGCGGGAACGCCAAATCGGTCGCTGCCGTCGGTCATGCCGCCAAGCAGATGCTGGGTCGTACCCCTGGTAACATCTCCGCCATTCGTCCGATGAAGGACGGCGTGATCGCCGACTTCTACGTGACCGAGAAGATGCTGCAGCACTTCATCAAGCAGGTTCACGACAACAACTATTTCCGCCCCAGCCCCCGTGTGCTGGTGTGCGTGCCGTGCGGCTCCACCCAGGTCGAGCGCCGTGCCATCAAGGAATCCGCGCTGGGCGCCGGTGCCCGCGAGGTTTACCTGATCGACGAACCCATGGCCGCCGCCATCGGTGCCGGCTTGCCGGTTTCCGAAGCAACAGGTTCCATGGTGGTTGACATCGGTGGTGGTACCACTGAAGTGGCCATCATCTCCCTGAACGGCGTGGTCTACTCCCAGTCCGTGCGTATCGGTGGCGACAAGTTTGATGAAGCCATCATCAGCTACGTGCGCCGCAACTACGGCAGCCTGATCGGGGAAGCCACCGCCGAGCGCATCAAGCACGAGATCGGCTCCGCTTACCCGGGCGAAGAGGTGCGCGAGATCGAAGTTCGTGGTCGCAACCTGGCCGAGGGCGTGCCGCGCAGCTTCACCCTGAACTCCAACGAGATCCTGGAAGCGCTGCAAGAGCCGCTGTCCGGCATCGTCTCCGCCGTCATGGTAGCGCTGGAGCAGTCCCCGCCCGAGCTGGCGTCCGACATCTCCGAGCGCGGCATGGTGCTGACCGGTGGTGGCGCCCTGCTCAAAGACATCGACCGTCTGCTGATGGAAGAGACCGGCATCCCGGTCGTCGTGGCTGAAGATCCCCTCACCTGTGTCGCCCGTGGCGGTGGCAAGGCGCTGGAACTGATCGATATGCACGGTGGCGATCTGTTCCACTACGAATAAGACCCAAAGCCGGCCGAGCGCCGGCTCTTTTTTGACGACTCATGAAACCCATCTTTGGTAGAGGCCCTTCGCTTCAGTTACGGTTGTTTCTCGCCGTCATCATCTCTGTCGCTGCCATCGTCGCGGATTCCCGCTTCGGTGTGTTCACGCACGTCCGCGTCTATCTGAGTTCCCTCGTCAGCCCGCTGCAATACATCGCCAACGCGCCCGGTATCCTGCTCGACACCATGTCGACCCAGGTGCAGACCCGATCCAGCCTGATCGAGCAGACCAAGCAGCAGGAGCAGCAGCTGTTCACCCTGCGCTCCCGCCTGCTCAAGCTGGATCAGCTGGAGCACGAGAACCAGCGTCTGCGCGAGCTGCTGGGTTCGCCCGTGCACAAGGAGTCCCGCAAGATGGTGGCCGAGCTGCTGTCGGTGGATTCCGACCCCTTCAGCCATCAGGTGCTGATCAACAAGGGGGCGCTGGACGGCGTCTATAACGGCCAGCCGGTGATCAACGATCAGGGGGTGGTCGGTCAGGTGCTGCACGTGGGCTCCACCACCAGCCGCGTCCTGCTCATCACCGACTCCAGCCACGGCATTCCGGTGCGGGTACTGCGCAACGATCTGCGCGCCATCGCCTCCGGCAGCGGCGAGCTGGACAAGCTGGAGCTGCGCAACCTGCCGCGCAACACCGACGTCCAGGTCGGCGATCTGCTGGTCACCTCGGGCCTCGGCGGCCGCTTCCCGGAAGGCTACCCGGTGGCGACCGTGACCCGATCCGATTATGTGGAGGGCAAGCCCTTCGCCCAGATCGAGGCCAGGCCCCTGGTGGCGCTGGACAGGCTGCGTTACCTGCTGCTGCTGTGGACTGACAAGAAGCCGGAAGTGCATGACGACGAGGCCCTGGCGCCTGCGGTGGCGCCCTCTGCGGCGACGGCCACCTCGGCGGCGGAGGCGACACGCTGATGCTGCAACCCGCCAGCGGCAGGATCTGGATCTGGTGTTCGATCCTGCTGGCCCTGTGCCTCTCTATCCTGCCGCTTCCCTTTCAATTCGAGCCCTTCCGGCCGGACTGGCTCGCCATGGTGCTCATCTACTGGGCGCTGGCGTTGCCGCACCGCACCAACGTCGGCACCGCCTGGGTGGCGGGCCTGCTGCTGGATGTGCTGCTCGGCAGCACCCTGGGCGTGCGGGCCATGGCCATGGCCATCACCACCTATCTGGCGGCCTTCCAGTTCCAGAAGATCCGCAACTTCTCCCTCTGGCAGCAGGCGCTGATCATCGGTCTGCTCTCCCTGGTGGGCAAGATCACCGTGTTCTGGGCCGAGCACCTGTTCAGCCGTGCCAGCCTCAATTTCGCCTACTTTTGGTCGACGTTGACAACGATGTTAATATGGCCCTGGATTTTTATGGTCTTGCGCAAGGTACGCCGTCGCTTCAATATCAAGTGAACATGAGCAAAAACAACGGATTGTAACTGCGTCTCATCTCATTGAGTGAATATGAACAAGCACAACGAACTGCAACTCTATCTCGCCTCGGGCTCGCCCCGCCGGCACGAACTGCTGACCCAGCTGGGCTACCGTTTCGAGGTGCTCAGGCTGGATGTGCCCGAGCAACGGGAAGCGGGCGAAAAGCCCCAGGATTACGTCTGCCGGCTCGCCCGTGACAAGGCGATGGCCGGTGTGGCCGCGGCCCCGACCCCATTGCCTGTGCTGGGCGCCGACACCATAGTGGTGCTGGGGGACAGGGTGCTGGAGAAACCCTCCGACCTGCTCGATGCCAAGGACATGCTGGAGGCGCTCTCCGGCAAGGTTCACCAGGTGATGACGGCGGTGGCGCTGGCCACCCCGGAGCGCTGCGACGTGCGGCTGGTGACCACCAATGTGGCATTCCGCAAGCTGGACGAGGCCGAGATAGAGGCCTACTGGCGCACAGGTGAACCCTGTGACAAGGCCGGTGCCTATGCCATCCAGGGGATAGCCGGCAAGTTCGTCAGCCGCATCGAGGGGAGCTACAGTGCCGTGGTCGGCCTGCCCCTGCTGGAGACGGACCTGTTGATCAAGCAGCACCTCGAGCAGACTCGGTAATCCCCTCGTCAGCAGTACGCTGCTGAGTTACCCGTTGTTCGTCGTGCCAGAATTCAAAACTAGAAAGGCAAGGTAACTTATGTCAGTAGAACTGCTGGTGAACGTCACCCCCTCAGAGACCCGGGTCGCCCTGGTCGAGAACGGGCTGCTGCAGGAAGTGCATGTAGAACGTCAGGCCAAGCGCGGCATAGTGGGCAACATCTACAAGGGCAAGATCAGCCGGGTGCTGCCCGGCATGCAGGCCGCCTTCGTCGACATCGGCATGGACAAGGCCGCCTTCCTGCACGCCTCCGACATAGTGCCCCACACCGAGTGCGTGGCGATCAAGGAGAAGGAGCAGTTCCAGGCCGGCAACATCGCCGAGCTGGTGCGCCAGGGCCAGGACATCATGGTGCAGGTGGTGAAAGATCCCCTGGGCACCAAGGGTGCCCGCCTCACCACCGACATCACCCTGCCGTCCCGCTACCTGGTCTTCATGCCGGGCAGTGCCCACGTCGGCGTCTCCCAGCGTATCGAGTCCGAAGCGGAGCGGGAGCGTCTCAAGCGCACCGTGGCCGGCTATGTGGACGAGCTGGGTGGCTACATCATCCGCACCGCCGCCGAAGGGGTGGGAGAGCAGGAGCTGGAGCAGGACGCCGCCTTCCTGAAACGGTTGTGGCGCAAGATCCTGGAGCGCAAGCAGAAGTACCCGCCCTGCAAGATCCTCTACGAGGATCCCAGCCTGGCCTTCCGGGTGGTGCGCGACTTCGTCGGTGCCGAGCTCGACAAGATCCGCGTCGACTCGCGCCAGAGCTTCGAGCTGCTCTCGCATTTCACCGGGGAGTATGTGCCCGAGCTCGCGAACAAGCTGGAGTACTACTCCGGCGAGTCGCCCATCTTCGATCTCTACGACGTGGAGAACGAGATCCAGCGCGCCCTGGAGCGCAAGGTGGAGCTGAAATCCGGCGGCTACCTCATCATCGACCAGACCGAAGCCATGACCACGGTGGATATCAACACCGGTGCCTTTGTCGGCCATCGCAATCTGGAAGAGACTATCTTCAATACCAACGTCGAGGCGACGGCGGCCATCGCCCGCCATCTGCGGCTGCGCAACCTGGGCGGCATCATCATCATCGACTTCATCGACATGCAGTCCGAGGATCACCGCCGCCGGGTGCTGCACAGCCTGGAGCTGGCGCTGGCCAAAGACAGGGCCAAGACCAACGTCAATGGCTTCTCCCAGCTCGGGCTGGTGGAGATGACCCGCAAGCGCACCCGGGAGAGCCTGGAACACGTGCTCTGCTCCGAGTGCCCCGAGTGCAAGGGGCGCGGCCGGGTCAAGACGGTGGAGTCGGTTTGCTTCGAGATCCTGCGGGAGATCATCCGGGTCAACCGCGCCTACGATGCGGATCAGTTCACCGTCTATGCGGCCCCCTCGGTGGCCGACTACCTGCGGGGGGAGGAGTCCCACAGTCTGGCGGAGCTGGAAGTCTTCATCGGCAAGCAGGTCAGGGTGGTGACGGAGCCGCTCTGTGGGCAGGAACAATTCGATGTGGTGATGATGTAATTGATCTACCGCTGGCTGAGTCGGGGCTGGTTAGCCCTCGGGGTCTTCTTCGTGCTGCTGGCCATCCTGGTCAGCGTGGTACGCCTTGGCGGCCCCCTGCTCAACCAGCACAGGCAGGCACTGATCGCCACCCTGATCGGCGACAGCGAGCTGGAGGTGAGCGTCGAGCATGTCGGCTTGAGCTGGACCCAGCGCGGCCCGGCCCTCGAGCTGCAAGGGCTGGCCATCGCACCCGATTCGGGGCGCTTCTCCCTGCGCCTTGGCAAGGTGTGGGCCCACCTCGACTTCTGGCGCTCCCTCAACGACTGGAAGCCGGTGTTCGGCCAGCTGCTGCTGAGCGACGGCGACATGGCGCTGGATCTGGCGCAGCCGGCCGCCCCGACCGACGAGAAGGGCCCGAACCAGCAGCGGGCCCTGCTGCGCTTCCTGCTGACCCAGCTCTCCACCTTCGACATTCATGACAGCCGCCTGAGCGTCACCACGGCGCTCGGAGAGGTGCGCGCCCTCAACATCGCCCAGTTGCGCTGGCAGAATCGCGGCAAGCGGCATCAGGGGGTGGGCAAGGCCTACCTCATCAACGGGGTGGGCGAGAGCGCCATCGATCTCATCATCGACGTGGATGCCCCACAAGTGCGCCTCGACAGGCTCAAGGGCCAGCTCTACCTGGGGGCCAGCGAGCTGGACATCAGCCCCATGCTGGCGCGGATCCACGCCGGCGAACCCAGGGTGACCGGCCAGCTCGACTTCCAGCTGTGGAGCGAGTTCGAGGGGGGGAGGCTCGGCAATTCCCTGCTGGCCTTTGGCAACAACCACCTGATCTGGAAGGACGAGGTCAAGGGGGAGCCGCACCGGCTCGATCTGCAGGGGGGCAAGATCCAGCTGCGGCGCGACGGTGAGGAGTGGCAGCTCGCCAGCCATGACGTGACCTTCAAGCTCGACGGGGCGACCTGGCTGCAGAGCCGGTTGCAGCTAGAGCGGGTCGGCTCCCGCATCCAGGGCTATGTGCCCGCCATCGATCTCAACCAGATGGCCAACCTGAGCCAGCTGGTCTCGGGCCTCTATCCCGAGCTGACCAAGACCCTCAAGCACACCCAGCCCAAGGGCAAGGTGCAGGAGCTGGTGCTGCAGGCCGATGGCGACTGGCAGGGGCTCTCCCTGAGCGGCCAGCTCAGGGGCTTCGAGACCAGCGCCTGGCACGACGTGCCCGGGCTGCAGAAACTGGACGGCGACTTCTGGCTGACCCCGGCCGGGGGCAGCGCCCGCCTGACCCTGGGCAAGGGCAAGGTGGATCCCGCCCGACACTTCAAGGTGCCGATCCCGGTCGACAGCCTCT
Source organism: Aeromonas sp. S16(2024) (assembly GCF_041403065.1). Taxonomy (NCBI): domain Bacteria; kingdom Pseudomonadati; phylum Pseudomonadota; class Gammaproteobacteria; order Aeromonadales; family Aeromonadaceae; genus Aeromonas; species Aeromonas sp. S16(2024). Next base: position 112,739 of record NZ_JBGLQX010000006.1, on the reverse strand, counting down.
CGGCGCGCCTCGACTGGTGGCGCGAGACCCAAGGCTGGGTGCTCTACGGCCAGGACATAGCGCTGGATAACGAGGACTTGAGCCTCGCCAGCCGCTTCCGCCTCGATCTGTTCGAGCACCCCTTCCTCGCCCTGACCGGCCGCATCGACGTGAAGAATGCGGCCCATGCGGATCGCTACTATCCGCTGGCCGTGATGAGCGACGGCCTGGTGGACTACCTGAGCGGCGCCATCAAGGGGGGCAAGGCCAAGGGGGCCGATCTGCTCTGGTATGGGGAGTTCCGCGACTTCCCCTACGACAAGGGCCAGGGGGTCTTCCAGGTTGCCGTGCCGCTGGAGCGGGCCACCTACGAGTTCTTCCCCGGTTGGCAGCCACTCACCGATTTGCAGATCGATCTGCTGTTCCAGAACGCGGGTCTGGATATGCGCAGCAGTGCCACCCGGCTCGGCAAGGCCAGATCCGACGCCGTGCATGCCTGGATCCCGGATCTCTCCCCAGGCGCGCACCTCTATGTGGATGCCAGGGTCCAGGGGGAGGGGCAGGCCATCAGCGGTTACCTGCAGGAGTCTCCCCTCGCGGGCTCCGTGGGTCAGGCGCTGCGGGAGGTCGAGATCCGCGGCCCCATGGAGGGCACGGTCAAGCTGGACATCCCCCTGGATGGCAAGGGCGAGGTCAAGGCCAACGGAGAGGCGAACTTCCATGACAACAGTGTCAGGATCGCCGCCCTGGATCTGCCCCTGGAGAAGGTGCAGGGACGACTCGAGTATGACAACGAGCACACGCACTTCAGCAACCTCAAGGCCAGTCTCTGGAACCAGCCGCTGACCCTGGATTACCGTGGCAAGCAGCTGCCCCACGGCTATCAGGCGGATCTCAAGTTCAAGGGCCTCTGGGACAGCAGCCGCCAGCGCGAGGACATTCCCGCCCTCGAGATGCTCAAGGGGCGCAGCAACTGGACGGGGACCCTGGGGCTGACCCTGCCCGAGAACAAGGCCTTCAGCTTCCAGCTGGCGCTGGACTCCAACCTGCAGGGGATGGGGCTGGATCTGCCGGTGCCGCTGACCAAGGCGCCCGGGAGCCGGCTCCCCCTCAAGGTCACGGCACGGGGCCGCGACGGCAGCGCCGACATTCGTGCCGTGCTGGGGGCCGATGTGGATATGCAGAGTCGGCTGGTATATGGCGAGGGGGCTGCCTACCTCAGCCGGGTGCGGGTCAACGTCGGCCAGCCCGGGACCAGGGTGCTGCAAGACAAGCCCATGCTGCTCGCCATCAATCAGCCCCAGGCCGACGTGGCCGGCTGGCTGGCACGGCTGATGCGCTGGTTGCCGGGCAAGAGTGCGGAAAGCAGCGGCAATGCGGTGGTCGGTCCCGCCTTCCTGCCCCAGGAGTGGTGGGTCGATGGTCTGCTGGCCCGGGCCGACATCGGCAGCGCCAACCTCAAGGCGGTGCACTTCACCGTAGGGCCGGCGAACCTGGCCACCGAGGTGATGATCGACAGCCCCGAGGTGATGGGGGTGGTGCGCATTCCCGTGATGGACAGGCAGCCCATAGACGCCAAGTTCGCCCGTATTCACTGGTCAGGCAAAGGCTCCGATCTCAGCCCCGAGCCCGATGCGAGGCAGGACAAGGCCATCATGGATGCCATTCCCTGGCTCACCTTCAGCTGCGTGGATTGCCGCTTCGGCGCCCTGCCCCTCGGGGAGCTGAAAGGAGAACTGGTGCCCGGTGCCAACCGGCTCGATCTCAAGGGGCTGGAGATGCGGCTCGCCGGCAGCACCCTGAGCGGGAGCGCCGAGTGGCTGGCGCGGCCCGGCCAGATGCAGACCCGGGCCCGTGCCCACCTCAGCACCCAGAACAGCGAGCTGCTGCTCAAGCGACTCGGCTTCACCTCGCCCATCGGCGACGCGCCGGGCAAGCTGGCGCTGGATCTGAACTGGCGTGACGTGCCCTACCGGCTGGACTTGCCGACCCTGGCAGGCAGTGCCGATTACCAGCTGGAGGGGGGCACCCTGCGGGAGGTCAACGACAAGGGCGCACGCCTGCTCTCCCTGCTGAGCCTCGACTCCCTGATGCGCAAGCTGCGCCTCGATTTTCGCGATGTGTTCGACAAGGGCTTCTACTTCGAGTCCATGTCGGCCTCCGCCAGGATCAAGCAGGGGGTGGTGGAGAACAACGACTTCTACATGAAGGGGGCCGCGGGCAACCTGCGTGGCGAGGGCATCGCCGATCTGGTGCGCTGGCGCCTCGATTATGACCTGAGCTTCTCCCCGAACCTGGGGGGCACATTGCCGGTGGTGGCGGCCTTCTCCCTGACCCCGATCACCGGCCTCTATGTGCTGGCGCTCTCCAAGCTGCTGGAGCCCGTGGTGGATGTGGTGACCCGCATCGACTTCCGGGTCTCGGGCCCGCTGGACTCCCCCAAGCTGATCGAGGCCGGCCGGGATCGCGCCCGGATCAAGCTCAACCAGCAGCAGAAACAGGCGGTGGATGCGGTGGCGCCTAGCCTGCCTGCCAAAGAGGTCACCCCCTTCCTGCTGACCCCCAAGCCGGGTGGGCCAGCCCAGCGCTGAGGAGCGGCATCCGGTGCCAAAATCCTTTCGTCCCGGACCCGAACCCCTCATAGTGCTGGGAGTCCCCCGCGAGCCGAGGATGCCGAGTCCGGCGGCTTGCCCCATCACAAGGAGCGCGTCATGTGGCTAGCCGCCATACAGTTGATCTCGGGCCGTCACTGGCAGGATAACCGGGCACAGATTGCCGCCGAGCTGGCGGCGCTGCCCAGGGAGCGCCCCCTGCTGGTGCTGCTGCCGGAAAACTTCGCCCTGTTCGGCGAGCGCCAGGGCTATCTGGATGGGGCCGAACCCCTGGGGAATGGCCCAATCCAGCAGCAACTGGCCGATTGGGCCAAAACCCACGGCATCTGGCTGGTGGCCGGGGCCATGCCCACCACCATCGCCGATTCCGACCATATCCACACCAGCTCCCTGGTGTTCGATCCCGGCGGCGAGCTCAAGGGCCACTACCACAAGATCCACCTGTTCGACGTGGATGTGGCCGACAGCCACGGCCGCTACCGGGAGTCCGAGACCTTCAGCCCGGGCCAGGAGTGCGTGGTGGTGGACTCTCCCTTTGGTCCCCTCGGCCTCTCTATCTGTTATGATTTGCGCTTCCCCGAGCTTTATCGCCAGTTGGCCCGGGCCGGTGCCCGGGTGCTGCTGGTGCCTGCCGCCTTCACCGCCGTGACCGGCGAGGCGCACTGGGAGCCGCTGCTGCGGGCCCGCGCCATCGAGAACCAGTGCTACGTGGTGGCCGCCAATCAGGGGGGCACCCACGAGACGGGGCGCCAGACCTGGGGCCACAGCATGGTGATCGATCCCTGGGGCCGGGTGCTGGCCTGTCGGGCGTCGGGGCAGGGCACTGTGCTGGCGCCGCTGGATGGGGCCTTGGTCGATGAATTGAAACGCACCATGCCAGTGCTGAGCCACGCCCGTTTGCTGTGATCCCGTGGTTTTGATCGGCGTGGCGCGGATTGAATGCCGACAACCCCCTCCCGACCTCCCCCTTCGAAAGGGGGAGGGGTAGTTGGCTCTCTCCCTTTGAAAAGGGGGGAGTCGTTAGCTCCGCTCCCTCCCCTTATGAAGGGGAGGGCTGGGGTGGGGTTATTGCGATCCGCCCGAATTAACCGTTACGACATCTCGCATCGAGAGTGGAGAAGAAGATTGAGTCTATTGAGCCAGGTTAGTGCCTCCCTGTTGGCCCCGAACGATCTCGACGAAGGGCGTCTGCAACAGCTGCTCGGCAGCCTGATGAGCCATCAGGTGGAGTTCGGCGACCTCTATTTCCAGCGCAGCTGGCACGAGTCCTGGATGCTGGAAGACGGCATCGTCAAGGATGGCAGCTACAACATCGATCAGGGTGTGGGTGTGCGCGCCGTCAGCGGCGAGAAGACCGGCTTCGCCTACTCGGACGAGCTGAGCCTGCTGGCGCTGCAGCAGTCGGTGACCGCGGCCCGCGGCATCGCCGCGGCCGGCGCCCAGGGCAAGGTGAAGGCCTGGGCCAGAACCTCCGCGAACCTGCTCTATCCCGCCATGGACCCGCTGCAGACCCTCGACAAGCTGCAGAAGATCGCCCTGCTGGAGCAGATGGACAAGTTCGCCAGAAGCCTGGATCCCGCCATCAATCAGGTGATGGCCTCCATCAGCGGCGTCTATGAAGAGATACTGGTGGCCGCCACCGACGGCACCCTGGCCGCCGACGTGCGCCCCCTGGTGCGCCTCTCGGTGACCGTCATCGCCGAGAAGGGGGATCGCCGGGAGCGCGGCAGCGCCGGCGGTGGTGGCCGCTTCGGCTACGACTACTTCCTGGAGCTGGACGGGCTGGAGAGCCGCGCCTTCGGCTATGTGCGCGAAGCGGTGCGCCAGGCTCTGGTGAACCTCGAGGCCATAGACGCACCGGCTGGCACCATGCCGGTGGTGCTGGGTGCCGGCTGGCCCGGCGTGCTGCTGCACGAAGCCGTGGGCCACGGTCTGGAGGGGGACTTCAACCGCAAGGGCTCGTCCGCCTTCGCCGGCCGCATCGGTGAGCAGGTCGCCTCCAAACACTGCACCATAGTCGATGACGGCACCTTGGTGGGCCTGCGCGGCTCCGTCTCCATCGACGACGAGGGGACGCCTGGGGGTTACAACGTGCTGATCGAGAACGGCATCCTCAAGGGCTATCTGCAGGACAAGCAGAACGCCCGCCTGATGGGGGTACCGCTCACCGGCAACGGCCGCCGCGAATCCTACGCCGCCCTGCCGATGCCGCGCATGACCAACACCTACATGCTGGCGGGTCAGCACGATCCGGCGGAGATCATCGCCTCGGTGAAGAAGGGCATCTATGCCCCCAACTTCGGCGGTGGTCAGGTGGACATCACCTCAGGCAAGTTCGTCTTCTCCGCCTCCGAGGCCTACCTCATCGAGGATGGCAGGATCACAGCCCCCATCAAGGGTGCCACGCTCATCGGCAACGGCCCCGAGGCCATGAGCCAGGTCTCCATGGTGGGCAGCGATCTTGCGCTGGATCGCGGGGTGGGTGTCTGTGGCAAGGAGGGGCAGAGCGTGCCGGTCGGCGTCGGCCAGCCCACCCTCAAGCTGGATCAGCTCACAGTGGGCGGCACTTCCTAGGTTGGCTTGGCCGCGCAGCGGCATGACCCGACACCATCAAACCCCGGCCGCAGCCGGGGTTTTGTTTTCTCTGGGGCGCACCAATAAAAACCCCGGTCAGTGGACCGGGGCGGGTGAAGGGAGTTGATGGAGCTCAGTTGGCCGATATGGCACGGGCGTCGATATAGAATCGCGCGTGACCTTGCGGATCTATCCTGATCTGGGCGACCAGCCGATCGCTTCGCTTGTATTCCCACCTGCTCTTGATCCGGGTCAGGGCGGGGCTGACGGCCCCGACCACGTTCAGATATTCGTGGAACAGGCTGTAGCTTCCAATCTCGGTCAGCATCTTTTCCATTTGCATGTCTCCTCAAGTGATTGGGTCTGCGCGGGTCACGTTAGCAGCGACCCTATGAACCTTGCCTGTACAAAAAACACACTACCCCATCCGTGGGCAGACAACATGATCAGGCGCATGTTAGGCGACGATTCCCGAGGCGAGATGAAAGCGTTTTCGGTCAGGGCTGGCGGGCATCTTCCAATTGTTCGAGGGTGGCGTGGGGCAGCGCAGGGGCCGTCTGCACCGCGGGCGCGCCGTGGAACACGGGATCCTGCGCCACCTCCTTGATGCCGTTGATGCAGAACTGCATGCCCATGCACACCAGCAGGAAGCCCATGATCCGGGTCATGGCGTCTATGCCGGTGGCACCGAGGATCTTGCAGACCGGATCCGCCAGCTTGAGCACCCCCCAGCTAAGCAGGCTCATCAGGGCGAAGGCGGTCACCATGGCCGCATAGATGACGAAACGGTTGTACTCGTCGGGCAGCTCGGCAATCTGGGCGGCGCCGCTGATCACCAGGGCCATGGTGCCCGGCCCGCACATGCTGGGCATGGTGAGCGGCACGAAGGCGATGCTCTGGTTGATGTCGACCCCGGCGGCCTGGCTGGGGGCCGGGAACAGCATGCGAAAACCGATGAAGGCGATGATGAGGCCACCGGCCAGCCGCAGGCCGGGAATGGAGATCCCGAACAGATCCAGGATGGAGGAGCCGATGAAGAAGCTGACGCAGAGGGTGGCGAACAGATAGATGGCGGCCAGGTTGATCTGGCGGCGTACGTGCTCACGGGACATGCCCTTGCTCAATCCCAGCAGCAGGGTCGCCGTGGTGGGGGGATTGACCATGGGCAGCAGCGCGAGCAAGGCGATGAATACGACCTGGAAAAACATCTTGCACCTCGGGGTGGTTGGAAAACAACAGGGCCAGACGGGGGTCTGGCCTTAAGGGGGGGCTACTCTACGGCAGCCAGGCTGAATATAGCCGGAACGAAGGGGCCCCGACAGTCCGGGGCCCGCCGCTGTCAGGCGGTTTGTGGCGTGACCTGACGCCGAGTGCGCTGTTGCAGCCAGAGCCAGAGGCCCAGCACAAGGCCGAGACCGGCCAGGCTGACCACATAGTGGGATGGGGCCAGCACGTCGTTCTTCATCCAGAGGGTGACCAGCATGGGGGTGAGTCCGCCGAAGATGGCGTAGGCCACGTTGTAGGAGAACGACAGCCCGGAGAAGCGCACCACGGGCGGGAAGGCGTTGACCATGACATAGGGCACGGCGCCGACTATCCCCACCGCAAAGCCCGCCAGCATGTAGAGCGGCACCAGCTGCTCCATGCCCGCCGCCAGGCCGTGATAGAAGGCATAGGTGGCACCGGCCAGCAGCAATGAGCCCAGGACGAAGGTGGGGCCGCTGCCGAGGCTGTCTATCAGGCGGCCGTAGAAGATGCAGCCCAGGGTGAGGGCCACTATGGCCAGGGAGTTGGCGGTCAGGGCATCGGCGGGGCTGATGCCATGGACCTTCTGCAGATAGGTCGGGGTCATCAGGATCACCACCACTATGCCGGCGGAGAGCAGCCAGGTCAGCAGCATGGAGACGATGACGCTGCCCTTGTGTTCACGGAGCACCGTCTTGAGGGGCAGCTCCTCGGCCAGGGCCTTGTTGGCCTGCATCTCGGCGAAGACCGGGGTCTCGTGCAGCCAGCGGCGCAGGTACATGGCGACGATGCCGAACACACCGCCGAGCACGAAGGCCAGACGCCAGCCCCACTCGCTCACCTCCACCGGGCTCATGCCGCGGTTGATGGCGGTGGCCACCAGGGAGCCGAGCAGTATGCCGGCGGTCAGCCCGGCCGTGAGGGTGCCGCAGGCGACACCGACCCGGCGGGCGGGCACGTGTTCGGCCACGAAGACCCAGGCCCCGGGGACCTCGCCCCCGATGGCGGCCCCTTGCAGGATCCGCAGCAGCAGCAACAGCAGCGGGGCGGCGATGCCGAGGGCGGCATAGGTGGGCAGCAGGCCGATCAGCAGGGTCGGCAGCGCCATCAGGATGATGCTGAGGGTGAACATCCGCTTGCGGCCGATGAGATCGCCGAAGTGGGCCATGATGATGCCCCCCAGCGGGCGGGCCAGGTAACCGGCGGCGAAGATGCCGAAGGTCTGGAACTGGCGCAGCCACTCGGGAATATCGGCCGGGAAGAAGAGCTCGCCTATCACCACGGCGAAGAAGACGAAGATGATGAAGTCGTAGAATTCGAGGGCGCCGCCCAGCGCCGCCAGGCTTAAGGTCTTGTAATCCTGTCGGTTGAGGGGGCGATTGTGATCGTGTGTGCCGGTAACCTTGGTCATATCCTTATGTTTCCCATCGTTTTTTTAGTTATTCTCCCCCATGCTCTGCGGGGATACGCTCACCCACGAGGGTATGCTTTTGTATCCCAGGAAGTAAATCGCACAATTCGCAACACTGTCTTGCAGCACCTTGCGGCAAGGGATTGGAGAGGTCATGACGAAGAAAAAGGTACTGCTCTCCTGGAGCAGCGGAAAGGACAGCGCCTGGGCCTTGCATCGCTTGCGCCAGGATCCGGCGATCGAGGTGGTGGGGCTCTTCACCACCCTGAATCAGGCGTTCGAGCGGGTGGCCATGCACGGGGTGCGCAAGCAGTTGCTGAGGGAGCAGGCCGCGTGCGTGGGGCTGCCACTGTACTGCATCGATCTGCCCTGGCCCTGCAGCAACGAGGACTATGGCCGGATCATGACCGGCTTCATCGAGGATGTGCTGGCCATGGGGATCCGCCACATGGCATTCGGGGATCTCTTCCTCGAGGATGTGCGCGCCTATAGGGAGAAACAGCTGGCGGGCACGGGCATAGCGCCGCTGTTCCCGCTCTGGGGCAGCGACACGAGGGAACTGGCGCAGCAGATGATGGCCGCCGGCCTCAAGGCCAGGATCTGCACGCTCGATCCTAAAAAACTGGATATGAGCCTGGGGGGGCACGAGTTCGACGAGGCGCTGCTGGTGGCGCTGCCGGACGGGGTGGATCCGTGCGGCGAGAACGGCGAGTTTCACACCCTGGCCTTTGATGGCCCCATGTTCCTGCGGCCCCTGGCGATCCAGGTGGGGGAGACAGTGGTGCGGGACGGCTTCGTCTTTACCGATCTGCTGCCGGATGAGGCCCCCTGAGGGCGGCTGGTCCATCTCCCGTCTGCCGGATGCGACAAGGCCGGATCCCTGGGGATCCGGCCTTGTAGTCTGGCCCGGCTCAGCGGGCGGCGAAGGTGTCGCAGCTGGCGGGCTTGCCGCTGTCAAAGCCCCGCTTGAACCAGGCTAGGCGCTGGGCCGAGCTGCCGTGGGTAAAGCTGTCCGGCACCACCCGGCCCTGACCCCGCTGCTGCAGGCGGTCGTCACCTATGGCCTGGGCGGCGTTGAGCGCCTCCTCCAGATCGCCGTGCTCCAGCACCTGCTCCCGCTCCATATGGTGGCCCCAGACGCCGGCGAAGCAGTCGGCCTGCAGCTCGAGTTTGACCGACAGCCTGTTCTGCGCGGCCTGGCTCAACCCCTGCTGTTGCTGGCGCACCCTGGTCGAGATGCCGAGCAGGTACTGCACGTGGTGGCCCACCTCGTGGGCGACCACATAGCCCTGGGCGAAGTCGCCATCGGCCCCCAGCTTGTCGCGCATGTCCTGATAGAAGGAGAGATCTATGTAAACTGTGCTGTCCGCCGGGCAGTAGAAGGGGCCCATGACAGACTGGCCCTGGCCGCAGCCGGTCTGAGTGGCGCCGCGATAGAGCACCAGCCTGGGGGGCTGATACTGGCTGCCGCTTTGGGAGAAGATCTCGCCCCAGGTGTCTTCGGTGGAGGCGAGCATCACAGAGGTGAATCTGGCCAGGGGATCGCTGGCCTGCTCTGACACATGCTGGCGCGGCGCCTGGTTCTGCTGGGACGGCTCGTCGAGCAGGGGACTGAGATCCACGCCGTAGTAACCCGCCACCATCACCACCACGATCAGGATGAGGCGCCCCTTGCCACCTATGGGCAGGCCGCCACCCCCGCTGCCACCGCCTTCCTGGCGCCTGTCTTCCACATTGCTGCTCTCACGGCGATCTTGCCAGCGCATCTCTGCCTACTCCCGTCATTGGTGGTGGCAGTAATGATAATGGCTGGTCGTCCGCCTTGCCTGATTGAGGGGACGTTATTCGGCCCAGGGCATCTCGGGGAGGCTGTCGAGAAACTCGGCGTAGCGGGTCAGGTTGAAGGGGCCCTGATCCGCCTCCATGGCCATCAGCTCGGCACCCAGGGCGCAGGCGATGTATTGCAGCGCCTCGTCCCGCGGGGTGCCCTTCATCACCAGCCGCATCAGGGTGGCTTTCACCTGCAGGGGGTGGCCGTCGGCGAGCTGGTTTTCAACCATTTCCAGCAGCGTCTGTTCGTCAAAGAATTCGGTGGTGTCCGTCATGGGGAATGTCCTGCTTGTTGTTCTGTGGGATAGGGCGGGCAGTATAGCCGGAACCGCCGCGCGACTCATGTGGCAGGGGCTAAATGTCGGCTGTGGTCGGTCGGTTTGCTGTCGATGACGGCCTCCTTTTGGCCGGGGATCTTGCCAAGCGCCGGCTGTGGGGGCAGTCTTGAGGGCTGTTGTTCCCATCACACGAGCCTTTGCCATGATCCTCTCCGAGCGCCTCGCCCTGCGCGAATTAACCAAGGTTGACGCCCCCTTTATTCTCGAACTGCTCAACGACGGCGACTTCCACCGCTATATCGGCGATCGCGGGGTGCGCACCCTGGCGGATGCCGAAAACTACATCCAGCAGGGGCCGGCGGTCAGCTATGCCCGCCACGGTCACGGTCTCTATCTGGTGATGCGACGGGAAGACGAGGCCAGGATCGGCATCTGCGGGCTCATCAAGCGCGACACCCTGCCGTGCGAAGACATAGGCTACGCCTTCCTGCCCGCCTGGCGTGGTCAGGGTTACGGCATAGAGGCGGCGCGGGCGGCGCTCAAGGATGGACGGGAGCGGCTTGGCATCGAGCGGGTCATCGCCATCGTCACCCCGGGCAACGAGCGATCGGTGGCGCTGCTGGGCAAGCTGGGTCTGGTGCGCAGCCGTCTGGTCAGGCTGAGCGAGGATGCCGACGAGTGTCTGTTGCTGGAAGCGGCCGATGCCTGCACTGTTTGAGGGATGGCGGGGTCGTCAATCAGAAGAGGGGATGACAAGGCTGGCGGCGAGGGAGACAAGGGGGCCGCCGTGAGTTGCGGCCTGTCTGCATCTGTTGCTGCCGGTGGGCAGGATCAGTTGAGCTCTTCGATGGAGAACTCGCCAGGGATGCCATCACAGGAGATGGCGAAGCCACCGCTGGAGCGGGTGCTGAACTGGATCAGAAACGCATCATAGTCATGCTCTTGCACGGGCAGGTTGATGGGTTTGCTGCGACGCAGGGGTTTGTGTGTTTGTACGGCTTTCATCATGGTATTTCTCTATATAAATTAAATAATTGCTCCTTGTATTTGCAAATGTAGGTCAATGGGCGCGGTCAGATCCGCGCAGGAATACCCAGCCCCATAAGGGCGTCTGCACTATCAAGGAATATGCGGATGCATAGTTCAAATTGGGTGGGCAGATCGGGTCTGCACCGTGAGAGCCGGGCAACGCAGGCAGACAGCCTGACGGTTCTCAAGGCGAGTAAATCAGAGGAAGGTTATGTGGGTACTGGCAGGATTCATCTAACGTTGAAGCATTGCGAACATAAACTGGGCTGATTAACTAGCCGGCGCGCATTCTCTCCTCGAAATGAATAAAAAGCAAACACTAATTGTGCGATGTCGCGACGGTGCCGCATCTTCCATTGCCAGACCGCCAACGAGAAGGGCTCCCGAGGGAGCCCTTCTGCCTTTGCCAGTCACGGCCTGCGGTTGACTCAGTAGTCGCCGCTGGCTTTCTTGGCGGCGGTGATCATGGGCGTGATGGTCATGCCCTGTACCACGATGGAGAACATCACCACCGAGTAGGTCATCACCAGGATCACCTCCCGCAGATCGACGCCCTGCTCTGGCAGCACCATGACCCCGGAGGGCAGTGCCAGCGCCATGGCCATGGCCAGACCGCCGCGCAGGCCGCCCCAGGTGAGAATGCGCACCGAGAAGCGGTTGTAGCTACGGAACTTGCGGAAGGCCACATAGGGCAGGGAGACGCTGATGAAGCGGGCGGCGAGGCAGAGCGGCACCGCGATGACCAGCAGGATCCAGTCTTGCCAGGCCAGATCCAGCAGCACCAGGGCCAGGCCGATCAGCAGGAACAGCAGGGCGTTGAGGAACTGGTCCATCAACTCCCAGAAGTGATCCAGGTGATGGCGGCTCTGCTCGGAGAAGCCGGAGTGGCGGGTCCAGTTGCCTATCATGATGCCGGTGACCACCATGGCCAGGGCGCCGGAGACGCCTATCATGTTGGCAAAGGCGAAGCCGGCGGTCGGGATGCACAGCGTCAGCAGCAGCTCCAGGGAGCCGTCGTCGGTGGCGCTGATCATCACGTGGGCAATGAGGCCCAGCACGGCGCCGAACAGTATGCCGCCCAGGGCCTCATGCAGGAACAGACCGGCCACGCTGCCGAAGGTGGGCTCGACGCCGCCAAAGGCCACGGCGAAGACGGTGGCGAAGATCACCAGGCCGACCCCGTCGTTGAACAGGGACTCCCCTTCGATCTGGATAGCGATCTGGGGAGGCGCCTTCATCTTCTTGACGATGGCGAGCACGGCAATGGGGTCGGTGGGGGAGATCAGGGCACCGAACAGCATGCAATAGACCAGCGGCAGTTCCCAGCCCAGCAGCTTGGCGATGAACCAGAAGCCGTAGCCGATGATGAAGGTGGAGAGCAGGGTCGCCGCGATGGAGAGAATGGTGATCTCCCACTTCTGGCTGCGCAATGCCTTCAGATTGATGCCGAGACCGCCGGCAAACAGCAGGAAGCCCAGGATCCCCTTCAGCAGGAAGTTCTGGAAGTCGATGCTTTCCATGGTCTCGACGGCCAGAGGTTCCAGATTGAACCAACCCAACTTACCAAACAGCACCATCAGGGCGGAGATCAGCATGGATCCTGCGGTGATGGCGATGGTGGTCTGGATCTTCACGACATACTGGTTGGCAAAGGCGATGAAGATCGCCAACGCTGCCAAGAAACAGAGTGTGTAGTAGACGCTCATAGTTATTTTTCTCTTTAGTAAACAGCAAGCACGTATCCCCGTTGAGGACGGGCATAGGGTACTCTCGGGCCACATCTTACTCATTACCCATTTGTGAGTATATGCTCGAGATTTCGGACAGATAGACGGCTAGATTTCCATTTGATTTTTTTGCTGCTAGGATGGAGCTCACGCAGTTGCATGGATGTAAGGGGTAGAAGCGGTGTCGAGCATAGAGTCGAGCAAGAAGTCGGACATAACACAGAAACTGGAAGCCTGTCTCAAGGAGCGGATCCTGATCATCGACGGTGCCATGGGCACCATGATCCAGGGGTACCGGCTCGGTGAAGCGGATTATCGTGGCGAGCGCTTCGCCGACTGGCATACCGACATCAAGGGCAACAACGATCTGCTGGTGCTGACCCGGCCGGCGGTGATCCGCGAGATCCACGATCAATACTGTGCCGCCGGGGCCGACATCCTCGAGACCAACACCTTCAACGCCACTCGCATCGCCATGGCCGATTACGAGATGGAAGATTTTTCGGCCGAGATCAACCGGGAGGCGGCCCGTCTGGCCCGCGCCGTGGCGGACGAGTGGACGGCCAAGGATCCGGCCAGGCCGCGCTTCGTGGCAGGCGTGCTGGGCCCCACCAACCGCACCTGCTCCATCTCGCCTGACGTCAACGATCCCGGTAAGCGCAACGTCACCTATGACCAGCTGGTGGCCGCCTACACAGAATCGACCCACGCCCTCATCGAGGGGGGCGCCGACCTCATCCTGATTGAGACCATCTTCGACACCCTGAACGCCAAGGCGGCTGCCTTCGCGGTGGATCTGGTGTTCGATGAGCTGGGCTACAGCCTGCCGGTGATGATCTCCGGCACCATCACGGATGCCTCAGGCCGCACCCTCTCGGGCCAGACCACGGAAGCCTTCTACCATTCGCTTCGCCACGTCAAACCCGTCTCCTTCGGCCTCAACTGTGCGCTGGGACCGGACGAGCTGCGCCAGTACGTGGAGGAGCTGTCCCGCATCAGCGAGACCTTTGTGAGCGCCCACCCCAACGCCGGTCTGCCCAATGCGTTCGGCGAGTACGATCTCGACGCGGGCGAGATGGCGGAGCATATCCGCGAGTGGGCCCAAAGCGGCTTCCTCAACCTGGTGGGGGGCTGCTGCGGCACCACCCCGACCCATATTCGCGCCATGGCGGACGCCGTGGCAGGCATCAAGCCCCGCGCCCTGCCCGAGCTGCCGGTGGCCTGCCGGTTGTCCGGCCTCGAGCCCCTCATCATCACCCCCGAGTCCATGTTCGTGAACGTGGGGGAGCGCACCAACGTCACCGGCTCGGCCAAGTTCAAGCGGCTGATCAAGGAGGGGCTCTACGACGAGGCCCTGGACGTGGCCAAGCAGCAGGTGGAGAGCGGCGCCCAGATCATCGACATCAACATGGACGAGGGGATGCTGGACGCCGAGGCGGCCATGGTGCGCTTCCTCAACCTCATCGCCGGCGAGCCGGACATCGCCCGGGTGCCGGTGATGATCGACTCCTCCAAGTGGGAGGTGCTGGAGGCGGGCCTCAAGTGCGTGCAGGGCAAGCCTGTGGTCAACTCCATCTCCATGAAGGAGGGGGAGGCCAAGTTCATCGAGCAGGCCAAGTTGCTGCGTCGCTACGGCGCCGCCGTCATAGTGATGGCGTTCGACGAGGTGGGCCAGGCCGATACCCGTGCCCGCAAGTTCGAGATCTGCCAGCGGGCCTACCGGATCCTGGTGGATCGGGTCGGCTTCCCGCCGGAAGACATCATCTTCGACCCCAACATCTTCGCGGTGGCGACCGGCATCGACGAGCACAACAACTACGCGGTGGACTTCATCGAGGCGGTGAAGGACATCAAGACCCATCTGCCCCACGCCATGATCTCCGGCGGCGTCTCCAACGTCTCCTTCTCCTTCCGTGGCAACGAGCCGGTGCGGGAAGCCATTCACGCCGTCTTCCTCTACCACGCCATCCGCAGCGGCATGGACATGGGGATAGTCAACGCCGGTCAGCTCGCCATCTACGAAGACATTCCGGCGGAGCTGAAGGCGAAGGTCGAAGCCGTGGTGTTGAACCTCAATGACAGCGCCACCGAGGATCTGCTCGCCATCGCCGAGAAGTATCGCGGCGCCGGCGCCCAGGCGGAGGATCCGCGGGATCAGGAGTGGCGCAGCTGGCCGGTGGGCAAGCGGCTGGAGCATGCCCTGGTCAAGGGCATCACCGACTTCATCGAGGAGGATACCGAGGAGGCGCGGGCCGGGGCCGAGAAGCCGCTGCACGTGATCGAGGGGCCGCTGATGGACGGCATGAACGTGGTGGGTGACCTGTTCGGCGCCGGCAAGATGTTCCTGCCCCAGGTGGTGAAGTCGGCGCGAGTGATGAAGCGGGCGGTCGCCTACCTGCAGCCCTACATAGAGGCGGAGAAGTCCGGCGGCTCCAGCAACGGCAAAATCGTGATGGCCACCGTCAAGGGGGACGTGCACGACATCGGCAAGAACATCGTCGGGGTGGTGCTGCAGTGCAACAACTACGAGATCGTCGATCTCGGGGTCATGGTCTCCTGCGAGACCATTCTCAAGACGGCGCGGGAAGTGGGGGCGGACATCATAGGCCTGTCCGGCCTCATCACCCCCTCCCTGGACGAGATGGTGCACGTGGCGAAAGAGATGGAGCGCCAGGGCTTCAAGCTGCCGCTCTTGATCGGCGGTGCCACCACCTCCAAGGCCCACACCGCGGTGAAGATAGAGCAGAACTATTCCGAACCCGTGGTCTATGTGTCGAACGCCTCCCGCGCTGTCGGGGTGGCCCAGAGCCTGCTGAACCCTGAGCTCAAGCCCGCCTTCGTCGCCCGCATCGACAAGGAGTACGAGATAGCGCGGGATCAGCATGCCCGCAAGCAGCCTCGCTCCAAGCCG
Organism: Aeromonas sp. S16(2024); assembly: GCF_041403065.1. NCBI lineage: Bacteria > Pseudomonadati > Pseudomonadota > Gammaproteobacteria > Aeromonadales > Aeromonadaceae > Aeromonas > Aeromonas sp. S16(2024). The sequence continues at coordinate 97,143 of NZ_JBGLQX010000006.1, read as the reverse complement.
GTCTCCCTGGCCCATGCCCGCGCCAACCGCCATCAGCTGGACTGGGTCGGCTATGAGCCCCCAGCCCCCCGGGAGCCGGGCGTGCAGACCTTCGAGAACGTGCCCGTCTCGGTGCTGCGCCCCTACATCGACTGGACGCCCTTCTTCCTGAGCTGGGAGCTGGCGGGCAAGTATCCGCGCATCCTGGAAGACGAGATCATCGGCGAAGAGGCGACCAAGCTGTTTGCCGATGCCAACGCCATGCTGGATCGGCTGGAAAAGGATCAGAGCGTGCGCTGCGCCGGTATCATAGGCCTGTTCCCCGCCAACGGGGTGGGGGACAGCATAGAGGTTTACAGGGACGAGTCCCGTACCGAGGTCATCAAGGTGCTGCACCACCTGCGCCAGCAGAGCGAGAAGCAGGGCTTCCCCAACTACTGTCTGGCGGACTATGTGGCCCCCAAGGAGAGCGGCAAGCCCGACTGGATCGGCGCCTTCGCGGTGACCGGCGGCATCGGCGAGGAGGCCATAGCGCAAGCCTACAAGGCAGATCACGACGACTACAACGCCATCCTGATCCAGGCAGTGTGCGACCGTCTCGCCGAAGCCTTCGCCGAATACCTGCACGAGCAGGTGCGAAAGCGGCACTGGGGCTATGCCCCCGACGAGGCCCTCAGCAACGAGGAGCTGATCCGCGAGAACTATCAGGGCATCCGCCCGGCACCAGGCTATCCGGCCTGCCCGGAGCACACCGAGAAGGGCAGCATCTGGGAGTTGCTGGAAGTGGAGCAGGCCATCGGCATGAAGCTCACCGAATCCTACGCCATGTGGCCGGGGGCGGCGGTGTCGGGCTGGTACTTCTCCCACCCCGAGAGCAAGTACTTCGCGGTGGCGCAGATCCAGCCCGATCAGGTGGAAGACTATGCCCAGCGCAAAGGGATGACGCTGGTGGAGGCCGAGCGCTGGCTGGGGCCGAACCTGCACTGATCGGGCAGGCCGCCCTTGACATCACCTGGAGGGACAATGGACAAAACAAAGGATAAGCAGGCATGGCCCGATGAGGCCTTGCTGGCCCGCTGCCTGGCTGAGGCGGATGACGAGGGGTTTATTGACTTCAAGGTCTTCTGCCGGGCTCTGGACGTGTCGGCCTCTGCGCTGGCCGGTTTCTTCCATGAGCGCGATCGTTTCTATGATTCAGCGGAAATGGTGGCCCTGCGTGACGGGTTGAACTACAGGGTGGAGTGGCGTGAACGCAAGCGGCGGGACGGCACCTCCCACGAACCCGCCCGATTCGTGGTGAAGCGGGCGCAGATCCACCGGGATCATCTCGCGTGCTTTCTGCAACGGTCGGAGCAATACATCACCCGGGCCAGGGCGGACTTTGATCGGGCTGTGCTGCGCTGGCGCATGGAGCAGAGCGGGGTCGGCCCCCTCCATTGAACCGGCCTCCTCTTGATTGAGTGGAAGGGGGTCTCCTCTGGCCGCGTCGCCCAGCCTGCGCCAACCCGGTGTGGCCTTGACACCCGTTTGACCCACACTCGGGTCGAGCCCCAGTGAGGATGAAGTTGCCATGAAGATTGGATTTGTCGGCCTGGGGGCCGTGGTGGAGACCGCCTATCTGCCGGCATTGCGGGCCCTGGCGCCAGAGATGGCGATCTGGGGATTCGACCCCGCCCGCAGCCTGCCGAGAGTAAGCTGTCTGCCGAGTCTGGACGCCTTGCTGGCCTTGCCGCTGGACAGGCTGGTCATCGCCACCCCCTCATTGCTGCATCTGCCGGTGCTGGAGCAGGCGCTGGCAAGCCCCATCCCCTTGATCCTGGTGGAAAAGCCCGTGGTGGCGACCCTGGTCCAGCAGGCCCGACTGCAGGCCCTGCTGGCGGATCCCGAGGTTGCCGCCCGGGTGCTGGCGCTGGATCACTGGATGGCCCGCAACGCCGTCCAGCGGTTGCTCGGCGGCGGGCTGGGGGATGAGTGGCGACCGCAAGCCGGGCAGACCGGCCCCATTTCGCCGATCACCCTGGCCGATGTGGCCTCCGTGGAGGGCTTCCTGCTGGAGCCCTGCGGCCTTGACGAGCAGGGGCACCCCTTTGCCCTCAACTTCGCCACCGGCGAGCCGGACAGGCGCCTATTGCGCCACCCGGACGGGGTGATTCTCGACATCGGCACCCATCTGCTGGCGATGATCCGCGAGCTGCTGGTGGCCCTCGGCGGGGATGACAGCTTGACGCTGGTGGCTGAAGGGGTAGCCGACAGGCTGGGCCAGCCCATCCCCAGTGGTGATCTCGAAGCCGCCGAGGGGCGCGCCTGCCTGCGCGGCGAGGCGGCCGGGGTGCCCCTGAGGCTCTGGCTCGACAAGTACGCAGGAGCCGGGGTCGAGAAGAAGGGGTTATGCCTGCATCTCAAGGATGGGCGGCGCATAGAGCTGCTTCGCAGCGGCAATCTGGAGTGGCTGCATTTTCACGGCGTCGATGGTATGCGGGGCTGGCAACATGAGGGGCCCCTCTATCGCGACTGCATAGCCCAAACCCTGCTGGCGCCCTTGCCTGTCGCGGGCTGGGCCGGAGTCACTGCGCGCCGGTTGCAGGAGGTGGCGCTGCTGCTGAGCCTGCAGCAGGAATTACGTGGTCCTCATTGAATCTGGTATTCAGCGGTTCTTGCAGAACGCCGAATGGTGAGGGGAAAGGATTGGCGTTGCCAGTCGTTCATGGCACCTTATACTCTCCAGTCCGATTATCAGGTCTGTCATTTCCATGAATATTGCCATTTTATCCCGCGAGCCCAACAACTACTCCACCCGCCGTCTGGTCGAGGTGGCGCAGGCGCGCGGGCATCAGGTCGAGGTGCTCGACACCCTGCGCTGCTACATGAACATCGCCTCCCACAGCCCCTCCATCCACTACGAAGGACGGGAACTGGAGAGCTATGACGCCGTGATCCCGCGCATCGGTGCCAGCATCACCTTCTATGGCACCGCCGTGCTGCGCCAGTTCGAGATGATGAATACCATGGCCCTCAACAGCTCGGTGGCCATCAGTCGCTCCCGGGACAAGCTGCGCGCCATGCAGCTGCTCTCCCGCCACGGCATTGGCCTGCCCATCACCGGCTATGCCCACAGCACCCACGACGTGCCCGACCTCATCACCATGGTCGGTGGGGCGCCGCTGGTGGTGAAACTGCTGGAGGGGACCCAGGGGATAGGCGTGGTGCTGTGCGAGACCCAGAAGGCGGCGGAGAGCGTGATCGAGGCCTTCATCCAGACCAACAACAACATCTTGGTGCAGGAGTACATCCGCGAGGCCAATGGTGCCGACATTCGCTGCGTGGTGGTGGGTGGCAAGGTGGTGGCGGCCATGCGTCGTCAGGCCCAGCCGGGGGAGTTTCGCTCCAACCTGCACCGTGGCGGCGAGGCGTCGGCCATCAAGATCACCCCGGAAGAGCGGGCGACCGCGGTGCAGGCCGCCAAGATCATGGGGCTGGACGTGGCCGGGGTGGATATCTTGCGCAGTGCCCGTGGCCCCCTGGTGTTGGAGGTGAACTCCTCCCCCGGCCTGCAAGGGGTCGAAGCCGCCTCCGGCAAGGATGTGGCGGGCAAGATCATCGACTTTCTGGAGCTCAAGGCGAGTCGCAAGCACAAGCCGGCGGAGTGAGTCTCGGGTTTGCACAGTCAGATAAAAATCAGGGCGCCCTCGGGCGCCTTGTTGTTTCTGGCCGTTTCGTTGAGAAGCTACCTCCTCCCAGAGGGAGAGGGGTCCGATCGAGTGTTGGCCAGATAGCTGGGTTGGGCGGTGACCAGGGGGCAAGAAATACTGATGAACCCCATTGTCTGGCTGATGGGGTTGTTTGCTCCCTTCTCCCCTTGCGGGAGAAGGGTTGGGGATGAGGGGGAAACTATGCCTTCGTGGGGTCGGCGGTGATCATCGCCAGCCTGGCGCTGAAAACCCCATCCTCCAGCCGGGTCTCTATCTGCCAGCCCAGCTTCTCGCAGATGCGCTGGATGATGGTGAGGCCGCAGCCGTAGCCCAGGATCTGATCCGGCGCCGCCGCCGTCGGGTTGCTGATGGTGAGTACCTGACCCTGAAGCGCGATCTCGATATGACCCTCGGCGTAGCTCAGGGCATTCTTCAGCAGGTTGCCGAGCGCGATGGCGAGCAGTGAGAGAGGGGCCTGCACCTCGCTCTGCTCGTCCAGATTGAGGCGGATATCCAGGCTCTCCCGCTGCAGCAGGGGGGCGAGGCGCGCCAGCTCTCGCTGGATCAGCGGTGCCACCCATTGCGGGGGGCGCTCGACCGCCTCCTTGCGCCCCAGCAGCAGGAAGGTCTCGGTGAGCAGGGCCATTTCGTCGCTGGCGGCGCGAATGCGGCTGGCGGCCCGGGCGGCGGGGGCGGGCAGGTCGCTCACCTTGCCGAGCAGGGCGGCGGAGCCCTGGATCACCATGTTGGGGGTGCGCAGCTCGTGGCTGGCGAAGCGGCTGAACTCCTGCTCCCGGGCGAACACGGCGGCCACCTCGTGCTTGCCTGCCAGCAGCGCCAGCTCGATCTCCCGCAGCTCCTGCCAGGGGGCGTCCGGCACGAAGTCGACCTGATCCGGGGTGAGGTGGGCGACGCGCTGGCGCAGCCTGTCCAGGGGGCGGGTGATGTGGCGCACCAGCCAGATGCCGAACGCTATGCAGCCGAGCAGCAGGGCCAGCCCGATCAGCCGGGTGACCAGGTGCAGCCTGTCTTCGTAAGGATCCAGGTAGTCATCGGCGTCGTCGTTGAACACCAGGTAGAGCAGGCCCTGGCCCGAGGGGTGGGCGTGCACCAGGAAGTGTTTGTCCTCCTCCCCCAGCTGGTGCTCGAAGAAGCCGGGAGTCTGGTAGGGTTTCAGCCAGGCCGGCAGGCGTCCCGCCTCCGTCCAGTAGCTGGAGAACTGGCGTGGACTGGGGGCGGGCGCCGCCGGGCCGAGCCGCAGCCAGTCATCGTTGTAGCGGGTGACCTCGGCCTCCAGCCAGTGGCGCAGGCTGAGCTCCTCCATCTTGTCTTCGGCTACCACCATCAGCAGACTCAGGATCAGCAGCAACAGCAAGCCGGCCCCGCCCAGCGCCAGGATCAGGCGCTTGCGCAGGCTCGGCAGGCTCAAGGCTTGCTGGCTCGGGGGGGGCGGGGGGCTCATGGTTTGACCAGCCGGTAGCCCTGGCCGTGCAGTGTCTCCAGCATGGGGCTGGGGAAGGGCTTGTCCAGAGCGTTGCGCAGGGCGTAGATGTGGCTGCGCAGGGCGTCGGAGTCGGGCTCCTCATCGCCCCAGACGGTGTCGAGCACCTCCTGGCGCGTCACCAGCTGGGGAGCCCGTTTCACCAGCAGGCTGAGGATCTGGAACGGGATCTTGCCGAGCTTGAGCTCCACCCCGGCGCGGGTGGCGCGGCCTGCGGCGGGATCCACCTCCAGCTCGCCGAACGCCAACGCCCCCATGTCGCTGCGGGGGCCGCGCAGGGCCAGGGCCTGCAACCGCACCTCAAGCTCCTCCATGGCGAATGGTTTGACCAGGTAGTCGTCGCCCCCCGCCTTGAAACCTGCCAGCTTGTCGTCCAGGCTGTCGCGGGCGGTGAGAAAGAGCACGGGGGTGGCGATGCCGTCCGAACGCAACCGCTCGACGGTGCGCAGGCCGTCCAGGCGCGGCATCATGACGTCCATGATGATGACGTCGAAACGCTGCTCGGCCAGCAGTTGCAGGGCGGCCTGGCCGTGATAGGCGCAGTCCACCCTGTGCCCGGCCAGCTCCAGATAATCCATGACGGTCTCAGCCACCTGGGGACTGTCTTCCACCACCAGTATTTTCATGCTCTGATCTCCTGGTTTGGGCCGACATTTCACGGCCATTTCACACCGGATGAGACATCCTGTGTGCCAGTGTAACCCCGAGGATCCCCGATGAAGAAGTCTCTCTGCGCCCTCTGGCTATTGATTTTATTGCCCTTTGGCCTGGTGCAGGCGGCCGAGTTCAAGCTGACCGGCCGCACCAGCTGGCAACTGGGCCAGTTGATGGTCAACGGCATTCCCTTCGTGATCGATGATCAAACCCGCTTCAAGGATGGGCTGGACGAAGACGATCTCGGCGGCACCTGGGTCGATCTGGAAGGGGTGATCGAGGGCGACAGGCGGCTGGTCCGCGAGGTGGAGCCGCTGGAGGAAAAGCACGAGATGGAGCTGGAAGGGCCTGTGACTCAGGGGCGGATCTGGGGTTATGTCACCTCGGACGACAGTCTGACCCCCTTCGAGGGGCGCTGGCTGGAGCTGGAGTGCCGCTTCGACGGCATGCGTCTGAGCCGCTGCCGGGAGGACGACTGAGCCGCAGCACCACCCGACCGGAAAAATTGCCCATCCAGGCCCATAGTTAAACCTCCTCGCCGGGTTGACCATGGGCCTGCTTGCTATGACCAGAACCGCCTTGTTCCTGCTGTTCTCCTTTCACGCCCTTGCCGGCGAGTCCGAACTCTGGCTGGTGGAGCTGGAGCACAACGACGGCATCCGCCTGCAGTTTCAGGGGGCCGAGCTCGAGCTCGGCAGCGCCGCGCTGCACGGCGTGGCGCAGTATGACGATCTCAGGCCCGGCATGCACCTCGCCATCCAGAGCCGCTACGGTGTGGCCGAACAGATCCGGGTGCTCGCCACGGCGCCGGATCCGGCCCAGAGCGACCAGTGGCTGCGGGCGGAGGACAGGCTGGTCGCCACCGCAGGAGAGAGCCTGCTGCTGCAGCAGCTGGGGGTGCTGGTGTTTGATGCCGGCACCCGCTGGGTGAACGGCAGCCCCGCCGATCTGCAACCGGGCCGCCGGCTGGTGCTGAGCCGGGATGATGAGGGCCGTCTGACCGAGATCCTGATCCCCAACCCGGAGGATGACTAAGGAGCTAGCGCCACGGGTGGCGCTAGCTTGTTGTTTATTGGAAGTGAATGTTCTCGAGAGGGATCTGGATGGCGTTCCAGGAGGTGGCGCAGGGGGTCGGGCTTGGGTAGGTAAACTCGAACAGTTTCTGTTTATCCTTGTTGATCCCCTGAATGATGGCACGGGTTCTATTGTCGGCTGCCGCATAGTTGATCAGAAAGTCCCCTTGGGCAGATAGCTGGTCCTGATAGATACTCGAACAGATATCCGAATAAATACCATCGTCAAAACTCCAAATCATCTGGCCAGTTTTGTTCTGACTATCAATATCAAAGATGGCTGTCTGGCTGGTTGCGAGGTCGATGCCAGCAGGGGTGCCAGAGGGATGATTGAAACTCTTCAGGCCGTTGTTGAACAGCATCAATTTCCCCTCTTTGGTAATAGATACTGCATGCTGCCCTATAGGCACTTGCCCTGAGGAGAGTGATAAGGCCAACTTTTGTAGAGAAGGATAGGAGTACCAGTGCTTGGTCTCGTCCCCCAGCAACCAGATGATCTTCCCTGTGTTGTAATCCAGTTTTACCACGAAGTTTTCACGGCTGGAGACCAGCAAGGTGTCATCGGCTGGATCATAGGTGGCTGCGTTCATGTGGAACCAGTCCACACCATTTCTGACAAAGTTGCTGGGGTCATCACCCTCCTGAACCATATATTCAGAAAATATTTCACCGAGATCCCACTCTTTAATCACATTGCCAGATTCGTCTATCTCACTTAAAAATGACTCTATTTTTAACGCACCATCAGTTGTGCCATCGAGTTCAATTAATATACCTTGTTTACCAAAGTCTATATTGTGATGAAAATAGGCATCGCTACCCATCGCTGTACCATTGATGCGTAAAACATCAGCCTTCCCATACAGGGACAACACATCAATGGCGGTGGCTGCACCTTTGATAGTTCCTGTCCAGAATGCATTGTTTATAAAAGCAGATGAGCTGGAGACTCTTTTAATGTCTGCATCCCAACGTACCTCGCCATCGACATCCATGATGATTGGAGATTTCAGTGCCCCTTTTAGATAAAAATAACTATAGCTTGGTGTGGCGGTGGGCTTGATGCTGATGCCAACGTTGTCATAAATACCTGCACTATCAACATAGGTGGCCGCGGGGACCATCTTCTGGAATGAGTAGATGCTGTCATCGATATACTGAATGTCTATCGTGAGTTCATTCAGATAGTCGCTGTAGAGGCCAAATATTGGAACTTGGACACTGTTATTTGCAGCGTTGAATAGTCCGCTGTTGGAAAGATAGCTCCAATCATATGTGGCAGAGACAGGCTTGGCAAAATTGCCATCTTTTGTCTTTATACGGAAGGAGATGTTTTTTATTTTGCCAGTATCCAGTCCATTCATATTTAATGCCGAAATAAACACTGACGTATGCTGATCATCTTCAATAACCTGTGTCGCAGGATCATAAATAAATTGTTCAGCCAGAGTCTTGCTGTCATTGCTACTGTCGCATCCATATAAGCCGAAGCAGCAAATGCCAAGAATAAGTGTCTTTTTGTGGTTCATCATAAACATCGTCCCTATGTTAATGAACAACATTCATTGTAGTGAAAAAATCATGGTTGAGTTAAAAGATAGGCCGTATATACTGGCGCCATCTTGTCGGAGTGCTGACCGTCGAACGACGCAAAGCTGAGACCGTTAATTCGGGATCCGTGGAACCTGATCAGGTTAAGACCTGCGAAGGGAAACAAGGGTAACTTGCGAGTTGCCGCGCCGGGGGAGTAGCCACTTCCCCCTTGCCTTGAGGGGAAGCCCAGGGCAAGAACAGGCGCACAGGAGGGATGTCGTCCCGCCGCTTGCCCGTCAGGGCGGCGAATGTACCCCGCAAGGGGGCGGGACGGCAGAGCAGGGATGATCCATCCCGCGCTCGCTCCCTCTCGAGAGCGCACCCAGATCGCAAGTTCATCACTTCTCCTCGAACTCCAGACAAGCAAACACCCATAACTTCAACCAGTTAATGTGAGTTTTGCTATGTCTACCTCTTCTGAAAACAGCAAGTCCGTGCCCGTCAGCCGCCGGGAGCAGCGCTCCAGTGCCCAGGCCTTTATCGACAACCTCAAGGGCATGGCCCATCCCAACTCCAGACGCATCTTTATCCAGGGTTCCCGTCCCGATATCCGGGTGGGGCTGCGGGAGATCGTCCTGGCTGACACCCTGGTGGGGGGCAGCAAGGATAACCCGCAGTTCGAAGCCAACGAGCCTGTCCCCGTCTACGACACCTCGGGGGCCTATGGGGACGAGAGCGCCGAGATAGACGTGCGCCGCGGTCTGCCGCGCCTGCGTGAAAACTGGGTGCTGGAGCGTGGCGACACCGAAGCCCTGGATGATCTTAGCTCCGCCTTCACCCAGGAGCGCCTCGCCGACGAGGGGCTGGATCACCTGCGTTTCGATAATTTGCCCAAGCCGCTGCGCGCCAAGCCGGGTCGCCGGGTGACCCAGTTGCACTATGCCCGTCAGGGGGTGGTCACTCCCGAGATGGAATTCATCGCCATTCGCGAGAACATGGGTCGCGAGCGGGTGCGCTCCGAGCTGCTGCTGCGCCAGCATCCGGGCCAGGGCTTCGGTGCCCGCCTGCCACAGAACATCACCCCCGAATTCGTGCGCGACGAGGTGGCCGCTGGCCGCGCCATCATCCCGAGCAACATCAACCACCCGGAAGCGGAGCCCATGATCATTGGCCGCAACTTCCTGGTGAAGATCAACGCCAACATAGGCAACTCGGCAGTCACTTCCAGCATCGAGGAGGAAGTGGAGAAGCTGGTCTGGTCCACCCGCTGGGGCGCCGACACCGTCATGGATCTCTCCACCGGCCGCTACATCCACGAGACCCGGGAGTGGATCCTGCGCAACAGCCCTGTGCCCATCGGCACAGTGCCTATCTATCAGGCGCTGGAGAAGACCAACGGCATCGCCGAGGATCTCACCTGGGAGCTGTTCCGCGACACCTTGCTGGAACAGGCCGAGCAGGGGGTGGATTACTTCACCATCCACGCCGGCGTGCTGCTGCGCTACGTGCCCATGACCGCCAAGCGCCTCACCGGCATCGTCTCCCGTGGCGGCAGCATCATGGCCAAGTGGTGCCTCTCCCACCACAAGGAGAACTTCCTCTATCAGCATTTCCGCGAAATCTGCGAGATCTGCGCCGCCTATGACGTGGCGCTTTCCCTGGGTGACGGCCTGCGTCCCGGCTCCGTCTATGACGCCAACGACGAGGCCCAGTTCGCCGAGCTGCACACCCTGGGGGAGCTCACCAAAATCGCCTGGGAGTACGACGTCCAGGTGATGATCGAGGGGCCGGGTCACGTGCCCATGCACATGATAGAGCGCAACATGACAGAGCAGCTGGAGCATTGTCACGAGGCGCCTTTCTATACCCTGGGCCCGCTCACCACCGACATAGCCCCGGGCTACGATCACTTCACCTCCGGCATAGGCGCCGCCATGATCGGCTGGTATGGCTGCGCCATGCTCTGCTACGTCACCCCCAAGGAGCACCTGGGGCTGCCGAACAAGGAGGACGTGAAGCAGGGGCTCATCACCTACAAGATCGCCGCCCACGCCGCCGATCTTGCCAAGGGTCACCCGGGCGCCCAGATCCGCGACAACGCCATGTCCAAGGCGCGCTTCGAGTTCCGCTGGGAGGATCAGTTCAATCTGGCGCTGGATCCCGAAACCGCCCGTGCCTATCACGATGAGACCCTGCCCCAGGAGTCCGGCAAGGTGGCCCACTTCTGCTCCATGTGCGGCCCCAAGTTCTGCTCAATGAAGATCACCCAGGATGTGCGCGACTACGCCGCCAAGCTCGAGGCGGTGGAGATCAAGCTGGTGGGCATGGATGGCCAGCAGGAGCGAGTGGTGGCCGAGGTGGAAAGCGGTATGAACCGTATGGCCGAGACCTTCAAGGAGAAGGGGGGCGAGCTCTACCATCAGGCGGCGGCCCTCAAAGAGGAGCGGGAAGAAGCATGAGCACCAAGCCCATCGTCTGGACCATAGCCGGTTCCGACTCGGGGGGCGGTGCCGGCATTCAGGCCGATCTGCACACCTTGCACGCCCTCGGCGTGCACGGCTGCTCCGTCATCTCCGCCATCACGGCCCAGAATTCGGTGGCGGTGAAGATGGTGGATCCCGTGCTGATGCAGACCTTCTGCGCCCAGATCGACGCCCTCGGCGTCGATCTGCCCCCGGCCGCCATCAAGATCGGTCTGCTGCCGACCCGGCTCCATGTGGAGGTGCTGGCCCGGCGGCTCGATACGTTAAGCGCCCCCTTCGTGGTCTATGACCCCGTGGCCATCGCCAGCACAGGCACCCCCATGGCGGAGCCCAACATGCTGGCGGCGGTGCGCGAGCATCTGCTGCCCCGTCTGTCGCTTATCACCCCCAACGGCCCCGAGCTGGAAGCATTGACCGGCATTCCGGCGACCAGCCCTGCGCTGGTGCGGGCGGGAGCGGTGCGACTGCGTGAACTCGGCGCCCGCGCCGTGCTGGTCAAGGGGGGGCACCTTGAGTGGAGCGGGGATCTCTGTCTCGATTACTACCAGGATGCAGAGCGGGAGTTCTGGCTCGCCGCGCCGCGGCTCGACACCCGCCACGGCCACGGCACCGGCTGCTGCTACGCCAGCGCCATCGCCGCGGTCCAGGCGTTGGATTACCCGGTGGAAGACGCTATCACCCTGGCGCGTGCCTATCTGCAGCAAGGGCTGGCAGAGGCGCAGGGGGTAGGGGCAGGCCCCGGCCCCATAGCCCACCTCGGCTGGCCAACCAGTCTCGCCCACTTCCCCCGGGCCGTGCTGGCGGGATCAAGCCTGGATCGTCGCTTCGGTCTTTATGAGGTGAGTACCACCCGTCTGCCCCAGGGGCCCTTTGCCCCGACCGAACAGAGTCTCGGCCTCTATCCGGTGGTGGATTCGGTGCAGTGGCTGGAGCGGCTGCTGGAAGCCGGGGTCAGGACACTGCAACTGCGCATCAAGGATCTGTCCGCCGAAGAGGTGATGCCCGCCATTGCGGCGGCGGTGGCCCTGGGTCGCCGCTTCGGGGCCCGGCTCTTTATCAACGATTACTGGCAACAGGCCATAGCGGCCGGTGCCTATGGGGTGCATCTGGGGCAGGAGGATATGGGATCAGCCGATCTCGCCGCCATTCAGGCTGCTGGTCTGCGTCTTGGCATCTCCACCCACGGCTACTTCGAGCTGATGCGGGCCCGGGAGCTGGCACCCTCCTATATAGCCCTGGGTCATATCTTCCCCACCAACACCAAGCAGATGCCCTCCCGCCCCCAGGGGCTGGTGCGGCTGCACCACTACCGCGCCCTTATGCGCGACTGGCCCACTGTCGCCATCGGCGGCATTAGCGAAGAACGCATAGCGGCGGTGAAGGAGAGCGGGGTAGGCAGTATCGCTCTGGTTTCCGCCATCACAGGGAGCGACGACTGGCAGGGGGCCACGGCCCGGCTGCTGGCGGCAGTGGGGGCCGGGGATCCGGCGCGCTCCGCCATAGCAGTGCAGGAGGTGGCACATGCGCTCTGACGAGGCATCTCTAAGTGACGAAGAGTATCTGCGCTATGGCCGCCAGCTGATGCTGGCCGAGATAGGGGAAGCCGGGCAGGCGAGACTCAAGGGCAAGTCGGTGCTGATCGTTGGTCTCGGCGGCCTCGGCTCGCCGCTCGCCCTCTATCTCGCCGGGGCCGGGGTCGGGACCCTGTGGCTCGCCGACGGCGACACGGTGGATTCCAGCAACCTGCCGCGCCAGATCCTGTTCGATGAGGAGGGGCTGCGCCGCTCCAAGGCCGAACTGGCCCGGGAGCGGTTGGCGGCCCACAACCCCCACGTCGAGCTGATCGCCATCAACCAGCGTCTCGACGCCCATAGCCTGCCAGCCTTCGTGGCCGAGGTGGATCTGGTTGTCGACTGCTGCGACAACCTGGCCAGCCGCCACGCCATCAACGCCGCCTGCGTGGCCCAGGGGAAATCCTGGATCTCCGCCGCCGCCGTCGGCTGGCAGGGTCAGCTGATGGTGCGAAGCGCGCCGGAACATGCCTGCTACGCCTGCCTCTACCCGGCGGATACCGAAGTAAGGGAGAGCTGCCAGAGCAGCGGCGTCACCGGCCCTCTGGTAGGGGTTATGGGTTCCCTGCAGGCGCTGGAGGCACTGAAACTGCTGCTCGGGCGCCCCAGCCAGGTGGCGGGCACCCTGCGCCGCTTCGATGCCCTGGCCCACGAGTGGCAGACGCTACGCCTGCCTGCCGACCCCGACTGCCCGGTGTGTGGCAGCCATAAGGATGACCAATGAATATTCGATTGAACGATATCGAACTGACGCTTCCCACCGGCCAGCGCCTGACCGAGCTGCTGGCGGTGCAGGAGATTGCCCCCCAGGGGGTGGCGGTGGCCCTCAATGGCGCCGTGCTGCCCCGCAGCCGCTGGCCAGAGACCCGCCTCAATGACGGGGACGAGATCCACCTTTTCACTGCCATCGCCGGAGGCTGAGATGCTGACCATTGCGAACCACACCTTCTCATCGCGCCTCTTCACCGGCACCGGCAAGTTTGCCCACCCCGAGCTGATGGCCGCCGCCATAGCGGCGAGCGGCTCCCAACTGGTGACCATGGCCATCAAGCGCCTCGAGCCCGGCAAGCGCCACGACGACATCCTGAGCCCCTTGCTGGCCCTCGGGGTCAAGCTGCTGCCCAACACCTCCGGTGCCAAGACAGCCGCCGAAGCTGTGTTTGCCGCCCACCTGGCCCGGGAGGCGCTCGGCACCAACTGGCTCAAGCTCGAGATCCACCCAGATCCCAAGTACCTGCTGCCGGATCCCATAGAAACGCTGAAAGCCGCCGAACAGCTGGTGAAGGAGGGCTTCGTGGTGCTGCCCTACTGCGGGGCCGATCCCGTGCTCTGCAAGCGGCTCGAAGAGGTGGGCTGCGCCGCCGTGATGCCGCTGGGCGCCCCCATCGGCTCCAATCAGGGGCTGGTGACCCGTGAGTTCCTCTCCATCATCATCGAACAGGCGCGGGTGCCCGTAGTGGTGGATGCGGGCATAGGTGCGCCGAGCCACGCCGCTGCCGCCTTTGAACTCGGCGCCGATGCCGTGCTGGTGAACACCGCCATTGCCGTGAGCGGGGATCCGGTGGCCATGGGCCGCGCCTTCGCGCTCGCCTGCGAGGCCGGTCGCAGCGCCTATGAGGCGGGCCTCGGGGTGCGCGGCAGCCAGGCGCAGGCCTCCAGCCCTCTGACCGATTTTCTGGGGGCGCTATGAGTAATGATGCTGGAGCGATGAGTGACTTCGAGCCTTTCGCACCACCCCAAGTGCGCCCGAGTGATAGCCCCCCTCTCCCTCTGGGAGAGGGGCTGGGGGTGAGGGCTGAGGAGCCTTCCTTTATCGACCGCTGGCAGGAGCTGGACTGGGACGACGTGGGCATGCAGATCCGAACCAAGACGGCCCTGGATGTGGAGCGTGCCCTGAGCGCACCACGCCGCACCCTGCAGGATTTTATGGCACTGATCTCCCCGGCCGCCGAGCCCTTCCTGCCCCGGATGGCGGAGCTGGCGGAGCGCCTCACCCGCCAGCGTTTCGGCAATACGGTGGGTTTCTACGTGCCCCTCTATCTGTCTAACCTGTGCGCCAACGATTGCAGCTATTGCGGTTTCTCCATGAGCAACCGCTTGAAGCGCAAGACCCTGAATGCCGAGGAGATTGAGCGCGAGTGTCTGGCCCTCAAGGCACGCGGCTTCGACAGCGTGCTGCTGGTTACCGGCGAGCACGAGACCAAGGTGGGCATGGACTACTTTCGTGAGCACCTGCCGCAGATCCGCCGCCACTTCAGCACCCTGGCGATGGAAGTGCAGCCTCTGTCGCAGGCCGAATACGCCGAGCTGAAACCCCTGGGCCTCGACGCCGTCATGGTCTACCAGGAGACCTACCACGCCCCCGCCTACGCTCGCCACCACCTGCGCGGCAACAAGCAGGATATTGCGTGGCGCCTCGCCACCCCGGATCGGCTGGGACGCGCCGGGGTTGACAAGATTGGTTTGGGGGCCCTGATCGGCCTGTCGCCTGACTGGCGCGCCGACAGCTATTTTGTCGCCGAGCACCTGAGCTGGCTGGAGCGCCACCACTGGCAGAGCCGCTATTCGCTCTCCTTCCCGCGGCTGCGCCCCTGCACCGGGGGGCTGGAGCCCGAGGTGACCATGTCGGACCGCCAGCTGGTGCAGCTGATCTGCGCCTGGCGCCTCTTCTCGCCAACCCTGGACTTGTCCCTCTCCACCCGGGAGTCCCCTGCGTTTCGCAACGGCGGCCTGCGCCTTGGCATCACCCAGATGTCGGCTGAATCCCGCACCCAGCCCGGCGGCTATGCGGAGGGAGACAAGGAGGAGCTGGAGCAGTTCGCCATCCATGACGATCGCTCTGTGGGCGAGGTGGCCGCCGCCGTGCGCCAGGCTGGGTTGCAGCCGGTGTTCAAGGATTGGGAGGCGTTCTTGGGCCGATAGGGGCGGCCAGGCCCCCCTTTGGACTGGTAGCCGCCCGTCATAACGGTTGGGCGGTGTTCGGCCGCGCTCCTTGCTGGTGCCGATGCTTTGGCTCCCTCCCCTGCGAAGGGGAGGGATGGGGAGGGGTCTTGATGCGGCGATGCAGTGCCGTCGTAGGGTCGATTAGCCGTCAGGCGTAATCGTCCGTTCCGCGTGATGGGGGGAATGGCACGGCCTTGCCGAGCAGGACGCGAGGCCGCTGGCCTCGAAGGGGTTTCGCCCGCCAATGCGGGGTATTCAGTTGCCCTCTGTCGTCTGCGGCGCGCATACAGCTCCCTCCCCTGCGAAGGGGAGGGCTGGGGAGGGGTCTTGATGTGGCCATGCCGCGCCGTCGTAGGGGCGCTTAGCCGTCAGGCGTAATCGTCCGTCCCGCGTGATGGGGGAATGGCACGGCGTCGCCATGCGGGATGCGAGGCCGCTGGCCTCGAAGGGGTTTCGCCCGCCCTTCGGGCTTGGGCGAGTGACTTTGGAAAGACCCAAAGTCACCAAAGGTCTTCTCCCCCGCTTATTCGCCCGACTTCGTCGGGTTCCTTCGGCTCACCCGCTTGTCCGACGGCACGCGCCGACGGGCCATCCATGGCCCGGCGCCGCTCGCTCGACATCCTGTCTCGCGGCCTGGACAAGCGGGCTCACCTCAGCGAATAAGAGGGGGAACCAAGACCGCGCCCGCCATAACCTCGGGAGAATCGTAGGGTGCAATAAGCGGAGCGCATTGCACCGCTAATGAATGGCCTTGCTACGGCTAACGGTGCAATTCACTTCGTTCATTGCACCCTACGTTTTGATTCGTTTGAACCACATTTAACGACATGGTTGATTGTGGATTGGGCAAAGCATGGCGAATTACAAACGGGCATGGCAACCGGGGGGAACCTGGTTTTTTACGGTCGTGCTGGCTGAACGTCAGAACAACCATCTACTGGTCGAACGGATTGATCTGCTCAGGCAGGTTGTCAGAGAGGTTCAAGATCGACACCCATTTCGGATCCATGGCTGGGTTGTCTTGCCCGAGCATCTGCATGCCTTGCTGGAGTTACCGGAAGGGGATACAAATTTTCCCCTGCGCTGGCGCCAAATAAAGAGCAAATTTTCGCGAGCAATCCCGAGTTCAGAGGCTCGTTCAGAATCTCGTTGGCGTCGTGGTGAACGAGGTATTTGGCAGCGGCGCTATTGGGAACATTTGATCCGGGATCAGGATGATTTCAACAATCATCTCAATTACATCCATATCAACCCCGTCAAACATGGATTGGTAACAGCCCCGAAAGATTGGCCATATTCCACTTTCCATCGTTGGGTTCAACAGGGCAGGTATCCATTAACATGGGGCAACACCTCCATGCCAGAATATGAAACACCATGCGAAAACAAATAAATGAAATTAACGTAGGGTGCAATAAGCGGAGCGCACTGCACCGCTTTCGTGAGGATAGAGGTGCAATTCACTTCGTTTATTGGACCCTACGGCTACTGCACTAAGTCACGTAACAGGGCGACCGCCTGTCGGGCGATGCCACAGCCTTGGCGGGATTGGCGTACCCAGTAACCGATATTGCCGTAGCGATGATGGGGCGACAGCTGGTTGATACCTGCGCCACCCAAGAGCTGGCCGGTAGCGGCGCAGAAGAGGCCCATGTCAAAGGCTCGTCCCGCCGCGCGGTCCTGATCGCAGGTGGTAAACCAGGCCAGCGCCTGCTCTCGATTGAACGAGGGAGTACACCAGCTCATCCAGGTGCCAACCGTCTCGATGGATTCGTGCGCCGCGCGGACAAACTCGTCGGCATCGCCCTCCTCGAAGGGGCGAATGACGATATTGGCGTTGGCAAGGCGCTGGAATATCATCACTTGTCTTGCTTTTTCATCTGGATGATTGGTCAGGTCTTTTCGGCGGCAATCCGCTTAAGCCCCATACCAACACTGGCAGGCGCCGTGAGCGAGAAACCGAATTGCTGATAGAGTCGATGAGCCTCCCCATCTGCTAACAAGCTGACATAGCCTGACTCCGGTACCTCGCGGGCGATATAGTCGGCGATCTCCGCCATGATCTTTTTGCCTACCCCTTGACCCTGATATTCAGGCAGCACTGCAATATCAACCACTTGATAAAATGTCCCGCCATCTCCGATGATGCGGCCCATGCCGATGGCGGTCTGACCGCAAAACACCTGGACAGCAAACAGCGTATTGGGCAGACCACGCTCTGCGGCTTCAAGCGTCTTTGGGCTGAGTCCGGCAGCGGTTCGAAGATAGCGATAGGTTTCGACGGGCGGTGTTGAGTGGACGACAGTGAAAGCGGGTGTGGTCATGTTGATAACTCCAGTGGGACCTGATTGTTTTAAATTCCCATGTAACGCACCGATCTGGTGATGGATCCGTGCTCTCCAGGGCTGTTTGGGGAGGTTCTCTCGATGCCTCCAGGTGGGCAGCTATCACCCCGCCCTCTCCAACTCGCCAATATCCCCGCCGCCTATCAATTTCAAATTCCGGCTGATCTGCTCCACCGGCCAGTCCCACCAGGCGAGGGCGCCGAGGCGGGCTATGGTGTTGTCGTCAAAGCGGTAGCGGATCAGCTTGGCGGGGTTGCCGCCGACCACGGCGTAGGCGGGGACGTCGCTGGTGACGACGGAGCGGGCGGCGATGATGGCGCCGTTGCCGACCTTGACGCCCGGCATGATCAGGGCCTCATAGCCAATCCAGACATCGTTGCCGATGACGGTATCCCCCTTGTAGGGCAGGCTGCCAGGTGCGGGGGCGGCGCTCTCCCAGCCATTGCCGAAGATGAAGAAGGGGTAGGTGGAGAAGCCGGAGCTCTGGTGGTTGGCACCGTTCATGATGAACTTGACCCCGCGGGCGATGGCGCAGAACTTGCCGATGATGAGCCGGTCGCCGATGAAGGGGAAGTGGTAGAGGACGTTGCGCTCAAAGCCTGCGGAATCCTCCGGGTCGTCGTAGTAGCTGTAGTCGCCCACCTCGATATTGGGCCCCTTGATGGTGTTCTTGATAAAGCACACCTGGGGGAAGCCCTCCATGGGGTGGGGATTGGCGGGATCGGGTCCGTGCATGGGGGGCTCCTCTGGGGTCTGGGCTCAGGCTACCCTAACGGAATCGAGTGGCCCCTTGCCACCTTTTTGTACGGCCCGGTTCGCCAGCCTTTGTCGCCCCCGGCCCATATGCGCATCGACCCGGGGCAGGTTTGTCTCTAGCATGGGAGGGATGCGGGGCTGATGCTCCGCCCCCACGGGCTTTTGGTGAAGTCCGTCCTGCGGACTTCTGGTGGAGAGAAAAGATGAAGCTGCGTTCCTTGTTGATGGTGGGTGCCCTCTTGCTGGGCGGCTGTGCGGTCAATCCCTATGGAAGCACCCCGGCGCCGGTCGGCGAGCCGGACAAGCCGGTGAGCCAGCCAGAGAAACCTGTGGCCGAGCCTGACAAGGCAGAGCCGGTGCCTGCGCCCGCACCCGTGGCCCCGACCGGGCTGGCGCTCGCCATGGCGGATGCTTTTCTGAAGGCGCCGGAGGTGCAGGCGTTGAGCCAGGATGGCAGCCCTGTGCTGCTGCTGATGGCGCCCCAGAACGGCACGGGAGAGCCCTTCAGTACCCAGCCCATGGCGGTGGCCATGAGCCAGCGCATTCAGGCAAACAGCGGCTTTCGCTTCGCCGATCCCGGCCAGGTGGCGGCCATCACGGGTCAGCTCGAGTACCAGCAAGGGGGCATGAACCCCGCCTCCCTGGTGCGTCTGGGTCGCCAGACCGGGGCCGGTTACATGCTCTACGGAGATCTTCTCTCCGAGGGGAGCCGCTACCGGCTCGCCATGAGCCTGATGGATCTCAAGAGCGGCGAGCTACTCTGGAGCGGGAGCCGCTCCGCCAGCCGCTGATCCGTCATCCCGGCCATCGAAAACGCCATCGAGCCCCCTCGATGGCGTTTTCGTTTCAAGGCGCCAGCGCGCTCGCCGCGAGCGCCAGTCATGGGCCAAGTGGCGCCATATCCCCCTCTGCGGGTACTGATGGCGGGTCAGGGGGGATGGCCGTTCACTACCGCACCCGCGGGGCCTGCCGCGACGCTGCCACGGCATGCTGGCCGTATGCGATACTGAACGGGGACTGTAAAACAGACAGCGCAGGGCCCTCCCCGCAGATAAGAAGGATCACCGATGGCTCTCTCAGTGGCACAACTCTATGAAGTGATGACCCAGTTGCCCGACCCCGTCTTCATCCTCAGTGAAGATGGTCACTACATCGAGTACATAGGCGGGGTGGAGCAGCAGTCATATCAGGATGGCAACCCCCTGATCGGCAAGCGGTTGTTCGACGTGCTGCCGGCAGACAAGGCGTTCTGGGTGATGGAGCAGGTGGCGCGTGCCCTGGCCGGCGGCCAGGTGCAGGTGGTGGAGTACGATCTCTCCCCCGCCGAGGTGGAGGGCATAGATGCCGAGGCGGGGCCCCAGGGGATGCAGCGCTTCGAGGGCAAGATAGCGCCGCTGCCCTCCCTCTACGACGGCAAGCGGGCCGTGGCCTGGATGACCCGCAACATCACCCGCCAGCACGAGCTGCAACTGCGGCTCAAGCGGCTCGGGGAGACGGATCAGCTGACCGGCCTCTACAATCGGCACTTCTTCTTCGATCAATACCACCAGAGGGTGCAGGGCCAGCCGCTCACCGGCCTCATCATGCTGGATCTCGATCACTTCAAGCAGATCAACGACCGTTACGGTCACCAGGCCGGGGACAGGGTGCTGTGCCGGGTCTGCGAGTGCGTGTCCGCCCAGCTGCGGGGGGAGGATCTGTTCGTGCGCAGCGGCGGCGAGGAGTTTCTGATCCTGCTGCCGCAGATAGACGAGGGGATATTGCTGAAGGTGGCGGAGCGGATCCGCGCCGCTGTGGCG
This sequence comes from Aeromonas sp. S16(2024), assembly GCF_041403065.1. Taxonomy (NCBI): domain Bacteria; kingdom Pseudomonadati; phylum Pseudomonadota; class Gammaproteobacteria; order Aeromonadales; family Aeromonadaceae; genus Aeromonas; species Aeromonas sp. S16(2024). The sequence continues at coordinate 76,817 of NZ_JBGLQX010000006.1, read as the reverse complement.
GCCATGGCGCCGGATCCGGCCCCCGTCACAGTCAGTTTGGGCACCACCTTGATCCGGCCGGGGGAGGAGCTCAGCGCCGTGCTGGCCCGTGCGGACGAGTGGCTCTATCGGGCCAAGCGGGGCGGGCGCAACCAGGTGGCCCACGACGGGGATCCCTGAAAAGCACCCGGGCTTGCAACGAAGGAGGGCGACCCTGTGTCGCCCTCCTTCGTTTGTCTGTGTCTGCGCCCGCCTTAGCCAAACAGCGTCGAGATGTTCTGCCCCGCCATCAGCAGGCCTATGGCCAGCACGCTGAACCAGACCAGGGTGGCGCTCACCAGGGCGTAGCCGAGGGCGACGAAGAGACCGTCCCGCTGCAACATGCCGATGGCCAACAGCAAGATGGCCCAGGCGGGCATGGCGTTGGTGAAGGGAATGGCGCCGAGCGGCAGCATCAACAGCAGGGCCGCCAGCATGATCAGCAGGCCGTTGCAGCGATTGATGGCGTAGCTGCCGGTCAGGATCAGCAGGCGCGGCCGGATGAAGCGATCGATGCGGGCCAGCAGATCCGCCCCCTTGTGCAGGGCCGGTTTGATGTGCTCGGCGGCGAAGCGTCGCTCCATCAGGACGGCGGGCAGCCAGGGCACCCGGTTGAGGGTGATGCCGATGCCGATGAAGAGGATCAAGAGCCCAAACGGCGTGCTGACGCCGGGGATGGAGACCGGCAGCAGGAAGGGAACGGTGAGCAGCACGCAAAACAGCAGCATGCCCTGTTCCCCCACCAGAGCCAGCATCTGGCGCAGGCTGATGTGGCTCTCCTCGATGGCGTGGGCGGTGGCCCGCAGGGTATCGGAGAGCGTGCTTTGTGGGTCGTTGAGTTGCGCGGCAACCATTCCTGAGATCCTCGTCCTGTTGACGCCACCGCTGTGGCGACGTCAGCTTACGTGGCAGAGGTTAATCCCAGATGAATAATGTGAGCCGGCGCAAGCTTTGATGGAATAGAGAGGGCTGGGAAGGGGGGCAGGTCGCCAAAATGGGGCGATACAGCCCCCGTCAAGGGGCGGATGGAACAGGCTCTGATATGCTTTTGACGCAATCCATGCAACCGGGAGAAGAGCGTGACGCGAGCGACTATGATGCTGCTGGGACTGGGCTTGCCGCTGACGGGCTGGGCGGCCGAGCCTGCCGCCTCGGGCTGGCAGCTGACCCCTTTCCTGGGTTACAGCTCGTCCATCGACTTCGAGGCCATGGATGAACCTGCCCCCACGCCGCACTCGACCGGCATCGACTCGCTGCAAGGGGAGAGCTCGGGCAACTGGGGCCTCTTCATCAGCCGGGAGGTGGATGATCCCGGTATGGTGGAGCTGCTCTACAGCCATCAGTCCACCCCCGTCTCCCCGGATCAGCCTGACAGGCTGAGGGTGGATACCCTGCACTTCGCCGGGGCCCTCACCCTCTCGGACAACCTGATGGCACCCTATCTCGGCGCCGGGATCGGGGTGACCCGCTTCGATGCCTACGACAGCGAGACGGCCCCCTCCATATCCCTGGCGCTCGGGGTGCAGCCGCGCCTGGGGGAACATCTGGCGCTGCGGGCCGAGGTGCGGGGCTACGGCTCCCTGCTCAATGACGACAGCGCCTTTCTCTGCAACCCCGAGGTCTGCGCCTTCAGAGTGCGGGGGGATCTGCTCACCCAGTGGCAGGCCAATATCGGCTTGACCCTGAGGTTCTGAGCCCTAGCCCAGGATCTGACTGGTTAACCCTCAGGCGGACCAGCGCATCACCCACTCGGTGCAGCCGGTGTGGGGATCCTGCTGCTCACCTTCTATCTGGAAGCCCTGAGAGAGATAGAAGTCACCGCTGGCCCGGTTCTGCTGGTACACCTGCAGCCTGAGCGTTGGCCGCTGCTGCTTGGCGTGGGCGAGCATGGCCTTGCCGTAGCCGCGACCCTGTTGCCCTGGCGTGATGAAGATGGCGGCCAGGTTCTCTTCATACAGGGAGTAAAAGCCCAGCACGGCGCCATCCTGGCAGATCACATGGTTGTCGGCGGCGGGCAGATAGATCTCCCGCATCGCGTCCAGGTTGGCGTGCCAGTACAGAGGATCGATAAAGTGGTGGGCCTGCAGGGAAGCATCCAGCCAGATGGCGAGGACGGCGTCCATATCGGTCGGGGTGAAGGTGCGGATCAGCATTGAATGTCTCATCTGGATTTATTCCAAGTGGGCATGGTAATAACCTGCGCCTCGTCGTCACCCTGTGGGTGGCCAAAGTGCCGCCCTCATAACAAAAAGGCGACCCGCGAGTCGCCTTTTCAGAGGAAGGTGTACCCCTCGCACCTGCGATGGCCCGGTCAGCGAGCCCGCAGCAGCCAGCCGCTGATCCGGTTTGTCGCCAGCAGTCGGCAGGCGAGCAGGGAGAGCACCAGCAGCACGGGTACCTTCACCAGTTCCCACCACAGCAGCTTGCCCTGGGGGCCGAGCATCATCAGCCAGGCCACCAGCATCATGTGCAGGCAGTAGAGGCCCAGCACCCTGGGAGCCTGGCGCTCCAGCCAGCTGCCCCTGCCCCAGTTTGGGTTTGCCAGCAGCAGGCCGAACAGGCCGAGTGCCCAGGGCAGGGAGCCCAGCAGGAAGTCGTGGCGGTTGAGGGGCACGGCGGCGAAATGCAGCAAACCCGCGGCCTCCAGGGCATAGAGACCCATCCCCGCCATCATCAGCAGGGCGCTGCGCCTGGCATCCGGCTGCCAGCCACGCAGGCGCAGCTCGGCGCCGAGGGCTACGAACAGCAGCGAGAAGAAGGGGCCGTTGCGGGTCAGCAGTGCCCACTCGCCCCCCGACAGCAGCGGGCCATAGGAGCCGCCGATCAGGGCCAGCCCGTAGAGCAGGGCGCCCGCCACCAGAGCCAGTCGGGGTAGCCTGACCCGCCAGCAGAGGGCCAGCAGCAGGACGGCCAGCATCAGGGCGGGCAGGAACCAGAGGTGGATCATGCCCCCCACCCACCAGGCGTTGAGGGGATCCCCCAGCTGCATCTGCCACTGACCCGCCATGGCGGGCAGATAGCCTTCCGTCATGGCTGCGACCGGGTTGAAGGGGACCAGCAGGTAGACAAGGCTCCACACCAGCCAGAGTCCCAGCAGGGGGCGGCAGTAGCGCAGCGCCACCGCCATGGGCTTGCCTGCGGCGAGGGCGGGTTGCAGGAAGTAGCCGGCGCAGAGGAAGAAGAGCGGCACCGCGAAGCGGCACAGCTGGTTGATGACGCCCCCCAGCCAGAAATAGAGGGAGTCATTCCACAGTGTGGGATCGAACGGATTGCTGAAGGGGGAGAGGTGAATGGTCATCACGGCCAGGATGGCCAGGACTCGCCCGCACTCGATGCTGGAGATGCGCATGATGGTTTCCGACGGCTTAAACCCGGCACCCTAGCAGCCGGGCGGGTCCCTCTTCCAGTCAGGGGGTCGCCAACTGTGACCCCCATCGGTGGCCGGTTACCCTTTGTTACTTCGGCGGCGAGCAGGGTTACCCCGGGTGAGAGCCGGATCCCGTTTTGGTGTCGGTAAAAGCCCTAGAGCAGGGCAATCACTACAGTGGCGAGGGCGCCCGTCAGCAGCAGGGTGATGCCACGGCCGGCGGGGCCGTGCAGCTTGTTCCACATCAGCAAACTGGTGAGGGCCAGCAGCAGCATGGAGAGCGCCGCCAGATCGCCGACCAGCTGCCAGGCCAGGCCAGTGCCCATGCCGCGATGCAGCCGGTTGAGGCTGGCGGCGACGTTGGCCCGCTGCAGCTCGATCTGCACCAGCAGGGTACCCTCCACATAGCTGGCGGTCAGGCTCTGGCGGAGGGTGACGCCGCGCAGCTCCCAGCGAGCCGGCAGGGTGAGGGGGCCTGTGGGGGTGGGCAGGGGTCGGGCCGGGGTGATGCTGAGCCGCCCCTCCTCCAAGCCCTCGGGGTAGTGCTGTTGCAGCAGGGATCTCAGTGCGTCCGGGCTCGCCAGCGGCGTGGCCAGCGTTATCTCCTCGCTCGACTTTTCGGTGTGGGGGCCGGGCAGGGGCAGCACGGCCCTGTGCTGGAGCCAGAGGCCGGTCAGGCCGTAGAGCAGCATCAGGGTGAGGGTGGCAAAGCCCGCCCAGGCGTGGATGCGGCGCACCCACTTGTTGTTGTGGAGGGGGAGTCTCTTGGGTTTCTTCATGGTGGCGCTTCATAAAAAAACTGGCCAGCAGAGGCTGGCCAGTGAGGCTGTGGGCTTCGAGGGTCAGAAGCGGTAGGCGGCGGTGAGATTCAGCTGACGGGGGCTGCCCGGCATGATCTGGGCCGCGCTGGTGGCGCTGACGAAGTAGTCGTGGTCGGTCAGGTTCTCCACGCTGAGCTGGGCATCCCAGTGCTGCCAGCGGTAGCCGGCGCGGGCGTCATAGCGGGCGTAGCCCGGCAGCACTGTGGTGTTGGCGTTGTCGGCGAAGCGATCCCCCACCGCCGTCACCCCGGTTTCCCCATACCAACCCTGCTTGCCGCTCTGGTAGCCGGCGAACAGCTGGCCGTTCTCGCGGGAGACGTTCATCGGCCGCTTGCCCTGCAGATCCGCATCCGCCTTGACCTGTTCCGCGTCCTGGATAGCGATGCCGCCGTGCAGGTAGAAGGCGTCGGTGAGCTGGGCGCGGGCGCTCAGCTCTACGCCGTCTGTGCGTTGCAGGCCGGTGAGGAGCACCTTGGTAGGATCCAGCGGATCCTTGCTGCGCTTGTTGTACATCTCCAGCCGGTAGACGGAGAGGGTGGTGGCCAGGCGGCCGTTCAGCCAGTCACTCTTCACACCCCCCTCGTAGAGCCGAGTGTGCTGGGGATCCAGGTTGTTGTTCTTGTCCCCCGGGGTGATGCCGATAAGCTCCCCGCCGACCGGGGTGAAGGTCTTGCTGTAGGAGGTGTAGAAGGCGTGGGCCTCGATGGGGTTCCACACCAGGCCCAGACGGGGGCTCAGGCTGGTGACCGAGAGGGTCTCCTCCTTGTCGAGATCGTTGCGGCGGCTGGTGACGGTGAACGCATCCCGGCGCAGGCCGCCGAGCAGGTGCCAGTCACCCAGGCTGAGCTGATCCTGCAGATAGAGGCCATAGCCGCGCACCCTGTGCCTGGCGTCGCTGGAGAGCTTCATGGCGCCATCATGGGTGGGCAGTGAGCCCGGATCGTACAGGTTGCCGGCCGGGATCGGGCTGGCGTTCTGATAGAGCTTGGGGGTGCGCTCCTGCCAGCCCTGCTCCAGGCCCACCAACAGGCGATGGGCGACGGGACCGGTCTGCAGCTGGCCTTCGGCCTCGGTGTTGCTGGTGAGGCTGTTGGCCTTGAGATCCTGCTGCCAGCGGGCGCGGGTCACCTGGTCGCCCTTGACGCTGGTGACATAGGTGTTGTCGAACTGGCTGTCGAGGCTGGTGTAGCCGAGCTGCTGGCGCAACTGCCACTGCTCGTTCAGATCCCAGCTGAGGCGGGATCGGGTGGACTGGGCCAGATCGTCGATGAAGTCCCGGCGGGTGTCGCTGTAGACGCTCTCTATGGGGACGTCGGCGGGGCGACCGTTGACGCCGGGGATGCCGCGATCCGGGGTGCGATCGTGCTCGTTGCGCTCGTACTGCACCAGCCAGTTCAGGCTGTCGCTTATCTCCCAGTTCACTGCGGGGGCCAGCAGGGTACGCTTGCTGGTCACATCGTTGCGAAAGCTCTCCTTGTCCTCCTGGGCCAGGTTGAGGCGCAGCTGCACCCGCTCCCCCGCCTCGCCGTTGAGATCCGCGGCGAGGCGCCGGCTGTCGAAGCTGCCGACCCGGGCGCTGACGCTGGAGGCCTGCCCGCGCTGGGGCGTCTTGCTGACCCGGTTGATGATGCCCCCGGTGCTGCCACGGCCGTAGAGCACGGCGGCCGGCCCCTTGAGCACCTCGACCCGCTCTATGTTGCCGAGATCCCGGGTGTACTGCATGTCGTCTCGCAGACCGTCGAGGTAGAAGTCGTTGCTGGCGTTGAAGCCGCGGATGTTGACGCCGTCGAAGCGGGTGTCGCCGCTGGCGTTGACCCCGGGGATGCCGCTCAGGGCCTCGCTCAGGGTCGGTTGGCCGTAGGCGGTCAGCTCGCTGGCCTTGACGCTCTCTATGGTCTGGGGCACCAGCTTGGCCGGGGTGGCGGTGCGGGTGGCGGTGGCCACCTCTTGGTGCTGGCTGCGTTTGCCGACCACGGTCAGGGTCTCGTCTTCGGCCTGGGCGCTGGCGCAAAGGGACAGCAAGGCGACGCCCAGCAGGGCGCGCGGGGGGTTGGGGTTATGCATCTGCGTGTGACTCTTCTAATCGACCTGTTGGCCTGAACTTATTGATTTATTAGTAATTATTAAAATGCTCCCGATGCGGGAGGGCGCTAATGATATTTATTTTCATTTGGCTGGCAAGGCAAAGATGCAAAAAGCCCACACCTACGACCAGTTTTGCGGTCAGTTGAGGCTCATTGTCCTGATGTGACGCATCGGATGAGTCTTGGTTGCGGCAAAGGGCTGGTTTACCATCCGGGTTCGGTGGCGCCGATGCCGCTCCAGGGAAACAGGAAACGGAACATGGAAGAGATCATCAGGGCAGACCTTCATAACCGGCAGCACGGCGAGGCGCTGGTCTATCTGCTCAACGAATACGCGAAAGACGAGATGGGTGGCGGCATCGCCCTGGCTGACGAGGTGAAGGCCAATCTGGCGCAGGCTCTGGCGGCGAGAAGTGGTGCCCATGTGTTGCTGGCCTGGGTGGATGGGCAGCCGGCCGGGGTGGCCACCTGTTTCGAGGGCTTCTCGACCTTCGCCTGCCGGCCCCTGCTCAACCTCCACGACCTTGCGGTGCACCCGGATCATCGCGGGCGCGGCCTCGGCAAGGCGTTGCTGGCACAGGTGGAGCAGCTCGCCCGGGAACTCGACTGCTGCAAGCTGACCCTGGAGGTGCTGGAGGGCAACAGGGTGGCCCAGGCCGCCTACAAGGCCGGTGGTTTCGAGGGCTATGAGCTGAGCCCGCAAGTGGGTCGGGCCCTGTTCTGGCAGAAGAAGCTCTAGCCTGTCCGGCTCGGCCGCCAAAGCGGGAGGGGAGAATGAAAAACGGCGCGCAGAGGGATCTGCGCGCCGTTTTGTCTGGGGCCGGAGTTAGAAGTCGTAACGGGCCGCCAGCTGGAAGTCATCCTTGTTGGCGGTTGCTTTACCGGCAACGCTGTCCAGATTGTTGATGCGGTACTCGCCGATGACCCGCAGGTTCTTGTTGAACTTGTACTGGGCACCCAGGGTGTAGTAATCCAGATTGTCTTTCTTGGTACCCGCCTTGTCCTGTTCCTGTTTGTTCCACAGTGCCATCAGGCCGAAGCCGTTCTCGAAGTTGTAACCGAGCGCCGCTTCCCAGCCGGTGTGATCGGTGCCGGTGGCCAGGAAGTCGCTGCCGTCGGCATAGCTCAGGGCGGCATAGACGGCCTTGTTGTCGTACTTGGCAGAGATGAGCCACAGCTTGGCGTCCTCTTCACCGCTCTTGTCGCGGATCCCCACGTTGTAGGCGGTACCCAGGGCCAGGTTGAACGGGAAGGTGTAGGCCAGGGCGGCGCCGTAGGCGGCATCGCTGTCCTTGCTGCTGGTCTCTTCGGTGTCACCGCCGTCGAACTTGTAGCTGGTGTCTATCTGGAAGCCGTTGAACAGCCCGGAGTATTTCAGCACAGAGCCGGCACGGTTGGTGGCGAAGGTGTCGGTCTTGGCACCCAGGGCTTCGTTGCCGTAGCCGTCGGAGAGGGAGACGTCGGTCCAGTCAGCCAGGAAGCCGGGGGCACCCTTCTGGCGACCGAAGGTCACGGTACCCCAGTCGGCGCCCACACCGGCGAAGGCCAGGCGGGTACGCAGGTTGTCCGAGTTCTCGCTGATGGTTTTCTCGCTGTCATTGATGTAGATCTGCAATTCGTACTGGGCCAGCGCCTTCAGTTGGCTGTTGATCTGGCTGTCGACCTTGGCGCCGAAGCGGACAAACTGGTTTGCACCCTGCTTGGCACTGTAGTCATGAGTGCCATTCGGGTTTGCAGTGTCGACCCCTTCCTTCTTGTCACCGAAGAAATGGCCAGCGTAGATACGTCCATACAAATCCACCATTGTGGTGTCGTTTTTGTACACTTCAACGGCCTGAGCCTGGAAGGCGGCGGTGAGAGCCAGTGCCACTACAGTCAGCTTTTTCATCTTGATCCCTTGTTGCAAGCTTTTGTTTTAAAAGACGGGGCCATGCTAGAAGTGACAGATGACAGTGGGGTGACCCGGGTGTGAACAAACCGTGGCGGTTTCATGTCAGCGGGATGAAAACCGGGATTTATGTGGCGAGCGGCCACTTTTGCGCGCAAAGGTTTGCCCTTGTGGTAGAATGCCGCCCGTTTTCGAGCTCCTAAGGTTGGATATGCGATGAGACGTGAACTGGCAATCGAATTTTCCCGAGTGACGGAAGCGGCTGCACTGGCTGGCTACAAGTGGCTCGGACGTGGTGACAAGAATATCGCCGATGGCGCGGCCGTTGCGGCCATGCGTCACATCCTCAATCAGATCCAGATCGATGGCGAGATTGTGATAGGCGAGGGGGAGATCGATGAAGCCCCCATGCTCTACATAGGCGAGAAGGTCGGAACTGGTCTGGGGGATGCCGTGGACATCGCGGTCGACCCCATAGAGGGCACCCGCATGACCGCCATGGGGCAGTCCAATGCCCTGGCCGTGCTGGCCGTCGGCGACAAGGGCTCCTTCCTCAAGGCCCCCGACATGTACATGGAGAAGCTGATCGTGGGTCCGGGTGCCAAGGGCGCCATCGATCTCGACCAGGCCCTGGAGCTGAACCTCAAGGCCGTGGCCAAGGCGCTCGGCAAGCCCCTCTCCCGCCTGACCGTCATCACCCTGGCCAAGCCGCGTCACGACAAGGCGATCAAGGAGATGCAGGGGCTGGGGGTGCGGGTCTTCGCCATCCCCGACGGGGACGTGGCTGCCTCCATCCTCACCTGCCTGCCGGACAGCGAAGTGGACATGCTCTATGGCATCGGCGGCGCCCCGGAAGGGGTGATCTCGGCGGCGGTGATCCGCGCCCTGGACGGCGACATGCAGGCACGCCTGGTGCCCCGTCATCAGGTCAAGGGCGACAGCCCCGAGGTGCGTGCCCTGGGCGAGCAGGAAATCGCCCGCTGCGAGGAGCTCGGCATAGATGTGACCAAGGTGCTCAAGCTGGAAGATCTGGCCAAGAATGACAACGTCATCTTCTCGGCAACCGGCATCACCAAGGGTGATCTGCTGGATGGCATCACCAGCAATGGCGTCATGGCGACCACGGAGACCCTGCTGATCCGCGGCAAGTCCAGAACCATCCGCCGCATCAAGTCGATCCACTTCCTGGATCGCAAGGACAGCGTGGTGCGCGACATCATACTGTGATGAGGGTGTGCTGAGTGGCGGCAAGTCCCGTCCTCTCATGCCGCCGCATCAAGTCGATCCACTTCCTGGATCGCAAGGACAGTGTGGTGCGCGACATCATTCTCTGATGCGCGGAAGCCCCGTCACTGAAAAGCCCGACCGCTGCTGCCGTCGGGCTTTTTGTTGCCCGCCCGTCGGGGCCTGGACTATTTCGAGGGACAGGGCGGATAAGGCTAAGGGGAATCGGGGCCCTTTGATAGACTGCTTCGCCATGCACAGGAATGCATCATATGGAATGTCGTCAAGGTTGCGGTGCCTGCTGCACAGCCCCCAGTATCAGCAGTGCCATCCCCGGCATGCCGGAGGGCAAGCCGGCTGGTGTTCCCTGTGTTCAGCTCGACGCGTGGCTGGGCTGCAAGATCTTCGGCCAGCCCGAGCGTCCGGCGGTGTGCAGCAGCTTCAGACCCATGCAGGATGTGTGCGGCTCGCACCGCCAGGAGGCCGTCTGGCTTATCGGCGAGATGGAGCGGCTGACGGCCTGAGCCCTGGATCCTCTCCCTCAGGGAGAGAGGGGTTGCTTGTGACCCCCTCATCCCCGCCCCTTCTCCCGCGAGGGGAGAAGGGAGAAAAAGCGTGACCCCTTCATCTCCGCCCCTGCTCCCGCGAGGGGAGAAGGGGGCTGAGAAACTCCCCGAATCAACGCGGGGCAACCCGGAATAGAAAAAGGCCGCAATCGCGGCCTTTTTTGGTTTTCTCTGTCACTCGGGTCAGACGTCGGCCAGTTGCAGGGCCTGACGATAGTACTCGTTGGCCTTGTTGGTGAGACGGCGCTTGTCCATCACCTGCCCGAGGGCATGGTAGAGGGCGGCATCCGGCCGCTTCGCTACTTCCTGCTCCAGCAGGTGCTGGGCCTCGTCCAGCTGGCCGGCCAGCAGGTAGACTCGCGCCAGTGCCGCCTCGGCGCCCGGCTGATCCTGGATCTTCTTGAGCAGGGTCAGCATGGGCTGATAGTCATCCAGCCTGAGCTTGGGCAGGCGGGCGAACAACTCGGGGGAGGGATCCTTGCGCAGGGCCTCCAGCCAGAGGTCGGCCGCCTCGCTGTCGGCACCGAGCCGGCGCAGACGATCCCCGTAGCTGGCCAGCAGTGCGGGGTCCTGACGCAGCTTGCGGGGCAGCGCCTGCCACACCGGGCGCAGGGTCTCGAGGGCGCCGCTGGCGGCCTCGAGACGGCCAATCCAGGCCTGGTGCAGCAGCGCCTCTTCCTGCTGGGCGGTCAACTTGCCCACCTTGCGCAGGGCCGGGGCCAGATCGATGAGGGCCGCCCAGTCTTCCCGGGCCAGATAGACCTGGCGCAGCTGATCCAGCACCATGGGGTGGCGCGGGTGCAGGGCGTAGACGGACTCGAGCCGACCGAGGGCGCTGTCGTACTGGCCCTGCTCTATCTGCAGCTGGGTCTGGATCAGGGTCAATGCCAGCTCGGCCTTGGGGTTCTCCTCCTGCGCCTTTTGCAGGTAGTGATCCCGGCGCACGTCATCGCCTCTGGCCTGGGCCACCTTGGCGGCACTCAGGTAGTTGAGCAGCGGGGTGTCGCTGTTGTCGGCCCCCTTGATCAGCAGCTTCTCGGCCTGGTTGTAGTGCCCCTCGGCCATGGCCAGGGTGGCATTCACCGTTTGCAGGTTCGCCTTGCGGCGACGGCGCGAGCCGAACCAGCCCTGGGTCTTGCGGCGCAGGCCGAACACCCGGCCGAGCACCCACTCGACGATGAGCAGGGCACCGTAGAAGAGTACCGCCAGGATCACGGCGCTGGTGACCGAAGACTCCACCGTGTAGTTGCCGAGCGAGATGAGCACATAGCCCTTGTTGCCGGACGCTTCGGGGCCGAAAATCAGGCCCGCGACCATCACGGCCACCACGACGATCAGACGAATCATGGTCTCCTCCTCAGTTGCCGGCCAGGATGCGTTGCAGGCGCTCGGTCAGCACCTGTTCCAGCATGGCCTGGGTCTTGAACTGATCCGGGTAGTCAAACTGGATCTGCTCGCCTTTGAGCTTGTCGAGCTCGGACTGCATGTATTGGGTGGCGCTGTTGTCGGTATCGAAGTACTGGGTCAGCCAGCGCTGGGCCTTCTCCAGGCTGTCGGTATAGAGCGCCTGCTGCTCGCGATAGACGGCGAGCTGGGCCTGCAACAGCTTGGTCTTGAGGTTCTCCCGCAGGAAGATCTCCTGCTGCGGGGAGAGCAGGGCCTCCACGGCCCCGTCGCGGCGACGTATGGTGATGAAGTTCTCGGTGAACTTGACCCAGTTTTTCTTGAGATTGCTCTCCCACTCGTCCGGATTGGCACTGACTGCCTGATCCGGCTCGGCCTTGGCTTCTGGCATGCTCACGGTGGAGAGGGGCAGCAGCTCTATCTGATCGGAGAGCGCGGCCAATTTGAGGGTCAGCCCCTCGCGATCGACCCGCGGCATCCCCTTGAGCTTGGCGATGTCTTCCGCCAGCGCTTTGCGAATGGGCATCAGGCTGGGATCGTTGAGCGCCTTGATCCGCTCGTCGGCGTTGCCGAGCAGGGTGATGGCGGAGACGATATCATGCTCGAGCCACAGCTTGCGGCCCGCCATGCGCACCAGGTATTCGGATTCGGCCAGCATCCAGTCGTTGGGGCGCTTGTCGTCGAGATCCAGCACCTTGTGCTGCAGGGCGTCCAGCGCCTCCTGCTGCTGTTGCTGGCTCTTGCCGAGGGCGCTGAACTGTTCGGCATCCTTGCTGTTGCTCTGATCCAGCTTGCCCATGGCCTCGGCCAGTTGCAGCTTGAGGGCGCCAAGTTCGGCCTGCTGGGCGACGGCATTCTGGTGGCCGTGCAGATAGAGGCCGCCGGTCAGCCCCAGGGCCAGCAGGATGGCAACGCCACCGAGGACGACGCCGGCGCCGCCCTTCTTGTTGCCGACGGCCTTGTGCTCGGGCTTGTTGTTGTCGGCCACGGGGGCCGCGGCACTCGGCTGGACTTCTTGCTGTTCAGTCATTCCATCTTCCTCAGTTCCAGGGCGGCCACCAGAGCCTGGTTGGATGCACCTTGGGCAATCACGATACGGGTAAAACCAGCTCCCTCGGCCATCTCGGCCACCCGGGGACTGGGCACCACCAGCAGGCGGTCATAAAGCCAGGGTCGCTGCGGGCCGGGCACCAGTGCCAGCAACCGCTGCAAGAGTTCACCACTGGTGATGAGCAGGCTGTCGAGGCCGGCTGCCTGCCAGTGGCGGGTCAATGCGTCCCCGTCGAGATCGGGGTAGTGGCGCTCATAGGTGGCACAATAGTGCACCAGTGCGCCGCGTGAGGCCAGCGTCCGGGCGATGAGATCCCGCCCGTCGTTGCCGCGCAGGATCAGCACCCGCTTGCCGCTCACCCCTCGCAGGGGAGGCAGGGCCAGCAGGCCTTCACTGCGGGGATCGGCCGGGCAGAGGGCCTGGACTCCCACCTCGGCGAAGGCATCCGCGCTGGCCTGACCGACCGCGAAGTAGTCAATATGTGGCCAGGTCAGACCAGTTTGCAACAGAAAATGATGAGCAAATTTAACGGCATGGGCGCTGACGGCGATGATGATGTCAGTCTGGGGCAGCCATTCGGGCAGGCGGGGGAGTTCACTGCCCGGCCGGGTTTCCAGCAGCGGGCAGCACAGTGGTGCATGGCCCTGCTGGCGCAGCAGCTGCACCAGCAGGGCGGCCTGGGCGGCCGGGCGCACCACCAGCGGGACCATCAGGTGGCGCTCCGGGGTGGTGACCATGAGCCGGCCAGGACCGCGCTCATGCCCGGTAGACCTCGGCTAGAATTGCGTCGGCGCCAGCGGCCAGCAGACGCTGGGCCAGGGCGTGGCCGAGTGCCTCGCCGTCCGCCAGGGGGCCGCGGATCTCGTCCCGGATCACCTGGGTGCCATCCGGGCTGCCCACCAGGCCGCGCAGCCAGACCTGGTCCCCCTGCACCAGGGCATAGGCACCGATAGGCACCTGACAGCCCCCTTGCAGGGCGCGGTTCATGGCGCGCTCTGTCAGCACCCGGATGCGGGTCTCGGCGTGCTCCAGCGGTGCCAGCAGGGCGTGCAGCTCATGGTCGTTCTGGCGACACTCGATTCCAACAGCGCCCTGACCGTTGGCGGGCAGGCTCTGCTCCGGCTCGATGAAGGCGGTGATGCGATGGGCCATCTCCAGCCGTTTCAGGCCGGCGGCGGCGAGTATGATGGCGTCGTACTCACCGGCATCCAGCTTGGCGAGGCGGGTGTTGACGTTGCCGCGCAGGTCGCGGATCACCAGGTCCGGACGGGCGGCCCGCAGCTGGCACTGGCGGCGCAGACTGGAGGTGCCGACCACGGCCCCCTGGGGCAGTGCGTCGATCCGGTCGAAGCGGTTGGAGACGAAGGCATCGCGCGGGTCTTCGCGCTCGCAGATGGTGTGCAGGCCTAGCCCTTCCGGGAACTCCACCGGCACGTCCTTCATGGAGTGGACGGCGATGTCGGCACGCCCTTCCAGCATGGCAGTCTCCAGCTCCTTGACGAAGAGCCCCTTGCCGCCGACCTTGGCCAGCGGCGTATCCAGGATCTTGTCACCCTGGGTGCTCATGGGGACCAGTTCGACTCGCAGATCGGGATAGAGGGCTTCCAGCCGATCTTTTACAAAGTTGGCCTGCCACAGGGCCAGTGGGCTCTTGCGAGTGGCAATTCTCAGGGTTCGGGCTGCCATATCAATCAGTTGTTTCATCTTTAGTGAGGAAAACGATCTTACCACCCTTTGCTGGGGCTTTCATGGCGCAGCCGGCAAAAGCGGGGCCAAGCTCAAAAAGGGTCGCTGAAATTAATTTTCAGCCGATCATTATATGACTACAACTAATTGAAAATATTATTTTTTATTGCTTTCCACTGATACCGTTACTCGGCTTGCCAGAAATAATCCGGTGATTGTGTGCGGGCTTGTTTACCACTGCTGTTTGCATTGTTAACATGATCACACTTTTTTGACGTCTCCCCGTTTTGGTGCGTCATTTCTCTTCCCCATAGGTAGGGCATTGCTGGTAAAACTCGACACGCTGGTGGCGCGCTACGACGAGCTGAATCGTCTCAAGACGCAACGAGCGTTGGATCTCATGAGTCGCTATGGGCAACAGGTCTTCCAACTGCTGCCTGTCATGCTGCACTTCAATCATCCCCTTCTGCCAGGTTATGTGGCAGGGGACGTGCCTCATGGTATCTGGAGTTTCGTCGCCAACGAGGCCCAGCAGGCTTTCATCCAGGATCTGTGCCAGAACGCCAACTGTCAGGGCGGCCTCAGCACCCACGACAAGTCGATCCAGGGGCTCTACTCCATGGGCAGCACCTCGTCTATCGGCCAGTGCTGCCACTCGGATCTCGACATCTGGGTCTGCCACGTGGCCGGTTTGTCGCAGGAGCGGCTCGAGTTGCTGGATATCAAGTGCCAGCACCTCTCCCTGTGGGCCGAGCAGCGCGGGGTCGATCTCAACTTCTTCCTGATCCCCGAAGACAAGTTCCGTCAGCGCAACGATGCCCAGATGCAGGGGGAGAGCTGCGGCAGTGCCCAGCACCTGCTGCTGCTCGACGAGTTCTACCGCAGCGCCATGCACATCGCGGGCAAGCGGCTGCTCTGGTATCTGGTGCCTGCCGAATATGACGATCACTACGACGACTATGTGAACGGCCTGTTCGCCCACGGCAAGCTGAGCCAGGATGACTGGCTCGATCTGGGGGGCTTTGATCGCATTCCCGCCGAGGAGTACTTCGGCTCCGCCCTGTGGCAGCTCTACAAGGGCATAGATTCCCCCTACAAGGCGGTGCTCAAGTCGGTGCTGATGGAGGCCTACTCCCACGAGTATCCCAACACTCGGCTGCTGTCGGTGACCAGCCGCGACTGGTTCCAGCACAACGAGGGGATGCACTACCGGCTCGACAACTACTGCCTGATGCTGGACAAGGTGACCAACTACCTCAAGTCCATCGGCGACATGCAGCGCCTGGATCTGGTGCGTCGCTGCTTCTACCTCAAGGTGTGTGACGGCCTGAGCCACCCGAAGGAGGAGCACTCCCCGGACTGGCGCCGGGAGCAGATGGCCCAGCTGGTGGCCTACTGGGGCTGGAGCCCGGAGCGGCTGTATCATCTGGATCATCGCCAGGAGTGGAAGGTCGAGGACGTCAAGGTGGCCCATGCCGAGTTGCTGGAGGCCCTGATGCAGAGCTACCGCAACCTCATCCAGTTCGCCCGCCGCAACAACATCAGCGAGTCCATCAATCCGGAAGATATCGGCATACTGTCGCGCAAGCTCTATGCCGCCTTCGAGAGCCTGCCGGGCAAGGTGCAGCGCATCAATCTGACCATAGCGCCGGATCTGAGCGAGCCGGATCTCAGCCTGGTGCAGGTGCCCCACGGCCGCCTCAATCGCGCCGGCTGGTATCTCTACAAGCATTCGCTGGATCCGGTGGACATCATTGGCCGGGCGCCGCTCGAATATAACGGCTACATCAGCAAGCTGGTGGCCTGGGCCTACTTCAACGGTCTGCTGACGCCCCAGTCCAGGGTGCACCTGTTCAATCAGGGCTCGGATCTGCACATCGACAACCTGCACCAGTTCTGTCGCGACCTCTCGGGGACCTTCCCGGTCAAGTATCCTCGCGCCACCAACCTGGCCCTGAGCCGCCCCTGCGAGATCCACCAGCTCTCCATCTTCCTCAACCTGGAGACGGATCCGACCAGCCACTGGATGGGTCAGGTGATCGAGTTTGACGCCAATGCTGCCGATGTGTTCTCGTTCGGTCGCAATCAGGAGTGTCTGGTGGGATCCGTTGATCTCGTCTATCGCAACTCCTGGAGCGAGATCCGCACCTTGCACTTCCAGGGGGAGGAGGCGGTGGTGGATGCCCTCACTACCATACTCGGCAAGATGCACCAGGATGCCGCCGCCCCCGAGATGATAGAGGTGTTCTGTTACAGCCAGCACTTCCGCTCCCTGGTGCGCACCCGCTTCCAGCAACTGGTGGCCGAATGCATAGAGCTGCGTCTGGCCCGCGACAAGCAGCAGCTGGTCAAGACGCTGGCCCTTGGCCGGGAGAAGTACGGCATCTTCTTCGAGCGGCGCGGGGTCTCGGTGAAGAAGCTGGAAAACGCCATCGACTTCTACCGCCACATCTCCCACAACAAGCTGGATCACCTGCCGCTGCGGCTCGACAAGACCCACAGCCAGCACCTGCCCGACATAGTCGACGCCTACGCCAGCGAAGGGCTGGTGCAGTTCTTCTTCGACACCCGAGATGCGGGCACCAACATCTATATCCTGGACGAGGCGAACCGGGTGGAGATCTACCAGCATTTTGCCGGCAACAAGGATGAGCTGGTGCAGGGGGTGAACCGCTTCTACACCTCGGGCCACGAGCGTTTCAGCAATGCGGGCCAGTTCAGCAACTTCAACCTGCCCCAGTACTATGAAATCGTGCAACATGGCGATGAGTTGGAAGTGATCCCCTACCGCAGCCAGAATCCGCAGCGGGACAATCCGGGGGCTGCCCGGGAAGTAGGGTGATGGAAGCGGGATGATGTGCCGGGCACATCGCCGGAAGGGATGAAAACAAACGGCCTGCATGATGCAGGCCGTTGTTCTATCTGTGGTGCTACATCAGGCGCCGAGGCGCGCCAGCAACCAGTGGCGAATGTCGCCGAGCTGGGGGCGGCAGATCTCGTGGCGCATGGGGTATTCGTGCCACTCCAGGCTGAGGCCCGCCGCCTCCAGCCGGTTCTTGGCATCCCAGCCCATGGAGAGGCTCACCACGTCATCATAGATGCCGTGCATGTAGCAGATGGGCAGGGCGCGGGCGGCCTCGCTCATCTCCTCGACCAGTTGCTCGGGCGCCGCCAGATAGGTGGACATGCAGAGCAGGCCCGCCAGCTTTGCTTGATAGCGCAGGGCGGTGAAGGAGGCGATGACGCCCCCCTGGGAGAAGCCGGCCAGCACTATGTTCCCCGGGGCGAAGCCCTCGGCCACCAGCCGATCCAGCAGGGCGGCGATACGATCGGCGGACTCGCGCACATGGGACTCCACGGCGCGATCCGCCGGGTCGTCGAAGCTCTTGATGTCGTACCAGCCGCGCATCTTGTAGCCCATGTTGATGGTGATGGGCCGCTCAGGCGCATCGGGCAGCAGGTGACGGACCGGCAGGGTGGCAGGCAAGTCCAGCGCGTCCACCAGCGGGGCCAGCCCAGCCCCGGAATCCCCCAGCCCGTGCAGCCAGATCACCGCATGACGGGCACCCTGGGGATGCAGATCCATCATGGGAGATTCTGCCATCATGGGAACCGGACGGGCTCGCCCGCCTGGGTGGTGCAGGCCCGGGTCAGCAGGGCCTTGAGCTCGTCGCCGAAGCGGTTGTCGATCCAGCTGTCACCGCGCAGCTCGAAGTGGAAGCCGTTCTCCCGGGTGGCCACCCAGATCTGGTGCAGGGGCTCCTGCTTGTTGATGATGACCTTGGTCTTGTTCTCGAAGCTTAAGGTCAGCACACCGCCGGCCCGCTCGCAGTCGATATCCGGATACCCCTCGTCGATAACGTCTTCCACATACTGGAAAAAGGCGTCGGTCAGGGCGTGATACTCGTGATCCTTCATCGGTTTATCCTGTTGCTTTTAACAATGTGAGTGCGATTATAGAGGGCCAAAAATTTTTTCGCAGCGAACCATTATGATTACCCAGTTCACCAAGTGCCTGTTTGCCGCGTCGCTGTCGTTCGGGTTGGCCGCCTGCGGCCTGACGGGGCCACTCTATATGCCACCGGCCGAGCAGCCCGTCTCCACCGAGCAAACACCGGCACAGCCCAAGACAGAGAGTACACCGCAAGCCGCCTCGCCTGCGACCGCCAAACCGGCCTCCGAGGCCGCGCCGCAATAATCTAGGAAGGAACCGCCCCCTTGGATCACTTTAACTACGACGCCGACGGCCAGCTTCAGGCCGAGCAGCTTCCCCTGCAACAGCTCGCCGACCAGTACGGTACCCCGCTGTATGTCTACTCCCGCGCCACCCTGGAGCGCCACTGGCACGCCTTCGATCAGGCGGCGGGGGACATTCCCCATCTGATCTGCTACGCGGTCAAGGCCAACTCCAACCTGGCGCTGCTCAACCTGCTGGCGCGCCTGGGCTCGGGCTTTGACATCGTCTCCGGCGGGGAGCTGTCCAGGGTGCTGGCGGCAGGGGGAGATCCGGCCAAGGTGGTCTTCTCCGGCGTCGCCAAGAGCGAGGCCGAGATGCGCCTCGCGCTGGAGAAAGAGATCCTCTGCTTCAACCTGGAGTCGGAAGCCGAGCTGGAGCGCCTGAACCGGGTCGCTGGCAGCATGGGCAAGAAGGCGCGGGTCTCGGTGCGGGTCAACCCGGACATAGACGCCGGCACCCACCCCTATATCTCCACCGGCCTCAAGCAGAACAAGTTCGGCATCCCCATCGAGCAGGCGCCCGCCATCTACCGCAAGGCGGCGGCCATGGCCCATATCGAGATCAAGGGGGTGGATTGCCACATCGGCTCTCAACTCACTGAATTGAATCCCTTTATGGAGGCGGCGGACAAGCTGCTGAAGCTCATTGACGAGCTGGCGGCCGAAGGTATCCAGATCCATCACCTGGACGTGGGCGGGGGTCTCGGGGTCAACTATGGCGCCGAGCAGCCGCCGCACCCGACCGAGTACGCCGAGGCGCTCAAGCAGAAGCTGGCGGGCCGGGATCTGACCCTGCTGTTCGAGCCGGGCCGTGCCATCGTCGCCAATGCCGGCGTGCTGCTGACCCGGGTCGAGTTCTTGAAGCCTGGCGAGACCCGCAACTTCGCCCTGATCGACGCTGGCATGAACGATCTGCTGCGCCCCTCCCTCTACGGCGCCTGGATGAACATCATAGAGGTGGACAGCCGCACGACCCACGAGAAGGCGCTGTATGACGTGGTCGGCCCGGTGTGCGAGACCGGTGACTTCCTCGGCAAGGAGCGTACCCTGGCGATTGCCGAGGGCTCATTGCTGGCGGTGCGTTCCGCCGGGGCCTACGGCTTCACCATGTCGTCCAACTACAACACCCGTCCCCGTGCGGCCGAGGTGCTGGTGGACGGTGACCAGGCCCATCTCATCCGTGAGCGGGAGCAGCTGGCCGACCTCTGGCGTGGCGAGCATCTGCTGCCGTGATGAATGGATTTTCAGCGTTCCTCCAGGTGAGAGCGTGATTAACGGTGAGACAGGAACGCGCGATGTTGATTGAATTTTCCAAGATGCACGGCCTCGGGAACGACTTCATGGTGGTGGACGGCGTCACCCAGAAGGTGTTTTTCAGCAACGACGTCATCAAGAAGCTGGCGGATCGCCACTTTGGCATCGGCTTCGATCAGCTGCTGCTGGTGGAGCCGCCCTATGATCCCGAGCTCGACTTCCATTACCGCATCTTCAATGCCGATGGCAGCGAGGTGGAGCAGTGCGGCAACGGTGCCCGCTGTTTCGCCCGCTTCGTGCGCCTCAAGGGGCTGGTCAACCGGGACCGCATCGCGGTCAGCACGGCCCGTGGCCGCATCACCCTGCAGCTGGAGGGGGAGAATCAGGTCACGGTCAACATGGGGGTGCCCCAGTTCGAGCCGGGCAAGATCCCGTTTCGGGCCCAGAAGGCGGAGAAGACCTACCTGCTGCGGGCGCAGGATCACACTGTGATGTGCGGTGCCGTCTCCATGGGCAATCCCCACTGCGTCATCGAGGTGCCCTCGGTGGCCGATGCCCCGGTGGAGACTCTGGGCCCCATCATGGAGCGCCACGAGCGTTTTCCCGAGCGGGTCAACGTCGGCTTCATGGAGATGGTCAGCGCCAGCGAGATCAAGTTGCGGGTGTTCGAGCGCGGGGTGGGGGAGACCCTGGCCTGCGGCACCGGCGCCTGCGCCGCCGTGGTGATCGGCATCAGCCAGGGCAAGCTCAGGGAGCGGGTCACCGTCACCCTGCCGGGGGGCAAGCTGACCATCGCCTGGAAGGGGCCGGGTCAGCCGGTCTACATGACGGGCCCGGCCGAGCATGTCTTTGATGGCCAGATAGAGTTGTAAGCCAGTGAGCGGGCCAGTCGAGCATATGACGGGCACGGCCGAGCATGTCTTTGATGGTCAGATAGAGCTGTAAGCCAGTGAGCGGGCCCGCCGAGCATGTATTCGACGGCCAGATAGCGTTATAGGCATCGAGCGGGGACCTCCTCCGCGCAGCCACACGGTAATGTCGGGGCCCTGTGCCCCTTTTTCGGATGGATCAACCAAGTTATGAGCGAACTCAAACGGCAGGAATCACTGATGGACGAAGCCACAGTGCTGGAGTACCTGGCCCGTTACCCCGAGTTTTTCCAGCGCCACGGGGCCATGCTGGACAGGATCCGCATTCCCCATGAGCACAAGGGCACCATCTCCCTGGTGGAGCGTCAGCTGGACAGACAGCGCGAGCGCATCGAGCAGCTGGAGCAGGAGATCACCGAACTGATGGGGATCGCCAGCGAGAACGAGCGGATCTTCCGGGTCTATGCGGATCTCTATGGCGAGCTGTATGGCTGCCAGACCCTGTTCGAGCTGAGCGCCGTGATGGGCAAGGCCTTCGTGCAGCGGCTGCGGCTGACCGGCCTGCGCCTCTGGCTCAGCCCGAAGAAATTCCAGCTGAGCGGCCCGGAGCAGCGCTTCCTGGCGGACGGCAAACAGCTCGATCAGTTGCTGGGCCAGCGGCTGCCCGGGACGGATTACTACTTCGGGCGGCTCAACCAGAGCGAGAAGCAGGCGCTGTTTGGCAGCGACGTGCTGGTCAACTCCGTGGCCCTGATGCGGCTCGGGGATCTCGGCGTGCTGGCCTTCGCGAGCTCGGATCCCAGCCACTTCAGCCCCCACAACGACACCCTGCTGCTGGGTCAGCTGGGGCGTCTGCTGCAACTGCGTCTGCCCGAGCTGGTTCGTGGCTAAGGCACCCCCCGCCGCCGACCCCCTGCCTCCCGCCCTGGCGGGGGAGCTCACCGCCTTTATCGAATACCTGAGGGTCGAGCGCCAGCTCAGTCCTCATACCCGTAGCAACTATCAGGCCCATCTGGAGGCCATGGCCGCCGAGCTGGTCAGACTGGGGGTCGATGACTGGGCCCGGCTCGAGGCGAGCCAGGTGCGCAGCCTGGTGACCCGGATGCACAAGGCAGGCCTCGCCCCCCGATCCCTCGCCACCAAGGTCTCTGCCCTGCGCAGCTTCTGCGACTGGCAGGTGCGCCAGGGGCGGCTCACCGCCAACCCGGCCCGCGGCATCGTCACCCCCAAGCAGGGGCGGCCGCTGCCCAAAAACCTCGATGTGGACGAGATGTACCAGCTGCTCAACATCACCGACGAGCAGGATCCGCTGGCGGTGCGGGATCGCGCCATCATGGAGCTGATGTACTCCTCCGGTCTGCGCCTCGCCGAGCTGGTGGGGCTCAACCTCGCGGACGTGAAGCTCGATGAGCGCCAGCTCAGGGTCACCGGCAAGGGGTCGCGGGAGCGGGTGCTGCCCATGGGCAGGATGGCGGTGGAGTGGCTGCAGAAGTGGCTCAAGGTGCGGCCCTTGCTGGCGGGGGACGAGGGGGAGGCATTGTTCGTCTCCAAGCGCCGCCAGCGGTTATCGGCCCGCTCGGTACAGGAGCGGCTCGACGGCTGGGGCAACAAGCAGGCGCTCAATGCTCATGTCCATCCCCACAAGCTGCGCCACAGCTTCGCCACCCACATGCTGGAGTCCTCCGGCGATCTGCGGGCGGTGCAGGAGCTGCTGGGCCACGCCGATCTCTCCACCACCCAGATCTATACCCACCTCGACTTCCAGCATCTGGCCAAGGTGTATGACAGTGCCCACCCCAGGGCCAAGCGGGATCCCGATACCCCGGAAGATGAGTGAGCTTTGCCAGTTATCAAGGGGCCAAGGGAATGACAGCGCACCATTCGCGAGGGCCAAGCGGGATCCCGACACCCCGGAAGATGAGTGAGCTTTGCCAGTTATCAAGGGGCCAAGGGAATGACAGCGCACCATTCGCGAGAGCCAAGCGGGATCCCGATACCCCGGAAGATGAGTGAGCTTTGCCAGTTATCAAGGGGTCAAGGGGTCAAGGGAATGACAGCGCACCATTCGCGAGGGCCAAGCGGGATCCTGCTACCCCGGAAGATGAATAAAAGCGACTGCGCTCGAATGGTTCTGCCCCCTTCTCCCCTCGTGGGAGAAGGGTTGGGGATGAGGGGAATGGGTTTGATAACAGGTAACGGGAACAGCCCCATAAAGAGGAATGACCATGCAGTTCTACCGTCGCTGGCAGCCGGTGGCCGCCATCTCGTTTGATCTTGACGACACCCTCTATGACAACGGCCCCGCCATAGCGCGGGCCGAGCAGTGGATGCTGAGCCACCTGCGCAGCGAATACCTGGCCACCGCCATGCTGGACAAGCCACGCTGGCTCGAGCTCAAGCGCAACCTGCTGCTGGCCCGACCCGAGCTGGGTCAGGACGTCAGCCTGGCGCGCCAGCACGGCATCCGCGAGGCCATGGTGCAGGGGGGCATGGCCGCCTCCCGGGCGGAGCAGGAGGCAGAGCGGGTGTTCGCCGCCTTTCTCGCCGAGCGCTCGAAGATAGAGGTGAGCGAGGCAACTCACGCCCTGCTGGCTCGTCTGGCGGAACGCTACCCCCTGGCGGTGATCACCAACGGCAACCTGGATCTGGTGCAGGCCGGCCTCGCGGACTACTTCACCCTGGTCTGCAAGGCGGGGGCCGGGGCCAGGATGAAGCCGGCGCCGGACATGTTCGTGCAGGTGCAGCAGGCCCTCGGGCTCGCCCCCGGCCAGATACTCCATGTGGGGGATCATCCCGAGACGGACGTGCTGGGGGCCAGGTTGCACGGTTTTCGGGCCGCCTGGCTCAACGAGCGCCGGCTGCCCTGGCAGTCGTTGCAGTTGCTGCCGGATGTGGAGCTCGCTACCCTCGACGAGCTGGCAGGGCTGCTGCTCTGATCCACTCCGAGGCGCAGGGAAAAAGATGCGCATGAGAGGCTATTTATTTATCCTTGGCACCGACTGACAAGGGAGTGCAGGGCGTGAGTAGAAAGAAGAGTGTCATCTGGTTGGCCATCCCCATGGTGCTGGCGGGCTGCGATCTGTTTCGCGACCACTACCGGATGGAGTTCAGGGATGGATCCTGGCGGGAGATCGTCATCTCGCCTTTCTCGGATCAGGCCCGCTGGCGTGAAGGGTGCGCCACCGGCGAGATACTGGTGGACATGACCCTGCCCCTGAAGCGGGGCAAGGTGGTCGATGGCCGTGAACAGCTGTTGATCGGCGGCGAGCTGTTCGAGCTGGAAGAGGCCCGGCTCTATCGCGGCAATGGCATGGTGCTGGGGCAGGCCCCTGACCATGTCCAGCGGGGCCTCAAGGGGCTGGATGTCTGTCGCACCCTGCGTCCCGATCGCGGGGCCCTGCCCAAGCTGAAGGGCAAGGGATTCGGCGACTAGCCGACCCGCTGCCCCTGCGCCCCGTTCGCGGGGCCCTGCCCAAGTTGAAGGGCAAGGGGTTCGGCGACTAGCCCGCCCGCTGCCGATACTGGCGGCAGGCGTCGCCGAAGGCGCTAAACAGCTTGATGGAGTGGGGATTCTCTTTCGCCTTCCACTCCGGGTGCCACTGCACCGCCAGCAGGAAGGGGGAGAGGGCGGGGGCATGAATGGCCTCGATCAAACCATCCTCGGCATGGGCCAGCGGCACCAGCCCCTCCCCAAGGCGCCTGATCCCCTGGCCGTGCAGGGAGTTGACCGGGATCTGCGCCTCCCCCATCAGGTCGGCAAACCAGCTGCCGGGCACCAGGCTCACCTGGTGGCTGTGACCATACTGCTCCTCCACGGGATCGTCCGCATCCTCCCTGTGATCCGCATAGCCGGGCTCGCAATAGACCTTCTGATGAATGTCCCCGCCCAGCGCCACGTTGATCTCCTGCATGCCGCGGCAGATGCCGAGCAGGGGCAGGCCCCGATCGAGGGCGGCGCGCACCAGTGCTATGTCGAACAGATCCCTGTCCCTGTCCTGGGCCTTCTCCGGGGTCAGGTTCTCCTGGCCGTAGAGGGCGGGATCTATGTTGGATCCGGCCCCGCTCAGGTAGACCCCATCGACGAGATCCAGATACTGCTCCAGATCAGCTGTCCCGCAGCAGGTGGGCACCAGCAGGGGCACGCAGCCGCTGATCTCCACCAGGGGGGTGATGTATTTGTGGGTCATTACCTGATAGGCGTGGCCGCTGCGGGCCTGGGCCCCCATGGTCATCAGCACGACGGGCTTGGAATGGGAACTGGGGTTGGGCATAGGTCACCTTGGCTATCCTTGGCGGTCTCATCCTGCGCCTTGGGAAGGCCCTTGCCGCCTCACGCTCGCAAGGGCATGCCTCAAGGCATGGTCATGGGATCAGGGTCGTGCCGCAGTGCCAGAATCGTCGGTCAGCCTGGGCGATGACAGCCTGGATCCCGATCCCAGTCTGCCAAGGCCGTTCAATATGTCAAACGAAATGATGCCGGAATGTTAATTTCGATAATGACTTAGCCAGCTTGAGTCCCCGTAGCAGGGGATTGAGCGTCAGTTGGCGGGGGGATGGGGGAAAGGCGTGGTGGATATATTAAACATTCGGCCCTGATAGCCGGATAGCAGAAGGGGCCCGCAGGCCCCTGTCGATTCAGGCATTGAGGATGAACTGCTCTATCACCCTGGCCACGCCATCCTCGTCGTTGCGGGCCGTGGTGTGCTGCGCCAGCGCCTTGATCTCGTCGGTGGCGTTGCCCATGGCGACCCCGAGTCCGGCATATTCGATCATGTGGCGGTCGTTGCCCGCGTCGCCCACTGCTATCACCTGGTGGGCGGTGAGGCCCAGGTGCTCCGCCAGGGCGGCCACACCGGTGCCCTTGTTGCTTCGCTTGTTCATGAATTCGAGGAAGTAGGGGGAGCTGCGCACCACCGTGTAGCGCTCATAGAGCTCGGCGGGCAGCTGGGCGATGGCGCGGGAGAGCTGGGGCTCTGGGTCTATCATCATCACCTTCATGATCTGCTCGTCGGCGGGCAGGGTGGCGAAGTCCACCAGGTTGATCGGCATCTTGATCAGTTGGGACTCGTGCTCCGTGTAGGTGCTGACCCTGGGGCTGATGAGGCCCTGGCGGACGGAGAAGCCGTGGACGTTGATCCCCAGCTCAGAGGCCAGATGGGCGATGGCGCTGGCATCGCTGCCGGTCAGCAGCTGGCTGCGCAGTATGCGTTGATCCGCGACCTGTTGCACCAGGGCGCCGTTGTAGCAGATGACGTAGTCATCCTGGCCGGTGAGGCCCAGTTCGGCCAGATAGGGGGTCATGCCTTCCAGCGGGCGGCCCGAGGTCAGCACTACGGTAACGCCCTGGTCGCGGGCGGCCGCGATGGCGGCATGGGTGCGGGGGGTTATTTGACCTTGCGGGTTCAGCAGGGTGCCATCCATATCCAATGCGATCAGCTTGTACATCTTCTCACTACCTGAGTCTGGCCGGCCCGCCCTATGGGGCCAAGGGGAGGCCGAGTGTAGCGAAAATCGCCGCCGGGATCACGAGTTGAACGGTTGCATGGGCGGTGCTGCCTCTGACTGGCGCCTTAGCAGGGTGCCAGCGCTACCCAATGCGATCAGCTTGTACATCTTCTCACTACCTGAGTCTGGCCGGCCCGCCCTATGGGGCCAAGGGGAGGCCGAGTGTAGCGAAAATCGCCGCCGGGATCACGAGTTGAAGGGTTGCATGGGCGGTGCTGCCTCTGACTGGCGCCTTAGCAGGGTGCCAGCGCTACCCAATGCGATCAGCTTGTACATCTTCTCACTACCTGAGCCTGGCCGGCCCGCCCTATGGGGCCAAGGGGAGGCCGAGTGTAGCGAAAATCGCCGCCGGGATCACGCCGCCATCGCTTAAGAGGGGCAGTGGCGCCTCTCAGCGCTGGCCCTGATAGGGGGTCAGTTGCAGTTGATCTTCCCGGATGGCGAAGTGGATGGGGCCGTGTTCTATGTCGACCCTGTTGTGGTGATGGGCCATCTCCACCTCGACGCCGGGGAAGAGGCGCTGGGTGGCGATGATGTCCATGTTGGCCATCAGGGCCTGCAGCTCGCGCTGCGCCTCGGCAAGCTGCTCGTCGAGTGACTTGCTCTCGTCCAGCTGACGGGTGCGCAGCGCCTTGATCTTCTGCAGTGTCTCGGGATTGCGCCTGTCGCTGGGCTGTTGCAGCAGTCGCAGGATGAGATCCTGCAGCTTGTCGAGCTGCTCCCGGCAGGCCTGCTTGCGTTGACGCAGGGCCTGCTCCTGCTCCTTGTGGCTGAAGTAGCCGCCGAGGATCTGCAGCCGGGTCCGGTTCGCCGCCGAGGCCCCGAGCACGGGGGCCATGATGAGGCGGTTGGCGATGTTGATGCCGCCGATGAGATGGCCCTTGCGCATGGCGCTGTCCCCGACCCTGAGGTCCTGGCCGCTGCGGCAATAGCTGTGGCTGAGCTGGCTCTGAATATGGATGTCGCCATCGGCCTCCAGCCTGGCGTACTGGGCATAGCTGGCGTGGATCTCGCCCCCGGCGTTGAGGTGGCAGAGGTACTGATCCCCCTCCAGCTTGCGCCCTATGATGCCGTTGCGCACCGTGATGGTGCCGCCGGATTCGATATAGCCCCCTTCGACGAAGCCCCCTATCACCACGTCGCCGCTGGTCTTGATCCGCATGCCGGGCATGACGTCCCCGGTGACCAGCAGGGAGCCCTCGAACATGACGTGACCGTGGCGGATGTCGACCTGCTTGACGCTCAGCACCTCGTCCACCCTCATGCCGGCCCGCTCCTGGCAAGGCAGCCCGGCGCGGGTCGCCAGCAGCAGATCCGGATCCTCGGGGGAGAAGCAGGTGCCTTCTCCCGCCGTCATGGCGCTCTCCTTGCCGTGGCGGGCGGGCAGGGTCTGGCCCGTCACCGTGAAGCCGTCGATACCCTGGGTGGCGGGGTGGCGCCGCATCAGGGGGGCACCCGCCTTGACGGTGAGCAGGGTGCCGAGATCGCGCATGTCCACCTTGCCGTGGTCCACCTCCTGGGGCCTCAGGATCCGCTCCACCGCCGTTTCCACCAGCCGCTCCAGACGGGTATCCAGGCCGTGTCTGGCCGCCTTGCCCAGGGCTATGACGGGGTTGAGTAGGGTGCCGGGGGGCGCCTCGCTGGCGCCCTTGATGGCGGCGGCGAGCAGCCGCTCGCTTACCCCCTGCTTGACTGGGCTGGCCGCCACTGCCTCCTGCAACTGCGCCAGGGTCAGGGGATTGCCGCCCCAGTCGGCGGTGATCTGGGCCCTGGCGCTCATCTGGTCCTTGTCCACCAGGATGAGGAGCCGGGCATCCTGCCGCTGGGCTATGGGCACGGGAGGGTGGGAGGGGGCGTCCGGCTGGGTCAACAGGGTGTTGAGCAGGGCGACGGCCTGCCGGATCCCCTCGTCGAGGGGCTGATAGCGTCGGCAGTTGGAGAGCCGCAGCAGGGCCAGGACATGCTGCTCCTGGACGGGCTCGGTGAGGCCCGGGGTAATGCGCAGACAGACATAGGTCATGTCTGCCGACAGCTGAAACCACGCTTTGCTTAACACCGGGATCCTCCTTCGTTGTCCCGATCCGGCTAGCCCCCCAGTGGCCGGGGGCGGGATCCTTGCCAAGAGCCTATGCCGCCAGGGCGGCCAAGAACCGCAGTATTCTGACATTTCGCCGTCCGGGTCAACGAGCCGAGTGCAAATGGGTGAGCCGGGTTGAGGAAATACTCTGTGACGGGGAGTTGGGCTGATGGCGGTGGCTCGACCGCTTGCTGAGTGTCAAATGAGGTGTATGTGGCGGTATCTGCTGATTATTTCACCGACTGCCGCCCCCGATGGGCATCAAGTTCAGGGTGGCGATACGATTCACCTTGCCAGAGGCGGTTCAAGGGATTTTAATCTGCCGCCGCCCAGCGGCGTTGACGCGGGTCGCTGCCGACCATACTGCCCTCTTGCCCAACCGAACGAGCCCCATGACCGCCCAAGGCCACCTGCTGTTTTCCGTCACCTGCGCCCTGCTTGCCCACAAGGTCGAACTCACTCCGGCCTTGGCCGAAGGCAGCCTGTGGCACATAGTGCCCATGGCCCTGACCAGCGCCCTGCTGCCGGATCTCGATCACCCCCAGTCCCTGCTCGGTCGGCAGCTGCCCTGGATCTCGGGGCCCCTCTCCCGCCTGTTCGGCCATCGCGGTTTTACCCACAGCCTGCTGGCGGTGGGCCTGGGGATATGGGGACTGGCGCAGTTCCAGGCACCCGGGCCCTTGTCCGGGGTGATGAAGGATGCCCTCATCGTCGGCTACCTCAGCCACCTGCTGGGGGACTGGCTCACCCCCATGGGCATTCCCCTGTTCTGGCCCTGGCGCCGACGCTTTCGGTTGCCCGGCCTGCCCCTCAAGAGCGGCGGGGGCTACGAGAGGGCCTTCTGCCTGCTGACCCTGGCGCTCGCCGGGTACTGGGTGCATGGGAACATGGGCTTCGGCGCCTTCTAGCCCGGTATCAGTCGATGCGGCTGGCGGTTCTGGTCAGGGTGAGGTAGTCGGCGAGCACCGGCAAGCCCTGCAGGTGACGGCGCAGCATGTCGAGGGCGGCGAAGGCGAGGATCCGGCGCCCGCTCTCGGGATCCGGGTGACTTAGCTTCACCCGCTGGCCGATTCGGCGCCCGTCGGCGCACAGCAGCAGCGGCACGCCGCCTGGGCCCGCACTGCCTATGGTCAGGCTGGGTTCCCGTTCGCTCCCCGTCAGATGGCCGAGCTCACAGGGGAGGCTGTGGCTGAAGCTGGCCTCCAGCCCCGGATGCGGGTGGCACATGGCCAGCAGGGCGCCCCGGCTCTCCCCTTCCTGCAGCCGCAGCGGCCGCTCCCCCAGCAGGGCCAGGATCTGCTGCGCCGGCTCCTCGTTTCCCCGTCCCACCAGCCAGGGGGTTATCTCCCCGAGCAGGCGCGCCTCGGCGGCCGCCATGTCGGTGGCGCTGGCGCCATGGCCGATGAGTTTCAGCTCGATGAGGGGCATGGAGGAGCGGTAGCCGAGCTCGATGCCGACGGGCCAGGGCGCGGCATCCAGTTTGTCCGAGAGGGCGGATTCCGAGATGCCGAAGGTATAGAAGCGGCGCAGCTCGGTGTCCGTCTCTTCTCCCGCCAGCGCCTTGAGGCGCGGCAAAATCTGCTCTCGCACCATCTGCTTGAACTCGAACGGCACGCCCGGGGTGAAGAAGAGCCGGCTCTGGCCGTGGCTGGCCGGGTGGCTGACCACGAAGCCGCAGGCGGTGCCGACCGGGTTGTCGAGGATCTCGCAGCCCTGGGGCAGCCAGGCCTGCTTGCTGTTGCTCTGGGGCATGGTGCGACCCCGGCTGGCGTAGCGCTCGGTCATGGTGGCGAGCCAGTCGGGGAACAGGGTCAGGGGCTGGTCGAAGGCCTCGGCCGCCGCCTGGGCGGTGAGATCATCCGCGGTGGGGCCCAGGCCCCCGCACACCAGCACCACCTCGGCCCGGCTGGCACTCTCCTGCAAGGCGGCCTTCAGATCCGCGAGGTTGTCTCCCACTGTGAGGCGGCGGCGTACCTGCCAGCCTTGCTCCAGCAGCAGGGCGCTGAGCCAGGCGGCGTTGGTGTCCACCACCAGGCCGGTCACTATCTCGTCCCCCGTGCTGATGATCTCGATACGCATGCAGACTCCTTGGGTGGTGGACCCCGATCAGGGCTTGTTGTGCTCGAAGTAGTAGCTGATCCGGGTGCGCGGGTTGAGGTACTCGAACACAGCCGGGGGCAGTCGCTTGGGGTGGATCACCTTGGCAATCGTCAGCTCGGCCTGCTCGAGATCTATGATGGCCGCCTCCTGGCGCGGGATGCGGGGATCGTACACCAGCACGGCGGGGTAGAGCAGGCGGGAGGCGTTGACCGACATTACCAGCCCGACCTGGCCGTTGGAGAGCTGCACCACGCTGCCGGGCGGATAGATGCCCATCAGGCGGATCAGCATGCCGAGGTGGTCGGTGTTGAACTGGGCCTTGCGCTGCTTGTAGAGGTTGCCGAGGGCCGAGTAGGGCACCTTGGCCTGCAGGTGGCAGAGGTTGTCGTACTCGTTGATGAGGGAGACTATCTGGGTCAGGGGGTCGAGCTGATCCCCCCTGAGCCCCTGTGGCCCGCTGCCGTCCAGGTATTCGTGATGGTACTGCACTATGCGCTTCGCGGGCTCCGGGAAGTCACTGGCCAGGCTCAGCAGCTCCAGGCCATAGCGCGGATGCTGGGCCACCAGGTTCTGCTCCGGTTTGGTCAGGGGGGCTGTCTTGCGCAGGATCTGGCTCGGGATCTTCAGCTTGCCGATGTCGTGGAACAGGGCCCCCATGCCGACCTGGCGAATAGCCTCCGCCGGCAGCTTGCACTCCCTGGCCAGCAGCATGCTGAGCACGCTGACGTTGAGGGAGTGGAACTGGAGGCTGTTGCCATCCGCGCTGTCGGAGACCAGGTGCAGTACCATCTCGTCCACCGACAGCAGCTGCTCCGTCATGGCGTTGATCAGCTCCTGGGCTTCATTGATGGCGTTGAGGGGGCGGGACTGGATCTTGCCCATCAGGTTGCGCACCTGGGCCAGGGATTGCTGGAAATGCTTCTCGCACTGCTGCAGATCCCGGCGATAGCGCTGCAACTGCTCGATGCGCCTGGTCTTCTCCTGCTGCATCTCCTGCTGGCGGTCGACGAGATCGCCAGTGCCATCCGGTACGGCTTGCACCCGATCGAGGGGCTTGGGAGGGGCGTCGCTCTTGTCGGGAATGATGGTGACCAGCTTGAGGCCGAGCCGACGGATCAGCTCTATCTCCTCTTCACTCTTGAGTTTGAAGCTGGAGAACAGGAAGGGGTGCTCACGCCACCCCAGTGGCAGGGAGACGTAATTGCCGACTTGCAGCCGGTCTACCGAGATCTTGATTCCTGTCATGGGGTTGGACACGAGAGACACACAGAGCCGTATGCTAGTCAAAGGCAGGGGTGAATACAAAAGGTATCTGATGACAGGATGAGCGCTTTATTATAGGCTTCTAGATGTCCAGACATATTTACCGATGCAGTACAGGGAGTCAGCATGCCGATCAAGATCCCGGACCAGTTGCCCGCCGCCGAAGTGCTGGGGCAGGAGAACATCTTCGTGATGACGGAATCCCGGGCCGTCACCCAGAACATCCGTCCGCTGCGGGTGCTCATCCTCAACCTGATGCCCAAGAAGATAGAGACCGAGATCCAGCTGATGCGGATGCTCTCCAACTCGCCCTTGCAGGTGGATGTGGATCTGCTGCGCATAGACGATCGGGAGTCTAAGAACACGCCCCAGGCGCACCTGGAGAACTTCTATCACGACTTCGAGCAGGTGCGTGGCAACAACTACGACGGCATGATCATCACGGGGGCGCCGCTCGGGCTGGTGGAGTTCGAGGAGGTGGTCTACTGGCCGCGCATCGTCGAGATCATCGAGTGGTCCCATCAGCATGTGACCTCCACCCTGTTCCTCTGCTGGGCGGTGCAGGCGGCGCTCAAGGCGCTCTACGGCATGGAGAAGCAGACCCACGGCGAGAAGCTGTCAGGGGTCTATCGCCACCACCGCCTCGATGAGCACGAGCCGCTGCTGCGTGGCTTCGATGACGAGTTCGTCGCGCCCCACTCCCGCTATGCGGCGTTTGATGGAGATCTTATTCGCGCCCACACCGATCTGCAGATCTTCGCCGAGTCCGAGGAAGCCGGTGTCTATCTGGCGGCGACCAAGGATTGCCGCCAGGTGTTCGTCACCGGCCATCCCGAATACGATGCCCTGACCCTGGACGGGGAGTACCGGCGGGATCTGGCGGCGGGCCTCACCCCCGTCATCCCGGTCAACTACTACCCGGACGACGATCCCGGCCAGACGCCGCGTGCCAGCTGGCGCAGCCATGGCCACCTGCTGTTTTCCAACTGGCTCAACTACTACGTCTATCAGCTCACCAGCTATCGGCTGGAGGACATCGGCAAGGTGTTCACTTACGAGCAGCCCAAGGGCCAGGTGTAGGGCCGGCTCATCCGCGATGGCCCGACATCGGCTGGAGGACATCGGCAAGGTGTTCACCTACGAGCAACCCAAGGGCCAGGTGTAGGGCCGGCTCATCCGCTATCGGGCAAGATGTTCACTAGTCAATCAGCAGCCCAAGGGTCAGGGCTTCCTTCAGTCGGCCCCGGCCAGCCGTCGCCCCCGAGTGTCGAGCCAGTGACGGTGGCAGGCCAGGGTGAAGGCGCCGGGCCGCCGGGCCCGGATGGCTGCCATGGCCTCCGGCTGGGGCTGGCCCAGAGCCATCAGCAGCAGGGCCGCCACCAGCCCGGTGCGGCCGCTCCCTCCGTGACAGTGAATGGCCAGGTGCCGGCCCTCGCGCAGCAGGGCGAGCAGTTGCGGCAGCACGGGGTGCCAGGCTTGCTCGAAGGCTTCATCGGGGGCCTCATCGTCCGCTATGGGCAGGTGGAACCAGGCCATGCCCCTGGCCCTGACCAGTGAGCCGAGGGACTCTGCGCCGCGTGCGGCAAGCTCATTCTTTGTCATCAGCGTGAGCACCCCGCCGGCACCGGCCAGCTGCAACTGGGCCAGGGCGAGGGGCATGACAACCTGCTGGTTGCCGGGGCAGGGGGTGAGCAACAGCTGACCGTCGAGGCGCGGGACCTCCAGGCTCCAGAAGGGGTGGGCACTGAGCATGAGGATCCTTGTCGGTGCTAGGGGGCGTCAAACGAACTTGTTGGCCCCCTGTTTGAGTGCGGCACAGCATAGAGGGCGCGGGTGCGATGTCAATCTGCGTTGTGTTCGGCCCGGTTTACGGGCAGAGTCTAAAAAAATTGAGCGATGGAAGGAGTAGAGATGAGAAACCTGGATCAACTGGACTTGGACATCCTGGCCCATCTGTTTCGCGATGCGGGCATGACCAACAAGGATTTGGCGGCCCTGGTCGGGGTGGCTCCCTCCACCTGCCTGGAGCGGGTGCGCAAGCTGCAACAGGACGGGGTGCTGAAGGGCGCTCATTGCGAGGTGGATTATCAGGCTCTGGGCGGCCATATCCAGGCCATGGTCTCCCTGCAGCTGGCGCGCCACAGCCGGCAGATCATAGATGCGTTTCGCGATGCCATCCTGGCGTTGCCCGAGGTGATCAGCCTGTTTCACATGGGTGGCAAGGATGATTTCCTGGTGCACCTCTGCGTCGCCGACACCGAGCACCTGCGCAACTTCGTGTTCGATCACTTCACCTCCCGGGAAGAGGTGGTGCACCTCGAGACCTCCCTGGTGTTCGAGCACAGGTTCAGCCGCTCCCTGCCCTGCTTCACTCACCCCTGAGCGCCAGGGAAGCCGCAAAAAACCGCCAGTTGGCGGTTTTTTCGTTTCTGCATCTCAGTTGAGGGCGAGCCTGTCGTCCGGCGCCGTCTGGTAGAGTCCCTGCTGATAGGCCAGGTTGCC
Source organism: Aeromonas sp. S16(2024) (assembly GCF_041403065.1). Taxonomy (NCBI): domain Bacteria; kingdom Pseudomonadati; phylum Pseudomonadota; class Gammaproteobacteria; order Aeromonadales; family Aeromonadaceae; genus Aeromonas; species Aeromonas sp. S16(2024). The sequence goes on along the minus strand of NZ_JBGLQX010000006.1, from coordinate 42,902 downwards.
CCAGAGCACCAGGCCCAGCGCGGCATCCTTCATGGCATCCGGTTGCGGGGCCGGGGTGAGGGTCTCGCTGGCATCGTCATAGACGAAGCCTTCCGCCGCCCGCTCAGGTTGCAGTATCACCACGTCCTTGCCCCGCATCAGGGCGAAGTTCTTGTCGTACTGCATGATGGCGCGCCCCGGCCAGTCTGCCGGCATGCGGGTCAGATCCTTGCCCAGCATGGGATAGTCGGCGCTTATGCCCATCAGGGAGAGCAGGGTGGGCGCCATGTCTATCTGGCTGACGATGCGCCTATCCTGTTTCGGCGCTATGCCCTCTCCCACTATGACCCCAGGGATATGGAAGCGGGGGATGGGCACCAGGCTGGCGCCGCCGACCCGGCTGTCGTGATCGGCGATGACCAGGAACAGGGTCTCCTTCCAGTAGTCCGATGCCTTGGCCTTCCTGAAGAACTCGCCGACGGCGTAATCCGCATATTTGGCGGCGTTGTTGCGGGTCGCTTTGGGCTGTTCATGGAGGGAGATGCGGTCGTCCGGGAACTCGAAGGGATCGTGGTTGCTGGAGCTGAACACCAGGCTGAAGAAGGGCTTGCCCTGCTTGTGAAGTTTCTCGAAGGTGTCGTTGGCCTTGGCCATGAGATCTTCATCCGAGGCGCCCCATGAGCCCTCGAACACCGGGTTCTTGAAGTCTTTCTGCTCGATGATGGTGGTGAAGCCATTGCCGAGGAAGAAGCCGCGCATGTTGTCGAAATGGCTCTCGCCGCCGTAGATGAAGCTGGTGTCATAGCCCCGCTGTTTGAGCAGATCCGCGATGGTGAAGAAGTTGGTCTGGCTCTTGCCGAGCTTGACCACGGCCTGGGCCGGGGTCGGGGTGAAGCCGGTCAGCACCGCCTCTATGCCGCGCACCGAGCGGGTGCCGGTGGCGTAGAGCTGCTCGAACGCCCAGCCCTCCCGGGAGAGCGCATCAATATTGGGGGTCAGCGGCAGGCCGCCGAGGGAGCCGACAAACTGGGCGCCGAGGCTCTCCTGCAGCAGGATCACCAGGTTCTTCGGCTTGCCGCCATGGCTGGCTTCGTTGAAGGTCTGGCTGGGTTGTGTCGCGGAGCTGTAGTCCTGGTCGGGGCGGCCGCTCTCCTCGCGCACCAGCGCCAGGATCCGTTCCCGGGGCAGTTCCCCGTAGAATTCGCCGGCACTCTCCTCGTTGCTCATCTGCTTGATGGCGAAGAAGAGGGAGTAGGCGGAGTTGACCGTCAGGGCGTTGACCAGAGGATCGCTGGCGAACGCCACCATGGCAGGGTTCAGGGCCCTGTGCCCCAGGCTGGAGCGGGCGCCGAGGAAGCCGATGGCCAGGATCAGCAGGGCGAAGGCCGGGCGCAGATGCCAGCGCGGGAAGCTCAGGTGCCGCATCAGGCGCCCGCTCAGCCACCAGCCGCCCCCCAGGGTCAGCAGGCTGAACACCAGGGCCAGCAGCAGTTCGCCCTTGCGCCCCGCCCACAGCATGGCGAGCACCTCCTTCGGGTAGATGAGGTATTCGATATAGAGGCGATTGGGGCGCACCCCGTATTCGGTGACGAAGGCGGGGGTGGAGATCTCGAGGAAGAGCATCAGCCAGAGCCCCAGGGTCAGCCAGACCCGGATAAGCTGCAACCAGGCGCGGCCCAGGGCATGGGGGCCGGCCAGCAGCAGGGTGAAGACGGCGGGGACGCCCCACAGCCAGCAGAGGGTGGCAAGGTCGACCCGGATCCCTTGCAGCAGCAGTTGTGACCAACCGGCGACGGCGTCGACCCGCTCCTGTTGCCAGAGCCCCAGGCCTGCCCGGCTGGCGGAGAGGGCGATGAGCGCGATCACCGAAAAAATGGCGATGGGCCAAAATGGACCCAGCCAATGTCTTATTTTTGTCATTGTTTTTCCTGATAAAACCTGTTTTTGATGTCCTTCCGAGGACAGCTTTTTTTATATTGCAGGGTTATGACACTGGGGGCGGGGAAAGGTTGCGGCGCAGGGTGGGACTGGACGTTATTGATAACATTGATTTTTTAATGAGGGCTCCGGGGGAGCCAAAAGACAGCATAAATGACTGGGCGTTGTGTGATCCCCGCTGCAAAGCGCGGCGAGGGGCTTGCCTATAATGGCGCCGGATTTTCTCAATCGGAGCCGAAGGGATGCCGGTCTTTATCGATGTGGAGTATGTGCACGGCTGGTGCCTGTTCGTGGTGCTTTCGGATGGCACCACAGGGGGGCTGGATCTGACCCCCTGGCGCAGCCAGCCCCTGTTCGCGGCACTGGATACTGAGCGGCGTTGCGCCCGGGTCTTCATCAATCGCCGCCACCAGCTGGAGTGGCCCTCGGGCTGCACCCTGTCGGCCCAGGAGGTCTATCACCTGATTGCCCCCATCGACGAGCGCGAGGCCTTCCCCGATCGCAATCCGGGCTGAGAGTGATGGGCTAACTCGTTGAGCCAGGTAACGTTTTCAGTCACAGACCCGCTCTGGCGAGGCCGTTATCATGGCCTCAGGGTGGCGCATTTTGCGCCAGCACCACCACAGCGGGAAGATAACAATGAAACAAGGAAGGTTGCGCCATGGCGGCCTGATCGGGGCCGCCTTGTTACTGACAGCGTGCGGCAGCGGCGGCGGGGGATCCAGCGGCGAGACCCAGCCCCCCGTGGTCAATCCGCCCCCCACCTCGGACAGTCGCGCATGTTATGGCGATGATCAGCCCGCCTGCAACCTGAGAACCTATCAGGTGATGGTGGAGTCCTTCGTCGATGGCGACGGCAGTGCCAATTACGGCGTCGGCTACGGCCCCTCCAGGCACAACGGCGATCTGCAAGGGATCATCGACAGCCTGGACCACATCAAGAGCCTCAACGTCAACGCCATCTGGCTCACCCCCGTGTTCGACTCCTGCGCCGGTCAGGCCGGGGACGACAGGCTGGATGCCACCGGCTATTTCGCCTGCGACTTCTTCAACGTGGACCCCAACTTCGGCAGCAACGCCCAGTTGAAAAAACTGGTGGAGGCGGCCCACCAGCGCGGCCTCTATGTCTTCCTCGACGGCGTCTTCGGCCACGTCAACAAGGTGGGGGTGAGCAAGCCCTCCCCCGAGGGCCGTCTGCCTGCCCTCAAGAGCGGCGGCGCCGGTTATCCGGGCCAGCTGGTGGATTACGGCCAGCCCGAGAGCCTCGCCTACTTCAAGGAGGTGGCCCGCTACTGGGTCCAGCAGTACGGCATCGACGGCTGGCGCCTCGATCAGGCCTATCAGCTGGGGCTGGATGACTGGCGCGCCATTCGCACCGAGGTGGAGCAGGCCAGCGCGGCACGCAAGGCCGCCGGCCAGCAGTGGGGCACCCTCGGCTACCTGGTGGGTGAGGTGTGGAAGGGAGCTGACGAGATCCGCGCCCAGGCTTATGGCAGCAGCGACAACCCGGCGCTCTCCTCGGCGTTCGACTTCCCGCTGCGCTACGGCCTGGTGCAGGCGCTGGCGGTGGAAGAGTCCGGCAAGGGTGGCCAGGGGGCCAGCGTGCTCGATGCCAGCTGGAACAAGGTGGAGAACTACCCCAATCACGCCATGCCTAACCTGATGCTGGGCAACCACGATCTGGTGCGCTTCGGCGATCTGCTGGAGCGCGGCAACTTCAATCAGGCGGACTACTGGCAGCGTCACAAGGCGGCATTCAGCTTCCTGGCGGCCCGCTCCGGCCCCATCACCCTCTACTACGGCGAGGAGTTTGGCGACGAGGTGCCGGGTTTTGCTGCCCAGGTGAGCGGTGACTGTGCGGCCCAGGGACTGTGCGACGATCACGTGGCCCGCAGCGACGGCAAGGTGCCCGGTGTCACCGGCTTCACCCCGAGCGGCGAACAGGCCGAGCTCAAGCAGTGGCTTGGCCAGTTGCTGGCCCTGCGCGCCGCCCACCCCGCCCTCTATCAGGGGGAGCGGGTCAAGCTGGTGGCCGAGGGCAGCGTCTATGGCGACATCAAGCAGACGGCGGCCGAGCAAGTGGTCTACCTGCTCAACGTCTCCACCACGCCTCAAAGCTATGCCCTGCCGGTCGGCAAGCTGCGCAGCGGCAGCGCCCTGGTGGATCTGCAAAGCGGCGAGCGCCTGGCCATGGGGGGCAGCAGCCTGACGGTGGACCTGCCGCCCCTCACCGGCCGCTTCTTGCAGTTGCAATGACCTCTGTCCCGCAACAGAGAGGGCCCCATCACGGGGCCCTCTCTGTTTATGGTCGCTCAGGGGCGCTCTGCCCCCGGTTCTCCAGCCGTTGCCGGAAGGCCCTGGCCAGGCGTTCATAGAGATCCTTGGCCTCCCTGTCTTCGATGTCGCCACGTATCCAGGGGTTGTCGATGATTTCCAGCAGCACGCAGCCCTGGCCCTGCTGGCGCAGATCCACCCCGAACAGGCCGTTGCCGAGCTGGTGCACGGCGCGGCGGGCGGTCTGCAACACCCGCTCCGGCACCTCATTGAGCGGCAGCGCCTCGATCCGGCTCATGTCGAGGGGGTGCTTGCGGCGGCGGATGCGGTTGCCGGGCTCCGGCCGGTAGCGGCGGCAGGCGAACAGCGGCGAGCCGTCGAGAAAGCCGATGCGCCAGTCGAACTCGGCGGGGATCCGGCTCTGCACCAGCAGCAGGGCGGAGCGGCCCAGCCCCTCGTCCAGCAGGCGGGCGAGCTGGGTCTCGTCACTGGCCATGGCGAGATCCCGGCCCTGGGCACCGTCGGGCACCTTCACCATCAGCGGCAGGCCGAGGCGCTGCACCAGCTCGTCTACCTGGTGGCGGCCGCGGCGGGTCACCACAGTGGTGGGGGGCATGGGCACGCCGCTGCGCACCATCAGCTCGTAGAGGTAGAGCTTGTTGCTGCAGGCGAGGATGGCGCGGGAGCTGTCGATCACCGGCATCTTGAGCTGCTCGGCGCGGCGGGCGAACTCGAAGGTGTAGTGGCCGACCGCTGTTTCTGCCCGCAGCCAGAGGGTGTCGAACTCCGGCAGTCGCTCGATGGCGGAGGGCGCCAGTATCTCGGCCTGGATCCCCTGGGCGGCGGCGGCCTGGATGAAGCGCTCTATCGCCAGGGCATCGCTGCTGGCGCGGCCATCGTTCTGATCCATCAGGATGGCGAGCTGATAGAGGGGCGCCGTCTGCTCCTCGTCACCTGTGCCCACCAGGGCCTGGGCGTGTTGCAGCATCAGCTCCCGCTCGCTCTGGCTCAACTCCAGCGGGGAGAGGCTCTGCTGCTGGCGCACCGACCAGCCGTGACGGCCTCGCTTGAGGGTCAGCTCCTGCAACGGCAGCTGGCTCAGGCCGTAGTAGTAGCGGGCCAGCCCCCCTAGCTCGCTCTGTTCGCACTGGCCGAAGATGGCGCGCACCCGGATCCTGTCCTCGCTCTGGCGGGTCAGCCAGCCCTGCAGCTTGCGCCACAGCTTGGCCGGTGGCTGCTGGGGTTGCAGCCGGCTGATGGCCTGCAGCCCCGGCAGGCAGTGGTGGCTGCGGGCCTGGGCCAGCAATGAGCAGTAGTAGCCCGCGCTCAGGTGTTCCAGACTGCGGCAGAGGTTGATGATGCGGGGTCGGCCACCCGTGGTGGGCACGCCATGCTGCAGATAGGTGCGGGCGGTCAGCAGATAATCGGCATGGCAGGGCCAGTCGCCCAGCTCTTCGACGATGACGTAGGTACTCATATTTTCGGCTCCACAGAAAGGACTGCCTGAAAAGGCAGGATCCCCAGTGGGCTTCGATGCACCGACAAGCACGACAATGGCGCGAGGGGAAACAAGAGGTTACAGTGCCTAATATTCTGCCTTGGTAACTTGTGATACAAGTCGCATTTCTGGTGCTGAGGATAAATAACCGAACAAGGACTCCCCGTGTTGACCGTGCGCGCGGCCCGAACCGATGATTTGGGCGCCATCGTGAAGCTGGAACGCTACTGTTTCCCCCCCGAGGTCGCCTTCGGCCGCAGCCGCTGGCACTACCTGCTCAGCCATGCCAAGGGGCGCACCCTGCTGCTGCTGGATGAGAAGGCGCAGTTGATGGGCTACCTCAGCGTGCTGGAGCACAGGGGCTGGGACAGGCTGATCATCCAGACCCTCGCCATTCGCTGGACGGTGCGCCGCCAGGGCTGGGCCCGGCGCCTGCTGGAGCAGGTGATCCACGAGGGCCGAGAGGCGGGCTGGGGCGCCGTCCGGCTCGAGGTGGCTGACGCCAACCCCGAGGCCCAGACCCTCTACCACGGGCTGGGGTTTCGCCCAAGGCTCAGGCTGCCGGACTATTACGGCCCCGGTCAACATGCGCACCGGCTGGTGCTGGCGCTGCGATCCGATGAGCAGGGGGCGGCATGAGCCGCGCTGCCTCGAGATCGAGGGGCCGGCATGAGCTGTGATGACTGTCTTGCCACCGCCATCAAGGCCAAACTCGGGCGCTGCCCGATCTGCGCCATCCAGACCTTCGTCATCGGGGTAGTGGGCTGGCTGGTCTGGTGGTGGTGTGGCGCCGACACCTCGGTCAACGCCCTCACCGGCCTGCTGTTTGCCCTGGGGGGCAGCGGCCTGCTGCTGTTGCACCTGTCGGTGTTTATCTGGCGAAAAGCGACGGGACGCGAGCTGGATAATGAGTGAATTCTTTTTGTTTCAACAAGATAAATAACAATGGAGGTTCAGATGATCGCAATGGTAACGGGCGCCTCGTCCGGTTTTGGTGAGGCCATCAGCCGTCAGCTGGTGAACGCGGGTTACAGGGTGATAGGCACAGGTCGCCGCGCCGAGCGGCTGGCAGCCCTGGCCGACGAGCTGGGCGAGCAGTTCCTGCCGCTGGCGTTCGACGTGCAGGACAAGGCCGCCACCCGCGCCGCCATCGCCGGGCTGCCGGCCGAGTGGCGCGAGGTGGATCTGCTGGTGAACAACGCCGGGCTGGCGCTCGGGCTCGAGCCCGCCCACAAGGCGGATCTGGAAGACTGGGAGCAGATGATTGCCACCAACATCAGCGGCCTGACCCTGCTCACCCGATTGCTGCTGCCGGGCATGGTGGCGCGCAATCGCGGCCACGTGGTCAACATCGGCTCCATCGCCGGCACCTATCCCTATCCGGGCGGCAACGTCTACGGCGCCACCAAGGCGTTCGTGAAGCAGTTCAGCCTGAACCTGCGGGCCGATCTGGCGGGCACCGCCCTCCGCGTCACCAACCTGGAGCCTGGCCTCTGTGGCGGCACCGAGTTCTCCAACGTGCGCTTCCACGGTGACGACGCCAAGGCGGCCACCGTCTATCAGGGGGTGCAGGCCATCCAGCCGGAGGACATCGCCAATACGGTGCTCTGGGTCAGCCAGCAGCCCGCCCACGTCAACATCAACAGCATAGAGATCATGCCGGTGGCCCAGACCTTTGGTCCGCTGCAGATCAGCCGTCGCTGAACCCCGTCTCGCCGGGATGAGAAGAGGCGCCCCCGGTGCCTCTTCTCGCTCTGTTTTCTATCCCGCCTGCCCGCCGCCCCGTCTGGCATCATCCATCTTCCATCCCCGGTCGCTGCCACCTGGTGGTCAAGTTGGCCTGCAACTTGCTGAGTCATGGTTATTGGCGGGGAGTGTCTCCCCGGACGCCGGCCTGGCCGGCAGCAGCTTGGAGCCTTCATGGACATCAAACCCTATGGTCAGCAACTCGCCCAGAGTGCGTCCCACAGCCGTGCCCTGGCCACCCTCAGTGGCGATGACAGCCAGCAGGGGAGCTGGGATCAGCAGGTCAGCCTCTCCAGCCAGGTGCTGACCGGCAAGGCGCAGCAGGTGCTGACTTACGAGCATCTGGCCAGAAGCGGCAAGAGCGCCTCCCTGGCCGGGAGCGCCAACAATACGGTGGTGCAGCAGCTGGTGGACAAGGCACTCGGCTTCGATCGCAAAAAATTTGACGATCTCGAGAGCCAGATCAAGGGGGTGGCCGACGACAAGACGCTCTCGGCCGAAGAGCGGGAGACCCAGACCCGGGCCCTGACCGAGCAGCGTGATGCCATGCTCAAGGCGGCCATGGACAGGCTCACCGGCAAGTCGTCGAGCGGGCAGAGCGCCCAGGCCTGAGACCAACGACTCGAACGGCAATCTTTGGTGTCAACTGGGCAAGATGTTGCCCCGGATGCCGGGGAAGGATGAAGCAGGGAGCGCCAGCGCCCTCCCTGCCGCAGAGGGCGTGCCTCAGGGCTTTGGCACTATCCCTATGGCGATGGCCGTGGTCTGGACCGCCTTGATCTGATCCCCCTTGGCGATCAGGGCGAACTGGGCCGGATCCTTCACCTTGAGGGTGAGGGTATCGTCCACCCCCTTGACCCTGATGGTCTGCTGCGCCTTGTCGACGTCGATGACGTCGGCATAGATGGTGACCTGCATGCCTGCCCCTGCGCCAGGCTGCTCGCCGGCGGCGGCCTTGCTCCCCTCTACCTCCACCACCCGCTTTCTCACGCCGGCTGTGCCCTTGAGCAGCTCGAGATCCAGCAGTTGCAGGTATCTCAGCGCCACCACGTCCCCCACCTTGAGGTTCTGGAGGTTGGTCACCTCTTCCCCGGCGACCAGATCGAAGGTCTCGCCTTCGGCATTCTTCAGGCTGATCTTGCGGGTCGCAAGATCGATGGCGGTGACGGTCGCCTCGGCCTTCACCTCTTCTGCCAGGCTGGCCTGGCCCGGGGTGACGGCCACATTGGTGGTCACCTCGGCGGCCTGTATCAGGGGATTGACACAGAGAGTGAGCACTCCTGCGATCCATGCGTGCTTCAGTTTCATGATTGAGACCCTGTGAATGGGAAAGGGGCCCCGGGAGGGGCGTGATGGGGCGGGCGACGAGCTCGTCTTCCCGCTATCACCATAGCAAAGCCGGGCTGCGGTGCCCTGGTATCGGCACGCCGGCATCACGGTTTTGACGACGAGATCCCGTTTTTTGACCCTATGGGCTGGCTGGCGCACAATCCCCCTGCATGCATTCAACCGAGGGCTCTGCCGTGTACAACTTCCAATATGCCAATCCCACCCGCGTCTGTTTCGGGGAGGGCCAGATAGCCACGCTGCCGGAGCTTGTCCCGGCGGGCAGCCGCCTGCTGGTGCTCTACGGCGGTGGCAGCATCAAGCAGAACGGTGTCTATGAGCAGTTGACCCAGGCGCTGGCGGGAAGGGAGTGGCTGGAGTTTCCCGGCATAGGTGCCAACCCCCAGTACGATCAGCTGATGGAGGCGGTGGCCCTGGTCAAGCGCGAGCGCATCGACTTCCTGCTGGCGGTCGGCGGCGGCTCCGTGGTGGATGGCACCAAGTTCGTGGCCGCCGCGGCCTGCTTCGAGGGGGAGGATCCCTGGGACATACTGCTGCACAAGGCGCCGGTCAAGGGGGCGCTGCCGCTCGGCTGCGTGCTGACCCTGCCTGCCACCGGCTCCGAGAGCAATCCCGCCGCCGTGGTGAGCCGGGGAGAGGCCAAGCTCTCCTTCTACAATCCGCTGGTGCTGCCCCGCTTTGCGGTGCTGGATCCCACCACCACCTACAGCCTGCCGGTGCGCCAGGTGGGCAACGGCGTGGTGGATGCCTTCGTCCACATCCTGGAGCAGTACCTCACCTTCCCGGTGGGCGGGGATGTGCAGGACCGGCTGGCGGAGGGCCTGCTGCAGGTGCTGGTGGACAACGGCCCGCGGGCGCTGACGGAGCCCACCAACTACCAGGTGCGGGCCAACCTGATGTGGGCCGCCAGCCTGGCCCTCAACGGACTCATCGGGCGCGGCGTGCCCCAGGACTGGTCCACCCATGCCATAGGCCACCAGCTCACCGCCCTGCACGGGCTGGATCATGCCCAGAGCCTGGCGGTGGTGCTGCCCTCCCTGCTGCGGGAACAGGCGGCCCAGAAGCAGGAGAAGCTGGCCCAGTTCGCCGAGCGGGTCTGGCACTCCCGCCGGGAGGACAAGGCGCTGCGCATCGAGGAGGCCATCATCCGTACCGAGCAGTTCTTCCAGCAGATGGGGGTGGGCACCCGCCTCGCCGACTACGGCCTGAACGAGAGCTGCATCCCCGCCATCTGCTCCAACCTCAAGCGCTTCGGCCTGACCGCCCTGGGTGAGCAGCAAGATATCGATCCCGACAAGGTGGCGCGGATCCTCTCCCACGCGCTCTAGGCTCCTGCTTCCGAGCTGAAAAGAAAACGCCCCGAGTCCGGGGCGTTTTGCATGCTGTGGTGAGGTGCCGGGGCTCAGGCCCCCTGATCCAGCTCGCGCTCCAGGGCTGCCGCCTTCTGGCGGGCCGGATGGGTATTGAGCCGTTGCCAGTAGGCCTCAAGGTGCGGGAACCGGGCCAGCTGGCCGCCTTGGGCCAGCAGATCCACCAGGAAGGAGTTCATGATGTCGGCGCCGGAGAGGCGATCCCCCACCAGATAGCGGCGGCTTGCCAGCACCTCGTTGAGATAGCCCAGCACCTTGGCGCACTCCGCCTGGGCGTAGCCCGGCAGGAAGCGCATCGGGCTGCCATCCTTGCGCACGAACATGTCCAGCAGCAGCGGCAGAATGCCGGAGCTCTCGGCGAAGTGGATCCATTGCAGGTATTCGGAGTAGTCGGGGCTGTCCGTGGCTGGGGCCAGCCGCTCGGGGGCGTGGCGGGCTATCAGGTACTCGGTGATGGCGCCGGATTCTGCCAGCACCCGGCCGTCGAACTCGATGACGGGTGACTTGCCGAGGGGGTGGATGGCCTTGAGTTCGGGCGGTGCCAGAAAGGTGGTGGCGTCGCGCTGGTAGGCCTTGATCTCGTAGGGCAGGCCCAGCTCCTCGAGCAGCCAGATGATGCGTTGGGAGCGGGACTTGTTCAGGTGGTGCAGGACTATCATGGGAACCTCGATTCGGTGGCGGGATTGGGTGTACGAAGGGGCGAGGCAAGTGGTTCACCGATGGACAAAAAAGAGCGGGCAGATGCCCGCTCCATGCCGACTCAGGCTTCCAGCGCCTGATCCAGATCCGCCAGTATGTCTTCGATCGCCTCGATCCCGACCGACAGCCGGATCATCTCCGGCTTGACCCCGGCCTTGGCCTGCTCGGCTTCGCTCAGCTGGCGGTGGGTGGTGGAGGCGGGGTGGCAGGCCAGGGACTTGGCATCCCCGATGTTGACCAGCCGCTTGAAGATCTTCAGCGCATCGTAGAAGCGCACCCCTGCCTCGTAGCCTTCTTTCAGACCGAAGGAGAGGATGGCCGAGGGGCGACCGGCCATGTACTTCTCCGCCAGCGGGTAGTGGGGGTGGCCCGGCAGGCCGGCGTAGCTGACCCAGGCCACCTTGGGGTGATGCCTGAGGTGGTGGGCCACCCGCAGGGCGTTGTCCACGTGGCGCTCCATGCGCAGGCTCAGGGTCTCCAGCCCCTGCAACAGAAGGAAGGCGTTCATCGGCGCCAGGGCCGCGCCCGTGTTGCGCAGGGGCACGGTACGTACCCGGCCTATGAAGGCCGCAGGCCCAAAGGCTTCCGTATAGACAACTCCGTGATAGGAGGGCTCCGGCTGGGTGAGCTGAGGGAAGCGTTCGGCGTTATCCGCCCAGGGGAACTTGCCCGAGTCGACGATGACACCCCCCAGGGAGTTGCCGTGGCCACCGACATATTTGGTGAGGCTGTGCACCACTATGTCGGCGCCGTGTTCTATGGGTTTGCACAGCACAGGGGTGGCGACAGTGTTGTCGACGATAAGCGGCACGCCGCGGGCGTGGGCCACCCTGGCGAAGGCCGCCAGATCGACTATGTTGCCCGCCGGGTTGCCAATGCTCTCGCAGTAGACCGCCTTGGTCTTGTCGTCTATCAGGGCGGCGATGGCCTCGGCGCTGTCATCCTTGGCAAAACGCACCTCGACCCCGAAACTCGGCAGCATGTGGGCGAACAGGGTGTAGGTGCCACCGTAGAGTTGGGGGGTGGAGACAATGTTGTCGCCGGCGGCGGTCAGCGCCTGGATGGCGTAGGTGATGGCGGCGGAACCCGCCGAGACCACCAACCCGGCTATGCCTCCCTCCAGGGCGGCCATCCGTTGCTCCAGCACATCGTTGGTGGGGTTCATGATGCGGGTGTAGATGTTGCCAGGCACCGCCAGGTTGAACAGATCCGCCCCGTGCTGGGCGCTGTCGAACTCGTAGGCCACCGTCTGGTAGATGGGCACAGCCACCGCCTTGGTGGTGGGATCGTGGGAAAAGCCGTGGTGCAGGGCCAGGGTCGCATCTTTCATCACACACTCCTTGTTGGACGTCGTCGCCATTATGGATGGATAGACGTCCAATCTAGCAGGCCCTGCGCCGATGTAAACCACCCAATCCGGCAAAGCATAGAAGCTTGCAGTGATCCTGCCGCGCCCTTTCCCGTCCGGAGTCCTGGCCCATTCAGAGGCGGCGGCGATACTCCCTGTCGTCTATCTGGTGCATGTCCCACTGCATCAGGCGGTTGAGCTGCTGCATGGGATCCTCGATCAGGGTCAGAGGGCGGGGCAGGACCCGGCGGAAGTAGCGGCGCATTCCTTGCTGGATCCGGTTCGGTGCATGGGGATTGGTCTGGCTCATGATGGTGCTCCTGTGCTGTGGTGCTCACGTTCGCCAACAGTATTGAGCTAAAATGAGGAAGTGAAAACTGACGACTTTACTGACAAGGATTTCCTCTTTTATGCCCAGCCACCGCCTCTACCAGCAATTTCAACGGCTCGCCCAGCAGCTTGACTGCGATGAGCGGGAGATGAGTCTCGGCGAGGTGGCGGACCTGCTCTGCTGCACCCCGCGCAACGCCCGCCTGCTGCTGCGCCGCATGCAGGATCAGGGCTGGCTCAGCTGGTCGGCCGAGGCGGGACGGGGGCGACGCTCCCGGCTCATACTGCTGGACAGTCAGGAGAGCCTGACCCGCCGCCGGCTGCGGGATCTGCTGAGCCAGGGCCAGCTCGCCCAGGCGGTGCGGCTGGCGGAGGGGCGGCTGGACTTGCTCACCCCGCTGCTCATCGAGCAGCTCGGTCAGGCCACTCGGGAGGGGCGTCAGATCCTGCGGGTGCCCTACTACCGGCCGCTGCCCTGCCTGCTGCCCACCGACCCCCTGCGCCGCTCCGAAATTCACCTGAGCCGCCAGATCTTCAACGGCCTGACCCGGCGAAATGAGGAAAATGGGGAAATCGAGGGGGACCTGGCTCACCACTGGGAGTGTCTGGGCCCCTGTCACTGGCGCTTCTACCTGAGGCCGGCGGTGCGGTTTCACCACGGCCGCGAGCTGGCGGTGGAGGATGTGATGGAGAGCCTGCTGGCCTTGCGGGATCGCCCGCTGTTTGCCCACCTCGCCCGGCTGGAGAGTCGCTGGCCGCGCACCCTGGATCTGCACCTCGACAGCCCGGATCCCCTGCTGCTGCACCTGCTGGCGGAGCCGGTGGCGGCCATCCTGCCCCGCGAGCTCAAGGGGGAGGCGGGCTTTGCCCTGCACCCGGTCGGCACCGGCCCCTACAGGGTTACCGACAACGATCCCCTGCAGCTGTGCCTCGAGGCCTTCGACGACTATTTTGGCCTGCGCGCCCTGCTCGACGAGATCGACATCTGGATGCTGCCGGAGCTGGCGGAGCGGCTGGAGACCCACCTGCAGCTGGGGCGCGACAGCCCCGAGCTCGGCACCATGCGCGGCGAGTCGGAGCTCGAGTCCGGCTGCTACTTCCTGCTGCAGGACGACAGATCCCCCCTGCTGCAGGATCCCGCCCTGCGCCAGTGGCTGACCCGGCTGCTGAACCCCATCGCCCTGATGGGGCGGGTCGCCCCCGAGCTGCAACGGGGCTGGACCAGTGCCCTCGGCCTGCTGCCCCACTGGCGCGAAGCCCTGCCCGCCGAGGAGCCTCAACCCGCGCTGTTGCCGACCCGGCTGGTGCTGGCCTGTTTCAACCAGCATCTGGAGTTCCACGAGTGTGCCAATGCCATGGCCAGCCTGCTGGCAGAGCAGGGGATCCGGCTCGAGGTGCGCACCCTGGATTACGGCCGCTGGGTGAGCGGCGCCGATGAAGACGTGGATCTCTGGCTCGGCACCCTGAACCTGGAGCATGAGCACGCCTTCGCCCCCTACGCCTGGTTGCAGGGCACCCCCTTGCTGCGCCGGGTATGGGGGGGCCAGCAGGCCCTGTGGCAGGGATTGACGCAGTGGCGCGCCAGTGGCGCCGAGCCTGGCCCGCGCGCCCTGCTGGCCGAGGTGCAGCGCCAGGGCTGGTTCGTGCCGTTGTTTCACCACTGGCTGGAGCTGGAGAGCCGGGTCGGCGTGCACGGGGTGCGGATGACGGCCCTCGGCTGGTTCGATTTTCGCAGCGCCTGGCTCAGACCCGAACAGGGGATGGCGGCGCCGGAAACCGGAGGCGGCTCCCACCCGGATGCCGGGACGCTTGAGTCATAAGGGTTGGCGCGCTAGCCTGTGCGCGGTCCCACGACAAGGAGTCTAAACCTATGCTGGAAATGCAGATCCAACCCCGTTTTCAAGAGACGGACGCCCTCGGCCATATCAACAATACGGTACCGGCGGTCTGGTTTGAATCGGCCCGTGATCCCCTGTTTCGCCTCTTCTCGCCCGAGCTGGATGTGCACAACTGGCATCTGATCATCGCGGGCTATGGGGTGCAGTTCAAACGGGAGCTGTTCTATGGCCAGCAGGTATTGATCAAGACGGGGGTGCGGCGCATCGGCACCAGCTCCTTCACGCTCTGGCAGGAAGCCTGGCAGGGCGGCGAGCTGGCGGTGACCGCCGAGACGACCCTGATCCATTTTGACTACCAGACTCGTCAATCCCGTCCCCTGAGCGACGCTCACCGGGAGGGGCTGCGGGCCTGGCTGGTAGAGAGTTAACCTGGCCTTCGGGCCCATCACAGGACACTTATGCGCACAAAAGCGATCGCCCTGAGCCTCGGCTTGGGACTGGGACTCTGCTCCCTGCCTTCATTCGCCGCCTCCCTGGCCGAGCAGTTCACCCTGATGGAGAAGGGGGCCGATAGCGCCCTCGATACCCGCCTGTTCAGCCATGACGGTGTGGACATCAAGGCCTGGATCGACGGCGCCCCCGTCATCATAGCCGTGCCCATCCTGAACGAGCAGGGCAAGCAGGAGGGGGAGAGCCGCTACTACTTCAAGGGGGGCAAGCTGTTCGGGGTGAAGGAGCCCGCCGCCCAGTTCGCCTTTGACGACGGCGGCAAGCTGACCCAGTGGCTGGACGAGAAGGGGCAACCCGCCGAGTTCGTCAGCAAGATGAGCATGCAGCAGCGGGAGGCCTGGCTCACCAAACGGGCGGCCGAGCTGAGCGCGCTGTTCGTGCCGAGTCAGGCGGAGCAGCAGGCCGGTGAAGGCGGCGTCAAGCTGAAGGGGGCCGAGCTGACCCAGTGGCTCTGCAACGGCAAGCTGATGGCGCTCGCCAAGGGCGACAAGGTGACCTTCGAGCAGGCGAAACTCAAGACCAGCGCAGAGGGCATGAAGGGGGAGGTCTCCCTTCGCCAGGAGAAGGGGTGGCAGGATCTCTGCCTCACCTGCGAGGTACAGGGCACCCAGGTGACCCGCCTCACCTGGCAGCCATTGCCAGGAGCCAACAAGCCGCAATGAGTGCGGCGACAGCATGAAGCGAGGGGGCCGGCAGGGCCCCCTTGCTATTTATGGTCGCTCCCCGAGCCTCAGCCGTGTCAGTGCCTCCACCCGCCGCCACTGCCCGGGCTCGAACCAGCGCGCCAGGATCGCCTGCTGCTGCCCGGCCCGCTCCAGGGGGAGCAGGGGCTCGAGTTCCGCCAGATAGCCCGCCAGCTGCCGATCGAACCCTTGCTGGCTCTGCGCCAGCTGGTGCAGCCGATCCACAGCCTCAGGCCCCAGCTGCTCCAGCAGCACGGCGTCCCGTTCGGCGGGGGGGAGTCGCTCCAGGCGCTGCAGATCGCCGAGCAGGCGACCGTTGGCTTCCGCCTCCCTGAACCACTGGGGCTGCTCCGCCAGCCAGAGCGCCAGCTCCTCCCCCAGCATCACCCTGTCGGCGGCGTCGGCCTCTGCCAGCGCCTTGCGCCTCAGGGTCCACTGCTCCATCAGCCTCTCTTCGGCAAACAGCGACGCCTGCTCGGCGGGGCTGAAGTGTTGCCGGCGCAGCCGTTCACGCTCGTCAAACAGCAGCTGCAGGCTGGCGAGGCCGGGATCCGTCGGCACCGTCAGGCTCCCTTCCGCCCGCAGAAACTGCCGGTAGCGGGCCAGCATGGCGTCCTCTTCGTCCGTCTCGCCCTGCTCCAGCCGCTGGGCCAGTTGGTGGCGCAGGGCTCCCCGCTCGGGGGCCGCCGCCAGATCAGGGGCAGGCTCGGGCCAGAGCAGGAGTGTGCCCAGCAGGGCCGCGCCCAGGGAGAGGGCAACCAGCAGGAGCCGTCTCATAGCCCCAGCCTCTGCAAGCGGTTGGCGTGCTGGCGATAGAGGGTGACGGGATCCGTGTCGAACAGGTGGTGGATGCCGAACGACTGGTTCACCTCGTCCAGGTGGTTCATCCGGTAAGCCGTGCCTATCACCTTGCCGAGGTGGCTGCTGCAGACCCCGACCAGGCCGTCATTGGGCTCGTGAAAGAAGGTGCCAGTCAGGGCCAGTGCCGGATCCACGGGATCCAGTATGTTGGTCATGTTGCCGCGCCCGCTCCAGGAGAAGTAGTAGACGCCGTTGTCGGCCAGCAGGGGCCCCTCGCCGCAGTGCTGGCTGGGCAGTCCTTCCGGATAGCGCTGGTTGAAGCGCTGGGCTCCGGCGCTGGTCAAGGCATCGAGGGAGGCGAGGGGATCCTGGGGCAGGTCACTGCCGCCGGAGAGCAGCGAGATGACCCCGGAGAGCGCCGAGGCGGCGGCCACCGCCAGCTGCTCGGCCACCGAGCCCGGCGCCACCCTGGCGCGCACCAGATCGGCGATCTCGGAGCCCTGGTTGACGCCCCCCACGCTGGTGGCGGAGGCGACCAGCTCGGGGGCGACCGAGGCCACATAGCGAATGGTGGGGCCGCCGTGGGAGTGACCTATGAGGTTCACCTTGTCGGCCCCCGTGATGGAGAGCACCTGCTGTACCTGCCTGAGCAACTGCTCGCCGCGCAGCTCCGAACTCTGGGTGGCGGAGACCTGTGCCACGTAGACGCGGGCACCGTCCCGGGTCAGGGCCTGGGGAATGCCGTAGAAATAGTCGACCCCGAGCAGCTTGTCGAAGCCGAACAGCCCGTGCACCAGCACTATGGGGTAGCGGGTCTGGGTATAGCCGGCCCCCTGGCCCAGCATGGGCAGGGCGCACAGGAGCACCAATAGCCATCTTTTCATCTTCACCATCCTTGTGAAAACCGACTGCGCTCCGGCAGCCACCGGCCTCATGCCAGTAGCAGCAGCATGGTAGCTGAACTCAAATGTATCTGTGGATGGGATCACTAAACCGGGGATTGCAGAAAAACCCTACCCATATGGGCAAAAAGAGGCCGCGCCAACTATTCCTTGTGTCCGCCCATCAAATAAGTTAAATAATAATTATTATCATTTGAGTGTCTGAGTCATGACGGTAACCTGGGTGAAGGGATGGGTCGGTGCCACCGACGGGGAGAGCAGCATGGCGCACTGGAAGGCGCAGACCCTGAGTGGCAATCGCCACTTCGACGCGGGAGAGCACGCCAGGGCGCTCGACTATTACCAGCAGGCCCTGTGGCTGGCCCGTCAGCAGTTCGCCTGCTGGCCGGATGCGGACGAAGCCGTGGCAGCCCTGGTGGTGGCCCACCACAACCTGGCGGATCTGCTGGTGGCCATGACGCTGCCGGACAGGGCCGCCGACATGTTGTGCCATGTCCACGACTGCCTGCTCGCCACCAGCCAGTCTCCCGCAAGCCCGGATCCCCTGCGGGCGGCGGCTCTGCGCCATAGCCGCAGCACCCGCACCGAGCTGCTCGCCTTCGTGCAAAAACACGGTCATCACGACGGCATTTTGCGCTGCCTCGGTCAATGTCAGTGCCAGACCGAGCCCGCCCATCGATTGCATTGAGCCCAACAAGAGAGAGAACGAACATGAGCCATACCCTGCCTGCCCTCGCCTATGCCTATGACGCGCTGGAGCCTCATATAGACGCGCTGACCATGGAGATCCACCACAGTCGTCACCACCAGACCTATATCACCAACCTCAATGCCGCCCTGGCCGATCTCCCCGAGCTGGCGGCCCTGCCGGTGGACGAACTGCTCGCCCGTTTCGACAGCCTGCCGGCGAGCGTGCAGGGGGCGGTGCGCAATCACGGTGGCGGGCATGCCAACCACAGCCTGTTCTGGCAGGTGATGAGCCCGCAAGGGGGTGGCGAGCCGGGCGGTGAGCTGGCGGAGGCGATCAATCGGGATCTGGGGGGACTGGATGCCTTCAAGCAGGTCTTCACCCAGGCGGCCCTGAGTCGCTTCGGCAGCGGCTGGGCCTGGCTGGTGGTCGATCAGAGCGGCAAGCTGCAGGTAGTGAGCAGCGCCAACCAGGACAGCCCCCTGATGGAGGGGCTGGTGCCCGTCCTGGGGCTGGACGTGTGGGAGCACGCCTACTACCTCAAGTACCAGAACAAACGTCCCGACTACATAGCCGCGTTTTACAAAGTGATCGACTGGGCCGAGGTGGCTCGGCGTTATGTGGCGGCGCTGGCCTGAGCCCTCTCCTTTTCTTCCCGCATAAAAAGAGACCCGCCATCAGGCGGGTCTCTTTTTATGCTCTGCTCAGGGCGCGGCCGCGCTGGGCGAAGCCGGAGCATTGGCTGCGGCACCACTTGGCACTTGGTCTGGGGCGGTCGAGACGGCCGCACTGGTCGCCTTGGCCGCACTGACGGCAGGGGCAGGTGTTGGCTTGGCGGCTGGTACCATGGGCAGGCAGGGCTGGCTGGCCCCTATGGTGCTCAGGGCCTGGCAGGGGGCAGGGCCACCGATGACGATGGGCTCGCCGAGGAACTTGGGCCCCTTGTCCAGCACGTAGAGATCGAGCAGCCCCATCAGGCGGGCGAACACCTCGCGCACCCGGGTCTTGATGCCCTGATAGGCGCTGGGATCCAGGGCGTTGAAGCCGACGGCCTCGATGCCGAAGTGGCGGGCGATGAAGATGGCGCGCTCGTTGTGGAAGGCCTGGGAGACCACGGTGAAGCGGGCCTGACCGAACACCTCCTTGGCCCTCACTATAGAGTCCAGGGTGCGAAAGCCCGCGTAGTCGCTGTAGATGGCGCTGGCCGGGATGCCCGCCTGGATCAGGGCCCGCCGCATCTGGCGCGGCTCGTTGTACTGGACGGTGGCGTTGTCGCCGGAGACCAGGATGTAGTCCACCTTGCCGTTGTTGTAGAGCTCGGCGGCGGCCTTGATCCTGTATTTGAAGTAGTGGTTCGGGCTGCCCCCGATCAGATATTTGGAGGTGCCGAGCACCAGGGCGACCCGATTGTAGGGCACCGCATCGACGTCGTCGTAGGTGTAGTGACGGGCGTCGGAGACGGTCCACTCGCTGTAGCCCAGCAGCGCGGCGACTGAGGCCAGCAACAGGCAGAGGCAGGCGAGCAGGATCTTGGCAAACTTCTTCATGCGCGGTGCGGTTCGGGTCTGAAGTAAGAGATGACAGGGGGCCATTCTATTACAAGTTGCCGTGGCGCGTCAGGTTTGATGCGCCCCCATGGCGTCACTCGGGCACAGGCTGTCGCAGAGCGCGGCGCTATCTTGAGCCCATCAAGGGGCGCCATAAACAAGGGCAGCCATGGCCGCCCCTCCTCATTCATGGCTCACCCTCAATGGGCCGAGTCGTTCGCCTTGCACTCGTCAGACTCCTTGTTGGCCTCCCACCAGGGCAGCAGATCGTGGCTCAGCCAGCTCTGGTAGGCCTCGCTGTCGCTCGCGATCAGCTGATCCAGCTCGGCCTCGAAGTCGCTCATCGCCTGCTGTTGATCCGGGCCTCGCAGGGCCCGGGCCATGGCCAGCCAGCTGGCACCGCGCCCTGTTTCGTTCAGGAAGCGATGCACCGTATAGGACCAGGAGTAGACCATCTCGCCCCCCTTGTCGTAATCCAGGTGCAGTATGTCGGCCAGGGCAGGTCGTTCGGCCGCCGGGCGACCGGCGACGTTGTCCAGGCCGCGGGCGAAGCACTGGCCGTGGGCGATGAACTCCGCCAGCCCTTCCGACCACCAGGTGGTGCGGTTGAGCGGGTAGTGGCCGAAGCTGCCGTACTGGTTGAAGCGACCGTCCAGATAGTGGACGTACTCGTGGCGCAGGTTCCACACCTGGAAGGCGGGGCGCTTCCACTCAGCCTCATAGGCGAAGAAGCGGGCCTGGTTGCCGGGACGGGCCGGATCCCCCTCGATGTAGATGCCGCCGTTGTCGGTGGAGACGCCGCCAAACAGGGCGCTGCCGTAGCGTTTCCAGTCGGCGGAGGAGTCGAAGATCACCAGCTCCAGCGCCTCGTTGAGATCGTCCGCCACCGGCTGACCGCCGGTCTCCATCTGGCGATGGAACTGCTGCTCCTCGGCACCCAGCTCACGGCAGATCCCCTCGGCCTGATCCATGGTCAGATCCTGGGCCCGCAGGCGCAGGGTCGGCGAGCAGGTGTGCTCGAACGGCAGCACGTCTTCCAGCCGGATCGGGGTGCAGAGACCGGCAAGCTCGCCGCTGATGCAGGCCTCGCCGGTGCGGTCCGTGTAGGTCAGGTAGTAGGTGGAGAGGGTCAGCGACATCTCTTCCAGCAGATCCTGGCTCTGCTGGCCGCCTGGGATCAGGCTGTGATGACGGATGAGGGTGATGACGGAGTCATCCAGAAGGGTGCGATAGTTTTCGCTCTCGTCGGGACGGGTATAACGGGCGACCCGATAGAGGCGGGTGTAGGCATCCAGCACGTTGTTGAGCAGGAACAGATCCTTGCCATCCCGTCCTTGCCACAGCGACAGCTCGCTCATGCCGAGGGCGTGCAGCTGTTTGCGCAGCTCGCCATCCTGCTGGCGGAAGTCGTTGGCGAAAGCGTCGCTATGGTCGCTGGCGAAGTCGAGGAAGTTGAGCAGATCGAACAGGCCGGTCGCCCAGGCATGCTGGCCGTTGATCTCGCTGGCATGGCGGGTGGCGTAGGCCAGCATCTGGTTGAACTGGCCGAGCAGGGTGCCAAAGCGGCTCTGCACCGCCGGGCTCCTGAACTGGCCGTGCAGGGCGATACTCCAGGCCCCCATGACGGCGCCCACCTCGTCGCTGGCCTGCTCCGGGTAGAGCAGCGGATGGGCGCCGAGAGCGGTCAGTGCTTCGGCCAGCGCCTCGGCGGCGGCCGGGCCGTCCTCCTTGTGCTTGCCATGGTTGTGGTAGTTGTGGGCACGCACATATTCCAGCAGCAGCTTCATGGCCGGATGGGCCGGCTGATTGGCCGCCAGCAGGCTCTGGATGCCGCGGGACACCGCCAGCAGCTTGCGGTCATCGTGGCCATAGTTCTCCTGCCAGACCGGGGCGGGCTGGCCACTGGCGTCCTGCACTATCCTGGCGGCGTCGGCGTCCAGCAGATCGGTATCGGGCAGATCCGGTTCGGAACAGGCGCGGCCGTCGGCGCGGCGGCAGTCGAGCTGCTCCTCCTTGCTGGCCAGCACCAGGGGGCGATTGAGCACCCGGCTCTCCTGCCACTCGGTTGTTTCCGGCAGGGTCTGCCATTCGCTGCCCCCCACCGGGTATTGATAGCCGGTGTCTTTCAGTACCACCTGCACCTCGCTGCCGGCGGGCAGGGTCTGGCGGCACACCCGGTAGCTGATGGTCTTGTCCCCTTCCTGACGGGTCTGGGGTTCATCGCACTCCTGCTGTGCCCTGGTCTCGTCCAGCTGCCAGCTGTATTGGCGCCAGACGTGCAGCTCGCTCACCTGGCGGGCGGCCTGGCTGCCCGCCACCGGTTGCAGGCGGAAGAAGATCTGCTCGAGGCGGCCATCCCGCTCGTTGGGGGTCTCTTCCAGCACGCTAAGCTGTTGCCAGTCTCGGGGTTGGTACTGCCATGCCTGCTCGGCGCAGCGCCCCTCGGCGTTGAGCTCGCAGCGATCCAGCTCCTGCTCGCTGTGACCCAGGACGATGCGCTCGGGGAGCGGCAGGCTGTCCTGACGCGGGGCGGTCGGGGTGCCTGCCAGCGGCTCCCAGCGGCCCTGTTTCAGGCCGTAGCCATAGTCATGACTGCTGGCCGGGATGGCCTTGCCGGCCGGCACCACCTCTTCACAGCTGAGGTAGCGGATCTGCCAGCCCTGCTCGACCCTGAGCTGCGGCTCGCCGCACTGCTGTTCGGCCAGGGAAGCCAGGTTGGCGTCGCGCCAGTCGAAGCGGCGGTAGACCCTCAGCTGCTGATAGGGGGCATCGCCATCGCGGGCGCTCAGTTCGTAGGTCACTTCGGTGAGGCTGTCCCCCAGCTGACGGCTGGATTCACCTGTGAGTTGATACTGTTGCCAGTCGGGGGAGTAGCTGGCCAGCGCCGAGGTGGCGAGCAGGCCGGGGGCTGCCAGGAGCAGCAGCCGGGTAGAGAGGTGATTCATCATGATCCCTTTGGTGGATGGAGTGACGTGGGGACCAGACAGGGTATTGGGCTCCAAAAGAATATCAACGAACCAGATGGCGCCGAGAAATCATCTATTCGGGAGCAAACAACATAAAAACAGCCCCAAGGGGGGCTGTATTGATAGCAAGGACTCAGCCCCATATGGGGGGCGGCGTCACTCCTCTTGCCGCAGGCTCTGGGCGAGCAGGGGGCGGGAGGGTTTCAGGCTGCCGCCGAGATCCGGCCAGGGCAGCCAGCGATCCGGCACCATAAAGCCGGGCAGGGTGGCTCTGATCCAGGCGGCCAGCTCGGCGTGGGGAACAGGTTCGCCGTGCCAGTCGATAAAGGCGGCGGGTCGCTGCCCCCACTGCGCGCTGGGGATGGGCACCACCAGGGCCTGGGCCACGGCGCCGTGATCCACCAGCCGCTGCTCTATGATCTCGGGCTGGATGTTCTCCCCTCCCGAGATGAAGAGGTTGTCGAGCCGCCCCTCCACCACCAGCTCGCCGTCCGGGGTGACGTGACCCTTGTCCCGGGTGTGGAACCAGCCCTCCTCATCCCGCGGCAGCACCAGATCCCCGGCCTGGAAATAGCCGGCAAACAGGGTGTCACCACGCACGCAGATCTCCCCCCGGCGGATGCATACCTCCCGCCCGGGCAGGGGCCTGCCCACCACCCCGGCACCGGCAGGCTGACCGGTGCAGACCTGGCTGGCCATCTCGGAGAGGCCATAGCTCGACTTGGGGGTGAACCCCAGGGCCTTGAGCTGGTTGACCAGGGGCTCAGGGATGGCGGCCCCCCCGAGCAGCAGCTCGCGCAGGCGGGTGCGAGCGGGGTCGAAGCCTTGCGCCAGCAGGCGCCAGAGCTGGGTCGGTACCAGCGAGAGGTGGGTGATGGGCTGATCCTCGAGCCGCTCCTTGAGGGGCTGAGTGCGATCGTCCAGCACCAGACTGGCCCCCGCCAGGAAGACCCGGAACAGGATGGCGTAGCCGCCCACGTGAAACAGCGGCAGGGAGAGCAGCCAGCCGCAGTCGCCATCGAGCGGGATCAGGCTGGCCGAGCCCCGGGCCGAGGCGAGGTGGTTGCAGAGCCGGTGCACCACCGCCTTGGGGCTGCCGCTGGATCCCGAGGTGAGGATCATGTTGTTGAGTTGGCCGGGTACCAGCGGGTAGTCCCCCTCGGCCGCCAGCTCGTCCGTGAAGTCGAGCCGCAACGGCAACCAGTCCCCCACCGGAGTCTCGCCCGCCGACCAGAAGGCGCAGGCATCCAGCTGTGCGGCCAGCTCGGCCTGCCTGGGGAGGGGGAAGGCGGGATTGAGCGGACAGAAGACGAGGCCGCTGCGCACACAGGCCCAGGCCAGCAGCACGTCCTCCAGGGCGCCGCGCACCACGGCGGCCAGATGATCTCCGGCCTTTAAACCCGCCAGCTCGAGCTGGTCGCACAGGGCGTTGAGCCGCGCATCCAGCTGCCGGTAGCTGAGGGAGGTGTCGCCGTGGATGGCGGTGCGCTCGGGTGCCGCCTGTGCCCAGTGGCGCACCGGGCAGGCTGTCAGTGAGGCGTCCGCTGCACGGACGGGCTGCATGGGGGCCCCTTCAGTCACGGTGAAACAGGGGAGTCATCAGGCTTGGGTCGGGTTGACCCTGTTTGTCCAGCAGATCCCTGGCCAGCCAGCGCCTGGTGTCGAGGCCGGGGGCCTGATCCGGCGCCCACTCCCCCGCGAGGCGGGCGAGCTGACCGAGGCCGACGCCGGACTCGAAACAGGAGGAGACGATCACCTTCAGCTTCAGCTCGCGGGCGCGGGCCACCAGGGCCTCGCTGTTGGCCAGGGAGCCGAGCAGGGTCGGCTTGAGCACCAGGGCCTTCAGCTGGGGTATGGGTTCCCAGGGCTTGCCCTGGGCCAGCAACTCGTCGAGGGCCACCGGCATGCCGGTGCGGTTGGCGACGAAGGCGATGTCGGCAAAGTCGGCGCACAGATCTTCCAGGTATTCGATCCGGTTCGGATCCAGGTGACCGCAGAAGGCCCAGGCCTCCTCGCGGGTCCAGCCCTGGTTGGCATCCAGCACCAGCTTGAGATTGGGACGCCGATCGAGCAACAGGCGGATCAGCGCCAGCTCGTCCCGCATGGGGTAGCGGGCCACCTTCAGCTTGGCCTTGAGGGGAGTCTCGTGCAGCCACTGCTTCCAGTTCTTGAGCAGCTCCTGGGGGGAGCCTTGAATGAGGGGATAGGGTTCGGGCAGGCTGGCGTCCTGTTGTGGCCAGTGACGGCGGGCACAGTCGAGCCCGAATTGCACCGAAGGCAGCCGGGGGGCCGGGGTCTGTCCCCTGGCCAGCTGCGCCAGGCAGGCCAGGCTCTCGGCCTGCGCCTCGGCCAGGCTCTCCCTGGAGAAACCGGGCAGGGGGGCTATCTCCCCCCAGCCGTCGTTGATGCGCACCAGCAGGCCCTCTCGCGCCACCTCCACCTTGCCGTGAAAGGTCAGGGGCTGGGTAAAGGGCAGTTGGTAGCGATAGAGGGCGAGTGTCATCAGGGGTTCCGCTTGTATTTGGAGAAGTCGGGGCGGCGCTTCTCGTTGAAGGCGTTGCGCCCTTCCTGACCCTCTTCGGTCATGTAGAAGAGCATGGTGGCATTGCCCGCCAGCTCCTGCAAGCCGGCCTGGCCGTCGCAGTCGGCGTTCAGGGCCGCCTTCAGGCAGCGCAGCGCCATGGGGCTGTTTTGCAGCATCTCCCGACACCAGCGCACGGTTTCCCGCTCCAGCTCGGCCAGGGGCACCACAGTGTTGACCAGCCCCATGTCGAGGGCTTGGCCCGCGTCGTACATGCGGCACAGGAACCAGATCTCGCGAGCCTTCTTCTGGCCGACGATGCGGGCCATGTAGGAGGCGCCCCAGCCGCCGTCGAAGGAGCCCACTTTCGGACCCGTCTGGCCGAACTGGGCGTTGTCGGCGGCTATGGTCAGGTCGCACATCATATGCAGCACGTGGCCGCCACCGACCGCGTAACCGGCCACCATGGCCACCACGGGTTTGGGGCAGGTGCGGATGTCGCGCTGGAAGTCGAGCACGTTGAGGTGATGGGTCCCCTCGTCGTCCTGGTATCCACCGTAGTCGCCCCGGATCTTCTGGTCGCCGCCGGCGCAGAAGGCCTTCTCGCCAAAGCCGGTCAGTATGATGGTGCCCACCTTGTCGTCGTAACGGGCATCGGCCAGGGCCTGCAGCATCTCTTTCACTGTGCGGGGGCGGAAGGCGTTGCGCACCTGGGGACGGTTGATGGTGATCTTGGCAATGCCATCCAGGGACTTGTGATAGAGGATGTCCTCGTAACCGGCGGAGCAATCCTGCCACTCAATGGGAGCGTACAGTTCCGCTTCCGTCATTGCCTCAATCATGGTGTTTTCCTTCTGGTGTGGTAATGGTCAGCCGGGCAATCCTGTCAGGGGCGACGGGGGCATGGAGTTGCGCTTCCGTCATTGCGTCAGTCATGACTCTTCTCTTCTGGTTGCTTGACCCACTCCCGCAGGAGCCGGGCAAAGGTGTCGGGCTGGCTGGCGTGCAGGTTGTGCCCGCCATCCAGAGCCAAGTGATTGATATTGCAGCCTTGCTTGACCAGCTGGCAAGCCAGGCGATGGAATTTGTGATCCCGGCTGCCGGAGATCCAGCGCACCGGCAACCGGGTTTGGCCCAGCCAGGGGGCGAGATCCGGCTGCTTGCCAAGGGAGGTGGCACGCAGCATGGTCGCCACGGCGGAACCCTCGTTGCCAAGGCGCCTGGAGATCTGATGGCCACGGGCCTCCTCGTCCAGATCGGCGAACACCCCCTGCCGGTACCAGTCCGCCAGCACCAGGGCCAGGGGCTCGCACTCGAAGCGCCGGGCCCAGCCCTCGTCGTGGGCGAGGCGGGCGGCGCGCTCGGCCTCCGGCAGGCCCGGATGGCAGTTCTCCAGCAAGAGCGCCTGCAACCCGGCGGGGGACTGGCTGGCGTGATAGAGGGCGAGCCGCCCCCCCAGGGAATAGCCCGCCAGCCGGTAGTGCGCGATATCCCGCGCGGCCAGCTCGCCGCAGAGCCAGCGATGGGCCTCGTCAAAGCCGCTCACCCTCAGCCCCTTGTTGCTGCCGTGGCCCGGCAGATCCAGGGCCAGGCACTCGATGCCGGGCAGGGCCTGGATGACAGGCCGCCAGTCGTCGGCATTGCCGAGCAGGCCGTGCAGCAGCACCAGTGTTGGCTGGGTTCTGTTAGTGGCCACGGATAAGGGTTCCCAGTGCCTTGAGATCCTCGGCCACCTCGGCGCTCGGCACCTTGATTTCAATCAGGGTTACCCCTTTTTCCAAGGCCGTAGCGTAGGCCTGTTCAAACTCACTCAGCGTGGTCGGCGCCCTGTAGTGCAGGCCGAACATGGCGGCGGCGTGCTCGAAGTGCAGGCCGTGGGGCAGACAGTAGTAGGTCTCCAGCAACGCATCTTTAGTCGGCACCGGCAGCATGCGGAAGATGCTGCCGCCGTCGTTGTTGAGCAGGATCACCACCAGCGGCTGGCTCCCCTTGCCGAGCAGGGCCAGGCTGTTGAGATCGTGCAGGGCGCTGAGATCGCCGAGCAGCAGTGTGGTCGGCTCGTCGCTGGACAGGGAGAAACCGAAGGCCGTGGCGATCAGGCCGTCGATGCCGGAGGCGCCGCGGTTGGTCATCAGCCGGCTGGGGCCCTTGCCGGTGTCGCCGAGCATGTCCATCAACCGGGCCGGCATGCTGTTGCCGACGAACAGCTGGCCCTGAATGAGCTGGGTCAGCCGGTGGCAGACCCCGAGTTCGGAGAAGCGATCGCAGGCGCGGCGGATTTGACTGCTGATGCCCTGCTGGCGCTCCGCCAGCCGGTGCCAGGGCAGATGGCGATGGTCCACCGGATGGGCCGAGGCGAAGGCGCCGGGCCTGCACACCAGGCGGCGGCGCAGCCGGTAGTCCGGATCCAGCCTGGCCGGTTGCGGGTCCACCAGCCAGTAATCCTGCCAGGGGTGCTGCTTGATGAACTGGCCGAGCCGCTTGGAGATGAGGCGGGCACCGAACTGCAGCAGCACCTCGGCCCGGGCCAGCTCGGTCACGAAACCGCTGTTTTGCAGGGCGAGATCCATGTGGATGAGGTTGCGGCTGTCGAAGCGGATCTGGCTCTGCAAGTCCGCCAGCAGCGGCCAGCCGAGGCGCTCGGCCAGCTGGGCCACCCGCTGCGCCTCTGCCGGATCCTGAATGCGGCCCGCGACTATGACACCGCGCTTGCCCTGCAAGGCGGCCCAGTCGGGCTGGCGGGGGCAGTGCTGCTCGCCCTGCTGCCAGGGGCTCCAGGGCTCCCTTGAATGGAGCCAGTCGCCGAGCGGGGCCAGGTAGTCGGAAAAATCCAGGTACGCCTCGCCGGGATAGAGGGGCTCGGGGTACATGCAGTTGAAGTGAACCGGCCCCGGGGTCAGTGCCTGCTTGGCCAGGGCCTGATCCACCGAGCTCAGCACGAAGGCCGCCGGGATGCTGGGGGTGGGGCTCGGCAGGTTCTGCTGATAAACGGGGTAGCGACCGAAGATCCCCTGCTGGTCGATGGCCTGGTTGGCGCCGTTGTCGATGAGCTCCGGGGGGCGGTCGGCGGAGAGGATGATGAGGGGCGCCCCGGTGAGCTGGGCCTCGGCCACCGCGGGCC
The DNA here is from genome assembly GCF_041403065.1 of Aeromonas sp. S16(2024). NCBI lineage: Bacteria > Pseudomonadati > Pseudomonadota > Gammaproteobacteria > Aeromonadales > Aeromonadaceae > Aeromonas > Aeromonas sp. S16(2024). The sequence goes on along the minus strand of NZ_JBGLQX010000006.1, from coordinate 14,796 downwards.
AGAGGTTGGCCACCGCGGTGCCCGAGGTCATGATCACCGCCACCGGTCGGCCGCTCCCCTTGGCCAGCCCCAGCGCCATAAACCCCAGACCCCGCTCGTCGAAGTGGAGGTGACGGCGAAAGCCGGCATGGGCGGCGGCGGCCATGGTGAGCGGCGCCGAGCGGGAGCCGGAGGCCAGCGCTATGTCTCGCACCCCGAGGCGATAGAGCTCTTCCAGCAAGAGGGAAGACCAGACGTGGTTGAAGGTGGCATGCTGGCTGGCAAACGCTCGGTGCTCAGGCAATTGGCTGGCGGGCATAAGGCTCTCGCAGTGGGTCGATGAAAAACGCTATCCCAGCAGGGAGAGCACGTTGGCGATCTTGTTGTCGAGCTCGGCCCACTCGGCGGCAGGCTCCGAGCCTGCCACTATGCCGGCACCGGCAAACAGGCTGATGCCCTGCGCCCTGATGCGGGCGCTGCGGATGGCGACCGAGAACTCCGAGGTCTCCCGGCTCAGCATGCCGCAGGCACCGGCGTACCAGCCGCGCTGGTAAGGTTCACATTCGCGGATAAAGGCGAGCGCCGCCTCGCGGGGGGCTCCGCCCACCGCCGGGGTCGGGTGCAGGGCGGCCAGCAGTTGCCAGTCGCACACGCCGGGTTTTAGCTCGGCCTCTATGTCGCACTTGAGGTGTTGCAGCAGCCGCAGTTTCAGGATGCGCGGCTCGGTCAGGGTGGCGTCCGTGGTGAGCGGGGCCAGCCGGCTCAGGATGTCGGCGTGCACCAGCCGGTTCTCCAGCCGGTTCTTGCTGTCGGCCAGCAGCTCGGCGGCCAGGGCAGCGTCGGCCGCCTCGTCACCGGAGCGGCGTATGGTGCCCGCCAGCGCCTCGGTAAAGAGGTGGCTCCCTTCCCGGCGGTAGAGCCGCTCGGGGGAGCAGGCGATAAAGGCCTGCTCGGGGGAGAACTGGAAGCCGAAGTGGAAGCACTCCTGGGCGTGACTTGCCCACTGGGTGAGCAGGGACCAGGGGCAGAGGGGATCATCCCCATGCTGGCGGGTCAGCACGCTCTCCCGGGAGAGCACCACCTTGGGGGTGTGGGCCTGAAAGGCGGGGCTGGTTACCCGCTCTACCAGAGTTTGCCACTGGGCCTGACCCGGGACATCCCGGCGCTGCCATGGGCGTTTTTGCAGTGGGGGCAGGGGGGCTTCCGGTTTCAGGGCGTCGAGGGCGGCCTCGGCCGCCTGCAGTTCGGCATCCAGATTGCCGTCGGTCAGCCAGAGGTTGAGACAGAGGCTGACAGACTCCCCCCGGCGCACCAGCTCGATGCGCGGCAGCACGAAGCGGCAGGGGCCGAAGCCGTCCCAGCCTGGCTGGGCCGGATCGAACGCCAGGCCGCCGTAGTAGCGGGGGCTGTCTTCACTGTTTGAGTTGGCGAGATCGCAGACCCACTGGATATCCGCTGGCCGGGTCAGCTCGTGGATGGCGCCGAGGGCCACGTACTCAGGGCTTTTGGGGCCGCGGGCCTGCCAATAGATGCGGGGATACAGGGTCTGCGCCGCCAGCCATCCCGGGAAGAGGTCGACGTTGGCCGCCACGCGCAACCGCACGAAGCCGCTGACAGTGCTGTGACGCAGGGCGTCCAGTTGTTGCTTGAGATGGGTCTGAGCCAACATGGATGTCTTGTCTGAGCCGGATAGTCGCAATCGCTCTGGGGAGGATGGCGCAGGTTGATGCCAAAGGGCGATGATTTCCTATATATTATCTGCCCATTCTTCCATGTAAATTGCCCGAGGGAGCCCAGCCCCCACGGAGCCAAGTATACCTAAATCCGGTTCGATAACCCTTAACACGATCAATATCTGATTGTTTGGCCATCACAATATGACAAATACCTTCTCTGTTTGGTTGCTGGCGGCGCGTTTGCGAACACTGCCCCTGGCGTGCTCCTCCATTTTGCTGGGCTCGGGGCTCGCAGCCAGCCGGGGGGCCTTCGACGGCGCCATCATGGGCCTCTCCCTGCTGACCGCCATCCTGCTGCAGATCCTCTCCAACCTGGCCAACGACTATGGTGATGCGGTCTCCGGTGCCGACAACGGCGAGCGGATCGGGCCCCAGCGTGCCGTGGTATCCGGCCTCATCACTCGCCACCAGATGTGCATCGCCATGGGGTTGACCGCGCTGGCGGCCGTGGTGAGCGGCCTCTCCCTGCTGGTCTGTGCCTTCGGGGAGGCGTGGCAGCAGATCCTGACGTTCATCCTGCTGGGGGGCGCCGCCATAGTCGCGGCCATCACCTACACGGTGGGCAAGACCCCTTACGGCTATCGCGGTTTCGGGGACATCTCGGTATTCCTGTTCTTCGGCCTGCTGGGGGTGCTCGGCTCCTACTACCTGTTCACCCATACCCTGGAATGGGATCTGCTGCTGCCCGCCACCGCCTGTGGCCTGCTGGCGACCGCCGTGCTCAACATCAACAACGTGCGGGACATAGAGAGCGATGCCGCCAGCGGCAAGATCACCCTGGCGGTGCGGCTCGGCCGCAACCGCGCCATCGCCTACCACTGGGTGCTGCTGGGGGCGGCGCTGCTGGCCACCATCGCCTTCCTGCTGACCCAGCCCATGAGTATCTGGCCCTGGATCTTCCTGCCCGCCATCAAGCCCCTCACCGATGCCGCCCGCACCCTGCGCGAGAGCTTCGACGGCGAGGTGTTGACCGGCGCCCTCAAGAAGACCGCCATCAGCGCCTTCCTGTTCAGCCTGCTGCTCTCGGTCGGGCTGGCGCTCTCCTGATGGGGCCAGGGTTCGATGCCGAAAAAGGGCGCCTTTCGAGGCGCCCTTTCTGTCGGTTGACGGTACGCTGTGCGGGATGTTGCCAATCTGACAGGAGAGAACCATGCGTGCATCACTCAGGCAGAGGATGATTGAGGTCTGCCAGCGGAAGATTGCCCAGAAGGGGGAGGGGGTGGGCGTCTCCTTCTATGCCTTTTTCGCCAACAGGAACGACGACCCCGAGCTGCTGATGGAGGCGGCGACCTGGTGGATCCAGACCCAGAGGCTCGATCACTTCGAGAAGGCGCGCAAGATCATCGCGCTGGTCGAGGCCATGAAATAGGGTGGGGATGCAACAAGAAGGGCTCCTGACGAGGAGCCCTTCTTGTTGATGGTTTGCAGCCATCGTCGCCGTGTGCCTCAGCTGGCGGGCGCCACGGCCGTGCGGCGGGAGAAGAAGAGGCAGTCCAGCAGCCAGATGATCAGCATGGAGGCGCCCACCAGGGGGAAGCAGATCCCGAGCAGCACCAGCACCGCGATGGCGCCGCCCATGGGGGGCAACTTGGCGGGCAGGGGCGGGGCGGCGAGCCGGCCCTGGGGACGACGGCTCCACCAGATCCAGAGCCCGCTCACCGAGCTTGCCAGCACCATCAGGCAGATGATCAGCATGACCAACTGGTGGGGCCAGCCGTAGATCTTGCCCATGTGCAGCATGACGCCGGTTTCCACTGTCTTGGCGACCGGGCCGTAATCCTGCCAGCGCACGTCGGCCAGCACCTTGCCGCTGTATTGATCGATGTGCAGGGTGGCGTCGTTGCGCGGATCATCGGCGAACAGGGCTATGGTGTAGACGCCTGTGTCACCGACCGGCGGCGTGATGCTGTAACCCGGGTGAACCTTACGCTCATTGGCGATCTCCACTATCCGTTGCAGTGGGATGCGGTGGCTGGCCATGACCATGCCGTCGTGTTCCCCGCCATGGTTCATGGCGCTGTGATCATGGCTTTCCGGCGCCGGCTGCGAGCTCGGCATGGGGGTGTTCTCGACCGCCCAGGGCACTGTCTGTTCATGGGCATGGTTGAGGGTGCGGGCGAGAGGAGCGGATTTGGGCACCTCATTCCACATGGCGGCGGGGAAACGGTTCCAGACGTTGGCGAACTGATCGCCCCAGAAGCCGGTCCAGGTCATGCCGCTGAGCAGCAGCAGCAGCAGGAAGCCCGCCCCCCAGAAGCCGACCACGGCGTGCAGATCCCGCCACCAGAGGCGTCCACGCTGGTTCATTCTGGGCCAGAGGATGCCCCCTACGCCGGGCCCCTTGCGCGGCCACCACAGGTAAAGCCCGCTGACGAGCAGCACTATGCCCCAGCCGGCGGCCAGTTCGATCAGCCGATCCCCAGTGGTGCCAAGCAGCAGCTCCGCATGCAGGGCGCGGGCCACTGCCTGCAGGTTCCACTTGTTGTCCATGGTGCCGAGCAGGGCGCCGCTGGCGGGATCCATGAAGAGGGTCAGCTCGCGCTCGCCCTGGTTGACGATGATCTGGGCGCTCGCGTCAGTAGCCACGGGGGGCAGGTATTTGCGCAGGCTGGCATCTGGCATGGCGATCTTCGCCTTGGCCAGCAGTTGATCGGCGCTCAGGGTCTGGGTGGCGGGGGCCACCTTCATCAGCTCGGGGTAGAGCAGGTTGTCGAGCTGGGGCTTGTACAGGTACAGGATACCCGTGAGGGAGAGCAGGATCAGAAAGGGGGCGACGAAGAGACCGGCATAGAAATGCCAGCGCCAGATCCTTTGGTAATAACTCGCGTCTTGATTCTTCATCTTTGATCCTTGCGCCAAGGCTAAAGGTTTCAGCTGGTGGAATGTTTGAGTGGCGCGGATGATAGCAGCAACGTTTTATTAACTGCAACAGAACATGCTGGCTCCGCCTTCACTCCGTTGCCGGCCAAAACTGTGCTATTTGGCGTCGATGTCTGTCGGTGATGGCCGGGGCACCATGGACTTTTTGCATATAAATCCTTACCTTGTTGCAACATCAGGCGACGTCGGCGCGGCGAAAAACTCAGGAGGAGGGGGGGACGTGCACTTGCAACCACACGGCCATTTCGAGATGCAGCGACAGGGGCAGGTGCTGATTTGCCGCCCGAGCGGCCCCTTCAACCTGGCGGGCGCCATGGCCTATGAGGCTGCGTTCAGCCAGCAGATCGCAAGATTGCGCGATGCTCCCTGGGGGATTGTCGAGGTGGCGACCGAGTTCGAGGCCGCCGGTCCCGAGGTGCTGGCGCGCTTTCGTCGTCAGTTTGGCTGGTGCGCCGCCAATGGCTGCGATTTTCTTGCGGTCGTGGTAGTGGGCGGGTTCAAGCGCTATCTGGCGGATCAGGTCTTCAGCGATCTGCCGTTCAGGGCGGTGTGTTACTTCGAGCAGGAAGCGGCAGCTATCCACTGGTTGGGGGAGCGGCTCACCACCACTCCCGGCGACGTCAGAACGGTGAGCTGACCCGGCAGTCCGGGGCCGTCTTGTCTGCCAGCCTCATTCCAGCTTGATAAACCACTTGTCCCGCTCGTCGACACAGTCGGGCTCGCCCATCTCGAATTCGCGGCAGATCAGCGGTCGCACTTCATAGATACGGCACATCATGGTGTTGCGGTCGAGCGCCGCACACCAGCCATCTTCCAGCCGGTGCATCACTGGCACCTGTCCCTCTATCTCGTCCACGTAGCGATCCGGTACGCCTGTGTCGGTAAACAGCATGACTTCGAGGCGGCAGCAGCAGGCTTCGCAGTTCTGGCAGCTGACTTCTGCTTGGGGTTCTCTGTTCATCTGTGTTGTCCATGCCATGGGAATGGCACATTTTCGATAAAAAACAGGCGCCTGCAAAGGCGCCCGAGTCGTGGTCAAACGTGAGCACGGCAGATGATCTGCCCGGCTGCCTCGTTAACCCAGTTTGCGGGCACGGTAGGTGCGCCCCTTGATCTTGCCTTCCTGCAGCCGCTTGAGGGCGGCGCTCGCCACCTGACGCTTGACCGCCACGTAGGAGTACTGCTCGGAGATCTGGATCTTGCCGACGTCGCTACCGGCAATGCCACCTTCGCCGGTGAGGGCCCCCAGGATGTCGCCGGCCCGCACCTTGGTCTTGCGGCCCGCATCGATGGAGAGGGTCGCCATCTGCGGTGCGATCGGCTTGATGTCGCGGCCTATGGTGTCGAGATCCCCCAGCGGCATGGGTGCCTGCTGGTACTCCTCTATCAGGTTGACGCGCTGGGCTTCGTTGGGCTGATACAGGCTCAGGGCCAGGCCCTGCTGGCCGGCACGACCGGTACGGCCGATGCGGTGCACATGTACCTCGGGGTCGTAGGTCAGCTCATAGTTGATGACGGCGCCCAGCTCCTTGATGTCGAGACCCCGGGCGGCCACGTCGGTCGCAACCAGTATGGTGGCGCTGCCATTGGCAAAGCGCACCAGCACCTGATCCCGCTCGCGCTGTTCCAGATCGCCGTTCAGCGCCAGGGCCGAGAAGCCCTTGGCGGCCAGATGGTCGGCCACGTCGTTGCAGGCGCGCTTGGTGTTGCAGAACACCACGCAGGAGCTCGGCTGGTAGTGGCTGAGCAGCCAGGTGAGGGCGTCGAGACGCTGACCGGCAGGCACTTCATACAGCTTCTGTTCGATGGCGCTGCCCTCGTGCAGGGACTCCACGCTCACCTCGACCGGGTTGCGCTGCACGCCGCGGCTCATCTGGGCGATCCCCTCCGGATAGGTGGCGGAGAACAGCAGGGTCTGACGGCGCTCGGGGGCATGGCTGATGACCTTGTTGATCTCTTCGCCAAAGCCCATGTCCAGCATGCGATCCGCTTCATCCAGCACCAGGGTCTCCAGGCTGGAGAGCTCCAGGGTACCCTGCTCCAGGTGCTTGAGAATACGCCCCGGGGTGCCGACGGCGATGTGGGCACCGAAGCCCAGGGTGGCGGATTGCGGTGCGGTCGGGGTGCCGCCACACAGGGTCACCAGCTTGACGTTCGGCAGGGCGCGCGCCAGACGACGGATCTCCTGAGCCACCTGATCCGCCAGCTCGCGGGTCGGACAGAGTACCAGCGCCTGTACGTCGACACGGTTGACGTTGAGGCGGGAGAGCAGGCCGAGGGCGAAGGCGGCTGTCTTGCCGCTACCGGTTTTTGCCTTGGCGATCAGGTCTTTGCCCTCGAGCACCAGGGGCAGGCTCTGGGCCTGGATCGGAGTCATCTGCAGGTAACCCAGGCTGGTGAGGTTCTCTTGCAGGGCGGGGGAGAGATTGAGGCTGCTAAATTCGCTGTTGTTCACAAAAGGACTCTATTTCGGAGAAAACGGGGATGCGTCGTGCGCAAGGGCGCGCATTGTATCAGAAAGCGCTGCCGGGTGTGGCGGATTTTTGAACGGTTGACCCAGTGCAATCTCAAGGCGGGCTCATCCGTCCCCATGGCGACAGAGAGGGCAACTGGGATGGCATGGGGTGAATGTTTGCGGTCGTCAGGTAATTATTCATCAAGGGTAATCGTGTTTTATCCTGGGTGATTAAATATCATGGCTGAAATATGAGTCATTAGTGGAAATGAATGTTGCGAGAATGATAATGAAATATCCGTTGGCGTTGTTACTGCAATCAACAAATACCCATCATTATGTTTTTAAAAGGGATTTAAACTTGGTGTTGCACGATTAATATCCCGTTAATGGTTAATTAATTTAAAAACGTTTGTATTATCTCGCATACATATTATTGAGCCGGATTGTGATGGCTATCTGATTTTTAAATATGCGATTCTTTATGATGGCGCCGGTCAAAAATAACAATTCACTCAGGTGCTACTGGTATGGAATACGTTCACTTCGTGCTTGGACTCGTGATGGTCCTCGCGCTGGCGTTGCTGGCTAACCGCCGCAACTGGAAACAGATCAAGCTGCGCTATATCGGGCAGCTGTTGGTGGTGGAACTGGCGCTAGCCTGGTTCATGCTGAACTCCGAAGTGGGCCTGGCGGTCGTGGGTGGCTTCGCCGCCGGCTTCACCAAGCTGATGGAGTTTGCCAAACAGGGTACCGACTTCGTGTTCGGTGGTCTGGTCAACGAAGGGGCCTTCTCCTTCTTCCTGATGGTGCTGATGCCCATCGTCTTCATCTCTGTGCTGATCGGCATACTGCAGTACATCCGCCTGCTGCCCATTGTCATTCGTGGCATAGGCACCGTGCTGGCCAAGATCAACGGCATGGGCAAGCTGGAATCTTTCAACGCCATCAGCTCGATGATCGTCGGCCAGTCAGAAAACTTCATCGCGCTCAAGAACATACTGCCGCACCTGAACGAGAAGCAGATGTACACCCTGGCGGCAACGGCCATGTCCACCGTCTCCATGTCCATCGTCGGTGCCTACATGCAGCTGATCGAGCCGCGTTACGTGGTGGCCGCCCTGGTGCTCAACATGTTCAGCACCTTCATCGTGCTGTCGCTTATCAACCCGTACGAGCCTGACAATACGGTGACCGACGCCAAGGCGCTGGCCGAGGGTGACGAGCACCATACCCCGAAGAAGGAAAACTTCTTCGAGATGCTGGGGGAGTACATCATGGCCGGTTTCTCCGTTGCCGTGATAGTGGCCGCCATGCTGGTGGGCTTCATCGCCCTGATCGCCCTGGTCAACTACCTGTTCGAGATGGCGTTTGGTGTCAACTTCCAGTACGTCATGGGCTACCTCTTCTACCCCATCGCCTGGATCCTCGGCATCCCGGGTGGTGAGGCGCTGCAAGCCGGCTCCATCATGGCGACCAAGCTGGTGACCAACGAGTTCGTGGCCATGATGGATCTGGGCAAGATTGCCGCCGATCTCTCCCCGCGTACCGTCGGCATCCTCTCCATCTTCATGGTGTCGTTCGCCAACTTCAGCTCCATCGGCATCATCGCCGGTGCGGTGAAGGCGCTGAACGAAGAGAAGGGCAACATGGTCTCCCGCTTCGGCCTGAAGCTGGTGTACGGCTCCACCCTGGTGAGTCTGCTCTCCGCCGTGATCGCCGGTGTGATGATCTGATCGCACCTCGCCATCACCATGACAACCCCCTGCCTCGGCAGGGGGTTGTCGTTTCTCGATGCATCAGTCGAAAGGTGGTTCTGCTCATCATGACTTGCCGCATGTTGAGAAGATAAGAAGAGGCCGCCAATGCTGGCGGCCTCTCTGTCTGGGGGCTCAATGCCTCCTATCAAGGGCAGGTGATGGTGTTGCTGGTCACGCCATTGAGAGTGGCCTGGTAAGTCACCGACTGGGTCAACAGCAATATGTCGGTGTTGTTCAGGGTTACCCCGATGACAACGCCATTTTTGCTCCAGGTGACGCTGCTGCTGACATCCAGCGTGCTGGCGTCAGAGAAGGTGGCGACGGCCTTGCGGGTCACTATGTTGGCGATCGGCAGGCCGAGCACTCCCAGCTGGACCTGCGTGGTGCAGCTGGCAGCCAGGCTGCCGAGGGTCGCCGCCGTGATGGTGATTGGCTTGCTGTCTGTTCCGGTCAGGAAGCTGGCGGTGATATTGGCTGTTCCTGCGGTCACCCCTTGGGCCAGTCCGGTGCCGGAGACGGTCACGACGCCTGTGTTGTCACTCTGCCAGTTGACCAGGGCACTCACATCCTGGCTGGTCAGGTTGCTGAAATTGGCCGTCGCCTTGAGTTGCGCCTGATTCCCGCTCGCCAGATTGGGAATGGGGTCTATTGTGAGCCCGGTCAGCGTCGCCGCCGTCGCTGCGATATTGATGGTGGCGCTAGTTCCCCCCAGACTGCCACTGATGACGGCAGAGCCCACCGCCAGCGCCTTGATCTGGCCATTGGCATCCACGCTGACCAGAGTCGGGGCGCTGCTGCTCCAGCTGATCTGGCTGGTCACATCAACCAGGGTATCGTCAGAGTAGGTTGCGAGTGCCTTCAGCTGGCCATTGGTCCCCAATGCCAGTGAGGTCAGGGGAGTGCTGATTTGGATGGCGCTCACCGTCGCTGCCGTGACTGTGACGGTCAAGGTGCTGATTTGCCCACCGAAGCTGCCGGTGATGACGGCCGTCCCCGGGAACACTGCGGTGACTTCACCACTGGTGCTGACGGTTGCGACGTCGCTGTCACTGCTGCTCCAGGAGACCAGGGGGGTAATGTTCTGGCTGCTGCCATCGGAGTAGCTGGCAACGGCGGTCAATTGAGCCTTGGTGCCGGCTGCCAGGGTCGATGCCGTCGCCGACAAATCGATCTGATTCACGCTGGCATTGGTCACGTTCAAACTGACGCTGTTACTGGTGACCGCGCCCACACTACCGGTCAAGGTTGCACTGCCGTTGCTGACAGCGCTGACTTCGCCGGACAGGTTGATGGTGGCCACCCCTATGTTCGAACTGTTCCAGACCACCTGGTTCGAAATATCCTGGGTGCTGTTATCGCTATAGGTGGCGATCGCCGTTAACTTGCCCTTGGTCCCCTTGGCCAGGGTGAGACTGGGCGGGGTGATCTGGATCTGACTGACAGTGGCATTGGTGACGGTGAGCACAGTTCCGGCACTGGTGACACCGTTCAGGCTGGCACTGATGGTGCTGGTGCCCACGGCAACCCCGGTTGCCAGGCCCTGGGCATTGATGGTGACCTTGGTTTGATCGCTGCTGAACCAGGCGGCCTGGCTAGAGACATCCAGGGTGCTGCCATCGCTCAGCACGGCCTGGGCCTTGAACTGCACCGAGCTGCCCTTGGCCAGGTTGCCACTGCCGCCATTCAGGACGACCTGGATGCTGTTGACGGTGGCATTGGTTACCACCAGCAGTACCGTATTGCTGGTGACGCCCAAGAAGTTGGCCGAGATGTTCGACGCCCCTTCACTGAACGCGGTGGCTTCACCGTTCAGATCTATGGTCGCGACGCTGATATCCGAGCTGTCCCAATTGACCTGGCTGGTTACGTCCTGCGATGAGTTGTCGCTGAAGGTGGCGATGGCCTGGAATTGCAGCTTGGCCCCCTTGGGCAGGGAGGCCGTCGGCGGTATGACTTGCAGCGCAGTGGCGATGGCATTGGTGACAGTCAGGGTCGCACTGCGGCTGATGGCGCCAAGGGTGGCGGTGACGGTCGCCTGACCGATGCCGCTCCCCGTGACCAGCCCCAGGCTGTCGACATTGGCGATGAAGGGGTCGTTGCTGCTCCACTGGACCTGTGATGACACATCCTGAGTCGAACCGTCGGCAAAGGTGGCGATGGCCTGCAGCTGGCTCTTGGTGCCAAGGGCTATGGCCGTGACGGCAGGAATGACCTGCAGGGCACTGACACTGGTGTTGTTGACCTGGATGCTGGTGCTGGCAGTGACCCCCAGCAGGCTGGCGGACAGGGTAGTGGAGCCCGCCGCAACGCCGGTCACCAGACCCGTGCTATCCACGGTGGCGACGGCGGTGTTGCTGCTCAACCAACCCACCTGAGAGGAGACATCCTGAGTGCTCTGATCGGCGAGGGTGGCGATAGCCGTCAGCCTGGTCGTGGTGCCTACGGCCAGTTGCACTGTGGCCGGGATGATCTGGATCTGGCTGACGGTCAGATCGACTGCCGAGACAGTAGTCTGGCCTGTGACCCCCTGTACCGTGGCCGTGACAGTGGCGTCACCGGCTTCGATGGCGGTGGCTTTTCCCTGGCCATCGACATTCAACACGGTCGGGTTGTTGCTCTGCCAGCTGGCCTGGGTCGACACATCCCTGGTTGTGTCATCGGAGAGGGTGGCAATGGCCTGCAGTTGCAGCGTCAGCCCCTTGGCCAGCTTGGTTGTGGGGGGAATGACAGAGACCTTGGTGGCAATGGCATCCGTGATGGTGAGGGTGGAGATATTGCTGGTAACTCCCTGATAGCTTGCACTTATTCCGGTGCTGCTGATCTTGAGTGTTTTGACCAGGCCCTTCTCATCTATGGTGGCTATGCTGCTATCCGCGCTGACCCAGCTGGCGACATCCGTGATATTGGCGGTGCTGTTGTCGCTGTAGGTCGCGATGGCCAGATATTGGGTACTGATCCCGAGCGGGGTGCTGGGGTTGGCTTCGGCCCGCGCCTTGTTGCCCGCGGTGTCGGCTGATATGTCGATCCTGGTCAGTGTTTTGGTGCCGGGCGCCGGATTGGTCGGATTATCCTCTCCTCCGCCACCACCCCCGCCGCAACTGAATAAGAAAAAAGTGAAGAACAGTGAAAGAAATACATTCATTGGCTTGATCATTGATATTCCCCTTCAATCCCTGTGCTTAATATGAAGTGAAGATCATCCCGGTACTACTTTATGGGAACAGCGAATCCTGCAGCTATGGCCACCTCAATGCCGAATGGATAATGAAACCATCAAACATGTTGTTTTAATGGATTTTTATTGATCATGAACACTCAATGTTCAGTAGGTGTTTAAACATCCTTTTAGATGTGGGCCAATTGGCGAAACCAATAATGATTAAATTATTATTTAAGGCGTTTTAATATGTCTAGGATAGCGGTAGTGATAATTCAATCGGTAGCGATAGAATTAAAAGTATGAGTTTTTGACGAAATTGATACCAAAAGTTATATCTGGAATGGGTCTTATGGGTGAGGCTGGCACGGGGAGTGGGAGGCGCTGTTTGCGGGTCAAACATGGCGTCAGGTGATAGGGGAAGATGGGCCGGCAAGCGATGAGCCCCCTGCCATCTGTGGCAGAGGGCTCATCATCAGCCAGGCCATGAGCCTTGCCACTGTGGCGAGGGTTCAGGTCAGCTTGCCCTTGAGCAGCCATTTGTCGAGGGCATTGGCGAAGCGCTGCTTGTCGGCGGCGTTGAAGGGGGCCGGGCCGCCGGTCTGGACACCGGCCGAGCGCAGCTCCTCCATGAAGTTGCGCATGCCGAGGCGGGCCTGGATGGTCTCGCGGGTGTAGATCTCGCCACGGGGGTTGAGCGCCTCGCCACCGGCATCTATGACCCAGGAAGCGAGGGGGATGTCGCCGGTGATCACCAGATCGCCGGGCTGCACCTGTTGGGCAATGACATGATCCGCCACATCGAACCCCTTCTCCACCTGCTGGGTCTTGATGAAGGGAGAGGGGGGAACCCGCAGTCCCTGATTGGCCACTAGCGTGGTGACGACCTGGGCGCGGTGGGCGGCGCGGTAGAGGATCTCCTTGACCGGAATGGGGCAGGCATCGGCATCGACCCAGATGGGCATGGCATGGTTTCCTGTAGTTGAAACGGGCATGAAACGAGAGCGGGCATGGTAGCACAGGCGCACCCTTCCCGGTGCGGGGCTGAGTCGGCCCCCGCTTTCGTGTAAGCTGGGGCCTGAGCATGAACGAGAAGGAGACGAGATGGATCGGGTGCCCAGTGACGTAATTTATGGCCTGACCCTGGATGGCAAGGGGGGGATGACCCCGCTGGCCACAGGTAGCGAGATCCCGGCAGCCCAGCCCAGCTGGGTGCATCTGGATTACGGCAATCCGGAGGCGGCCCGCTGGCTGTTGCAGACCCCCTTGCTCAATGACGCCGCGCGCGAATCCCTGCTCGGTCAGAGCAACAGGCCCAAGCTGGTGCGGATGGGAGAAACCGTGCTGCTGATCCTGCGTGGCATCAATCACAACAAGGATCACAGGCCGGAAGAGATGGTGGCGCTGCGCATCTACATCACCCCGGATTTCATCCTCAGCAGTCGCCGTCGCTCCCTGCTGTCGGAAAAAGATGTCTTCCAGCAGTTGGCGCTGGGGGGCGGCGCCATCTCGACCGCCGACTGGCTGGTGGAGATCTGCGATGCCCTGACCGACAGGGCGGGGGAGTTTGTCGAGGAGCTGCACGATCAGATCCTTGAGCTGGAAGAGATAGTGCTGATGCGCGAACTGCCCGCCAACGGCCGACTGGCACGGATCCGCAAGCAGCTCATCATGATCCGTCGTTACCTCTCTCCCCAGCGGGATCTGGTGGCGCGCCTCGCCAACGAGAAGCTCAGCTGGCTGGATGAGGATGACCGCCGCCGCCTGCTCGACATCGCCGATCGGCTGCGCCGCTGGCTGGACGATCTGGATGCCGGGGTGGCTCGCTCCGCCGTGCTGGCGGACGAGATCAACAACCTGACGGCGGAGGCTACCAACCGCCGTGCCTACCAGATGTCGGTGATGGCGCTGATGTTCCTGCCCGCCAGCTTCCTGACCGGCCTGTTTGGCATCAACCTGGGCGGCATCCCCGGGGCCGAGAGCCCGACCGCCTTCTGGATCTTCTGCGGCTCTCTGGTGGGGCTGGCGAGCGGGCTGGCGGTCTGGCTCAAATATCGACGCTGGTGGTAAGGAGCGCGCATGACGACATGGGAATCCTTTGGTGTGACCCTGCTGCTGTTGCTGGGACACACCCTGATCCGCGGCCTCATTCACAAGAGCCTGATGGCGTTAGGTCAGAGCCGGCAGGTGAGCGAAAACCGGGTGCTCTACGTGGAGCATGTGTTCCACTTCCTGCTCGGCTGCGCCACCCTGCTGATCCTGGCGGGGGTCTGGGGACTCGACTTCTCCCGGCTGGTGGTGCTCGCCTCCTCCTTCTTCGCCGTGCTCGGGGTCGCCATGGTGGCCCAGTGGTCGATCCTCTCCAACATCACCGCCAGCATCACCATCTTCTTCGCCTTCCCCTACAAGATCGGCGACCGGATCCGCATCCTCGACAAGGATGACTCAGTGACTGGCGTCATCACCGAAATAGGCCTGTTCTACCTGAGGGTGCGGGATGACAACGGCGACCTGGTGACCTACCCGGCCAACCTGATCCTGCAAAAGCCGGTCAGGCGGCTGGAGAGCAAGGAGGAAGAACCGCTGCAACCGGAATGAAGAAGGCTCCCGCGGGAGCCTTCAGACTGATGACAAACCCCTGGACGCCGATCTCGGGGTTTGATCTAATTGCTGCATGGTCAATAAATGGACTGCACCATGCTCAGAGAACCCACACCCCAGCAACTTGAGATCGAGATGGTCACTCTCGAAGAACTTGTCCCCCAAGACCACCTCCTGCGCAAAATCGACAAGTTCATCTCTTTTGACTTTATTCGCGACAAGGTGCGC
>NZ_JBGLQX010000005.1:0-199244 GCF_041403065.1 Aeromonas sp. S16(2024) | reverse complement strand
GAAGGCGATCCTGACTATAAAGTTAACTGCATATCACAGGCCTATAAGTATTTGTTTTGTAGGCAAAAAACTATTTTTAATTTTTAACAAAATGTTCACGATCTCGCCCTGAGCGAAACACTTAGCCGCTGAAAACAACTTTGATATGGCAATGACCATTATCATTTGCTTTAAACCCACAGCACTTTCCCTAGTATCTGGCAAAGGGATAACAGCAAACTGGCCTTTTGTGTTCATAGCGTGACTTGTTTCGTCTTTTATTTGTTGCAGAGTAGGATGCTTCATTTTGCACAAAAGTTTATAGTTGTGATAACAAAGCCTCCACGCTTGTTCAAAGTCTTTGCCACTTGGAGGATTGTTTTTTATTTCATCAAATAAATCTCTTTGTGCAGCCATCTTGGATAGCAGTTGAGGCTTCCATGGAACATCACCATTTTTATCGGCAAGAATTTCTTCGGCTAAATCATCTCTGCCGCTAATACAATTTACTACAAGAGCATTTTCATAAAGAGAGGACGCAACACATGCAGCTTGATACGGATAACCCCAATTAATAAGTAACCAAACCCCTCTGAAGTCACTCATTACTCTCTTTAGAAAAGCCGCAGCCAATTTAAGAGATTTACTGCCAGACTCTTCGCCTTTTAAAAATGGTGCTTTGATAGCAAGATTCATACATTTTTCGGCAAGCTCATCCCAAGGCTTTAAGGCGTGGTGATTTTTATCAATTGCATGAACCTCTAGCTGAGCAAGGTAATTCCAATAATGATCTGGCCAATTATCTGGTGTAATATCCATTTTTGAAAATCCTTTAAACCACTCTAGGCCACATAACAGTGATTAGATAGAAGGCGGCACTAATCTGATAGCAGAGCCTTCCATATAACTCCACTCTGCCCTGATAGTTGCCGCGATAATAATCAAATTAAATCAGAGCATTACCAATTTGATTCTGATGCATGAATATGCTCGTTTGACCCCCCTTGTTTAATGCTTCCATTGCCTTTTTATAAAGAAACAGTTCAGGAGCCGGCTACGGCAAATTCCAGCAAGGCTACCGCCCCTGAGTTCCAGCCCCCAGTTCGCTGCTTTTCACCTGCGAGATAGCAACCATCGCTGCCATGACGCCCTCCTGAGAGATGGATTGTTGTTTGGCCATCTTAAGGGGCCGGATTGAGACATGGAAAGAGGAAGTTGATAGAAACCTGAGCTGGTTCAACCAATTAGTGATGAACAGCTGCTTTGAGTGGGCTCTTGGGTTAGCAGAGGATGCAGATATTCCCCTCACCCCAACCCTCTCCCAAGGGGAGAGGGAGCTTGTCTGGGGTCAGACGGAGGCTGCGGGTTGGCACGGTGTTGATCCCTCTCTTATTCGCTGAGGTGAGCCCTCTTGTCCAGGCCGCGAGGAAGGATGCCGAGCGAGCGGCGTTGGGCCATGGGCAAAATCGGGAAAGGGCGAGCACAGCTCGACCCGATTTGGCGCGAGAACATGGATGTTCGAAGCGGGCTTTGGGCGAAGCCATGGATGGCGGAGGGCAAAGGCCCATCGGCGCGTGCCGTTGGACAAGAGGGTGAGCCGAAGGTACCCGACGTCAGTCGGGCGAATAAGCGGGGGTGGCCTTTCTTTTGGTGACTTTTCTTTGGCCACGCAAAGAAAAGTCACTCGCCCCGGCCCGAAGGGCGGGCGAAACCCCGTCGAGGGCAGGGCCCTCGCGTTCCATGCGGCGCAGCCGCATCAAGGGGCCTACCGCTGGCTCGAGCGTTCGGATTAACTCCGCCCGAATCGCGAACGTCCGAATACGCGACCCTATTCGAACCAAATCAGGGGAAATCCTGATTGCCCTCACCCTGACCCTCTCCCGGAGGGAGAGGGGACAAAGTGATAGGAAGCAAAAGAGATAAATAGAAAAGGGAGCCCAAGTGGGCTCCCATTATGCTGGCTGGCTGGCTGGCTGGCTGGCTGGCTGGCTGGCTGGCTGGTCAGGGTCAACGGCATCTGACCCCAAATCCAACCTTATCTATTGGTCGCGGCCTTCATCCCTTCCACAAACTCCTTCAGGCGAGTGAGCATATGCTCCGGGTTCTTGTGGTGGGTCTCGATGATCTTGACCACGGCGGAACCGGAGATGGCGCCGGCGGCGCCGGCCTTGATGGCCTCACGCACCTGGGCCGGTTCGCTGATGCCAAAGCCGAGCAGGGCGGGGGGAGCATTGAACTCGCGCAGGGTGTTGATGAGGCCATCCACTGGCATGCCGGCCTTGGTCTCTGCGCCGGTGACGCCGGCGCGGCTCACCAGATAGGTGTAACCGCTGCCAAGCTCGGCAACTGCCTTGAGCGTCTCGGTGTCACCGTTGGGCGGGGCGATAAAGATGCTGTCGATGCCGAACTTGTCGGCGGCCGCCTTGTAGGGGGCGCACATCTGCACCGGCACGTCGGCCACCAGCACCGAGTCCACCCCTGCCTGCTGGCACTTCTCGTAGAAGCCGTCGATGTGGCGCACATAGACCAGGTTCGCGTAGACCAGCAGGCCAATGGGGAGCTCTGGGTACTTGGCGCGGATTCGGGCAAGCAGGCCGAAGCAGTCGTCCGGGGTGGTGTGGCTGGCAAAGGCCCGCAGGGCGGCACCCTGAATGGTGGGGCCGTCCGCCACCGGATCGGAGAAGGGAATGCCGAGCTCCAGGGCATCGGCGCCCCCTTCGACCAGGGCATCGACGATGGCCAGGGACAATTCGGGGGTGGGGTCACCCAGCATCACGAACGGCACGAAGGCGCCCTGATTGGCCTTGTCCAGACGGGAGAAGAGTTGTGCGTAGCGATTCATGACAAGGTTCCTTCTTTCTCGAAAATGTCGGCAACGGTGAAGATGTCTTTGTCGCCACGGCCGGAGAGGTTGACGATGAGCACCTGCTCTTTCTCCGGTTCACTGCGGGCCATCTTGAGGGCGTGGGCCAGGGCGTGGGAGGACTCCAGCGCCGGTATGATGCCTTCGGATTTGGCCAGCTCCTGGAAGGCGTCCAGCGCCTCCTTGTCGGTCACCGAGGGGTACTCGGCGCGGCCGATGGCGGCCAGGTGGGCGTGCTGGGGGCCGACGGAGGGGAAGTCGAGACCCGCCGAGACGGAGTAGGACTCCTGGATCTGGCCCTGAGTGTCCTGCATCAGGTAGGAGTGCATGCCAAAGAAGACCCCCTTGCTGCCGTGGCCGAGCGGCGCACCATGCTCGCCGCTCTCGATGCCGTGACCACCCGGCTCGACCCCGATAAGGCGCACTGACGGCTCATCAATAAAGTCGGCAAACATGCCGATGGCATTGGATCCGCCGCCGACGCAGGCGATCACCGCATCGGGCAGGCGCTCTTCCTTCTTGAAGCACTGGGCCTTGGCCTCTTCCCCGATCATCTTCTGGAACTCCCGCACTATGGTGGGGAAGGGGTGAGGGCCGGCGGCGGTGCCGAGCAGGTAGTGGGCGCTGTCGTAGTTGGCGGCCCAGTCGCGCAGCGCCTCGTTGCAGGCATCTTTGAGGGTGGATGAGCCCGAGTGCACCGGAATGACGGTGGCCCCCATCAACTTCATGCGAAACACGTTGGGCTTCTGGCGCTCGCAATCCTTGGCACCCATATAGACCCGGCACTTGAGGCCGAGCAGGGCGCAGGCCAGCGCCGTCGCCACACCGTGCTGACCGGCACCGGTCTCGGCGATGATCTCGCTCTTGCCCATGCGCTTGGCGAGCAGGGCCTGGCCCAGCACCTGGTTGGTCTTGTGGGCGCCGCCGTGCAGCAGATCTTCACGTTTGAGGTAGAGCCGGGTCTTGGTCCCCTTGGTCAGATTGCGGGTGAGGGTCAAGGGCGTCGGGCGACCGGCATACTCGGTCAGCAGGGTCTGAAATTCGGCAATGAAGGCCGGGTCATCCTTGGCATCGACGAAGGCCTTCTCCAGCTGGAGCAGGGCGGGGATGAGGATCTGGGGCACATACATGCCACCAAATTCACCAAAAAACGGGTTGAGCAGGGTCATGGTTATCTTCCTTTACATTCTGCAATTGAGATCAGGTATGAGCCTTGGCGGGCTGAGGCGTATGGCTGGGGCACATACATGTCATCGACGAAATTCACCGAAAAACGGATTGAGCAGGGTCATACATTATTCCTTGTGCTTATAGGCAAACGCAGTTCATTAATTTGGTACATGTCACTAGAGGGTTCGCAGAGCGGCAAAGGCCGCCGCCAGCTTGTGTGCATCCTTCTGGCCCGGGGCACTCTCCACCCCGGAGTTGAAATCAAGGCCGAGGCAACCCACCCGGGCGGCCTGCAGGGCGTTGTCGGGATTGAGCCCCCCCGCCAGCATCAGCCTGGCTTTATCGAGACTTCCCAGCAGGGCCCAGTCGAACGCCTGGCCGGTGCCGCCGCTCTGGTTGCCCACTTTGGTATCGAGCAGCAGGCGATCCGCCGGGTAGTCGAGGGAGGGCAGGGGATCGCCGCTTGTGATGCCGACCGCTTTCCAGATCTGGCAGCCTGCCGGCAGCAGGGGGCGCAGGGTCTCGATATAGGCGGCGTCCTCATCCCCGTGCAGTTGCACCGCGGCCAGTCCCAGAGCTTCCACCGTCTTGGCGATGGTCTGGGGCTGGGCATTGCGAAACACCCCCACATAGGAGAGCGGCGCACCCGCCATGACGGCGCGGGCGGCGGGAATGTCCACGTAACGCGGGCTCTTGGCGACGAAGATAAGGCCACCGAACACGGCCCCCGCCTGATGGGCGGCGGCGGCATCCTCGGGGCGGGTGAGGCCGCACACCTTGTTCTGGCCGAGCACCAGCTTGCGCACCGCCGCCTCCAGATCCGGCTCGCTCATCAGGGAGGAGCCCACCAGGAAGCCCTTGGCATGGGCGCGCAGATCCGCCACCTGGGCGCGGTGGTTGATGCCGGACTCGCTGATGACCACCCGATCGGCGGGGATCTCGGCCGCCAGCTGCTTGGTGCGGGCGAGATCCACGCTCAAATCCCGCAGATCCCGGTTGTTGATGCCAATCACGGGGGCGCCGAGGGCGACGGCGCGATCCCGCTCCTCTGCATTGCTCACCTCGGTGAGCACCCCTAGACCTAACTCTTTCGCCACCTTGAACAGGGCGCGATAGCCCTCGTCGGTGAGCACGGAGAGCATCAGCAGGATGGCGTCTGCCTGATAGTGGCGGGCCAGATAGACCTGATAGGGGTCAATCATGAAGTCCTTGCAGAGTACCGGCTGCTTGACCCGGCCGCGCACCCTGGGCAGGAAGGCAAAATCCCCCTGGAAGAACTGCTCGTCCGTCAGCACCGAGATGGCGGTGGCGTAGTTGCCATAGATGTCGGCGATGGCCTCGGGGCTGAAGTCGTCGCGGATCAAGCCCTTGGAGGGGGAGGCCTTCTTGCATTCGAGAATGAAGCGGGTGGAGCCTGCACGCAGGTCCCCCTCGAAGTCCCGATCGCTTGGCACCAAGGCGCCCTGGAAGCTCTCCAGGGGCTGGGCCAGCTTGCGGGCCGCGACCCACTCCTGCTTGGCGGCCACGATTTTGCCGAGAATGGTCTGGTTGATGGACGCCCGATTCAGGAAGGCATCGGGGGAGGAGAGGGGGTCGAGCATCTCGATATCCTTGCTAAGAGTGGTACTGCCTTGTTGGCTGCCGTGAGTACTGACTGACATCATGCCTCCTGATGGCTCAGGGTGGCGAGGGCCTGGGCAAGCAGGCGGGTTTCACCGCTTGCAAGCTTGGCCAGCACCTGCGCGGCCGCCTGCTTGAAGTCCGGGGCCTTGCCCGCCATCACCAGCAGCGGCGCCACGTTGGCGGCGATGGCGGCGTTGTGGGCCGCAGTGCCTTCCCCTGCCAGGATGGCGTCCGTGATGGCGCGGTTCTCTTCCGGCTCCCCCCCTTGAATGGCGCTGACCGGGTAGGTCTCGAGGCCAAAGTCTGCCGGGGTGAGCAGGTATTCGCGAATTTCGCCGTCACGGATCTCGGCCACCTGGGTCGGACCGTGAATGGCCACTTCGTCCAGCCCGGCGCCGTGTACCACCATACCGGTTTTCAGCCCCAGTGCCAGCAGGGTTTCGGCGATGGGACGCACCAGCTCGGGGGCATAGACCCCCATCAGCTGGTAGCTGGGGCGGGCGGGGTTGATAAGCGGCCCCAGGACGTTAAACAGCGTCCTGGTTTTCAAGGCCTGGCGCACCGGCATGGCGTGGCGCACCCCGGCGTGGTACTGGGGGGCGAACAGGAAGCAGATGCCGAGCTCGTCCAGACAGCGGCGAGCCTGGGCCGGGCTCATGTCGAGCTTGATCCCCATCTTGTCCAGCAGATCGCTCGAACCGGACTTGCTCGAGACGGAGCGGTTGCCGTGCTTGGCCACCTTGAGGCCGCAGGCGGTGGCCACCAGGGCCGAGGTGGTGGAGACGTTGATGGTGTTGAGGCCATCGCCACCGGTGCCGACGATGTCGCAGAACCCATAGTCCGGGCGCGGGAAGGGACGAGCCTCCGCCAAGAGGGCCTCGGCGGCGCCGGCGATCTCCTCCGGGGTCTCCCCCTTGAGCTTGAGGGCGGTGAGCAGGCTCGCGAGGACGATGGGATCCACTTCGCCACGGACCACCTGGCCGAAGGCGTCGCGGGCGGCGTCGCGGGTGAGAGACTGCCCCTGATAGAGGGTGTTGAGATGTTGATGCATGGGGTCTCCTTACCGCGCGTCGCTTCGTGAGAAAAGGCTTTCTGGACGACAGATATGGGCGAGGGCCTGGGTCAGCAGGCGGGCCCCTTCCGAGGTCATGATGGATTCCGGGTGGAACTGGAAGCCCAGCACCCGCTCGTCCCGTTGCTCTATGGCCATGGGCATGCCCTGATAGTGGGCAATCACCTGCAACTCCTCCGGCACATAGGTCGCCACCAGGGAGTGGTAGCGGGCCACCGGCAGCGGGCTTTGCAGCCCCGCGAAGGCGCCGTGACCGTTGTGCTCAATCAGCGAGCGCTTGCCGTGGACTATCTCGCCCGCCGCCCCGACGGTGCCGCCGTAGGCTTCGCACAGGGCCTGATGACCGAGGCAGATGCCGAGGATGGGCACCCGGCCGCGGGCCAGCTTGATGAGATCGATGAGGCAACCGGCCTCATGGGGGGCGCCCGGTCCCGGGGAGAGCACCAGCACGGCGTCACCGTCGCAGGCTTCTATCTCCTGCATGATACGGGTCGCCGGCAGGCTGTTGCGGTAGATGCGCACCGGATAGCCCAGGGTGCGGAACTGGTCGACGAGGTTGTAGGTAAACGAATCGAAGTTATCGAGCAGGAAGATGTTAGTCATGGTGCTGCTCCTTCGAAGTGCGGAACTGATCGGCCAAGGCGCTGTAGGTAAAGGAGTCGAAGTTATCGAGCAGGAAGATGTTAGTCATGGCTCACGTCCTTATGTTGCTCCTGCTGGGCGCTCAGGGCTTGCAGGGAGGTGCCATGGCTGGCGGCGATGGCGGCCAGCACGGCGGCCGCCTTGGCGCGGGTTTCGTCCGCTTCGGCCTGGGGCTTGGAGTCATAGACCACGCCGGCACCGGCCTGGACATGGGCCAGACCCGCTTTCACGAAGGCGGAGCGGATGACGATGCAGGTGTCCATCTCCCCCGCGCCGTTGAGGTAGCCCACGGCGCCGCCGTAGCTGCCGCGGCGCTTGCCTTCCACCATGCGGATAAGCTCGCTGGCCCGCAGCTTGGGGGCGCCGGTCAGGGTGCCCATGTTCATGCAGGCCTGATAGGCGTGCAGGGCATCGAGATCCGAGCGAAGGCGGCCCACCACCCGGGAGACCAGGTGCATCACGTGGCTGTAGCGATCCACTTTCAGCAGATCCTTCACGTAGCGGGTACCGGGCTCGGAGATGCGGGCGATGTCGTTGCGACCCAGATCCACCAGCATCAGGTGCTCTGCCACCTCTTTCTCGTCCTGGCGCAGTTCGAGCTCGATGCGGCCGTCCAGATCCAGATTGATGCTGCCATCGGGGTTGAGGCCACGGCGGCGGGTGCCGGCGATGGGGTACATCTCCACCTGGCGGCTGGCGGCGCAGAACTTGACCGCGCTCTCCGGGGAGGCGCCAAACAGGGTGAAGCCCTCATCCTGCACATAGAACATGTAGGGGCTGGGGTTGGTCTGCTTGAGGCGGCGATAGGCGGCCAGCGGGTTGGGGCAGGGGAGGGAGAAGCTGCGGGACGGCACCACCTGGAAGATGTCGCCGCGGCGAATGAAGCCCTTGAGCTTCTCCACTTCGGCGCAGAACTGCTTGTCGCTCTTGTCGATATGGAGGTTGCCGGTGAGGGGCTTGGCGCCCTGCGCCACCGGTTGCGGCTGCTGGCAGGCCTGCTTGAAGGCCTCGAGGCGCGCAGTCAGCTGTGCGTAACGCTCATCGAGCTGGCTCTCGTCCTGCTCGCCGCCAAAGAGGCAGGCCAGCAGCGCCGTGCTCTGCTTGATGTGATCTATGGTGATCAGGGTCTCGGCCACATAGAAGCAGTAGTCGGGGCAGTCGTTGCTCCCTTCCGGCACCTCGGGCAGATCCTCAAAGGAGGCGATGAGGTCGTAGGCGAAGCTGCCTCCCATGAAGAGGGCCTCTTTACCCTGCTGGCACTGGAGCTCCTGTTGCAGGGTGCGCAGCACGTCCAGCACGCTGCTGCCCTTGAGGCGGCTGTCTTCATCAAGGGTGCGATCGGAGGCCGGGAAGTCGAGTTGCAGCGCGTCCGCCACCCGGGTCTGGGTGACGACGGCGCTCAGGCGCTGCTCGAGCAGGCGCTGCAGCGCGGCGCCGTTGCTGGTGAGGGCGCGAACCCGCACAGTGCGGCCACGGCACTCGATGCGCAGGCAGGCATCCACCAGCAGCAGGCTCTGGGTGCCGGCCTTTGAGTCGATCTCCACCGATTCCAGCAGCAGGTTGTTGGGGCTGTCCTGGCAGAGCCGAGTGTAGAGCGCCAGGGGATCTGTCACATAAGGGGCATTGAGCCTGATGGTATCGAATTCGCCCAGGGGTAACCGGGTCTTGTTGCCTGTCATAATGCCTTCCCTTGCATGTGTTGTGTGTAACCGATGGTCATGGCGTTTCTCTCGAATTGGGATTGGATTTTCGTCACGTCAGCGAGTTCGCCATCGCCATGTCAGTGCACTTGTCTGAATTGTCGGTTTCATCACAGGTCCATTTGCCGGATAATAAAAAAGCCCGCTGGGGTCAGCGGGCTTTTTCTTTGGGTTCTTAATTTGCTGTCAGATTACAGGTACAGCAACGACCACACGCCCGCATGTCAGGGAGTGTGCCACCACCAGATGGTCAGGATGGAAGTCGTTTGCATGATAGCGTCCTGTAAAAAGATGTTTGCAATGAAGTGCCTACAGAAAACGATAAAGCCGCGGCCAAGTCAAGTCGCTTTTTTGCCTTCTTTTCCCCAAGCAGGCCCCCTGATGAGAGCGAAACAAGCCGATGAGATTCGATCTTCACTGTCATACCACGGCCTCGGATGGCGTGCTGAGCCCCGCCGATCTGGTGCGCCGCGCCGCCGAGAAAGGGGTGGAGGTGTTAGCGGTCACTGACCACGATACCCTTGACGGGCTTGATGAAGTCCGTCAGACGATCCAGAACGAACAGTTGCCGCTGCGACTGGTGAGCGGGGTCGAGATCTCCACCGGGTGGGAGCACCACGAGATCCACATAGTGGCGCTCGGGGTGGATGAAAAAAATCCGCAGCTGACTGCCTTCCTGGCCGGCCAGCGGGCCCGCCGGGAGGCGCGTGCCCAGGAAATAGGGCGCCGTCTGGAAAAGTGCCAGATCCCGGGCACCTATGAAGAGGCCAAGGCCCTGGCCGGCGATGCCGCCGTGACCCGCGCCCATTTTGCCCGGGTGCTGGTGGCGCGCGGGGTGGCCGACAACATGCAAAAGGTATTCAAGAAGTACCTGAGCCGGGGCAACAAGGGCTATGTGCCCGCCGAGTGGCCCGAGATGGGGGAGGCTATCACCGCCATTCACGCCGCGGGCGGGCTGGCGGTGCTGGCCCACCCGAGCCGTTACGATCTTACCGCCAAGTGGATCAAGCGGCTGCTGGTGGCCTTCAAGGCGGCCGGTGGCGATGCCATGGAGGTCTCCCTGCCCCAGCAGAGCCCACAGGAGCGGGCCAACCTCGGTCAGTGGGCCAAGGATCACGACCTCTATATCTCGGTGGGGTCCGATTTTCACTTCCCCTCCAACTGGACCGAGCTGGGCCGCCATCTGTGGCTGCCCAAGGAGGGCATGCCGCTCTGGCTCGGACACCCCGATCACTTCGGGCTCAGCCAGGAGCAGCATGCCAGCCTGCTGGCCAGCCGCTGAGCACAATGGGCGGGCACGGATCTTTGGTACGGGCGAGTCTGTGCCAAACAGGTTAAGGTAGTGTCATGGGCCAAGGGGCCCGTGACCATGAGCGGGCACCCGGCGTGCCCCTATCGCGAGAAGAGCATATGAGTCAGCATTTTTACGTACATCCGGACAATCCCCAGGTTCGCCTCATCGGTCAGGCGGTGCAGATATTGCAAAGCGGCGGCGTCATCGTCTATCCCACCGACTCCGGCTATGCCCTGGGCTGCCAGATGGGCAACAAGGACGCGCTTGAGCGCATCTGCCGCATCCGCCGCATCGATCCGACCCACGACTTCACCCTGGTGTGCCGGGATCTCTCGGAGATCTCCACCTACGCCAAGGTGGACAACACCGCCTTCCGGCTGGTGAAGAACAACACCCCAGGGCCCTACACCTTCATCTTCAAGGCCACCAAGGAGGTGCCGCGCCGCCTCATGAACGAGAAGAAGAAGACCATCGGCATCCGGGTGCCCGCCAACAACATCGCCCTGGCCCTGTTGGAGGCGCTCGGTGAGCCGCTGCTCTCCACCACCCTGATCCTGCCGGGCTCCGAGATGGCGGAATTCGACCCCGAAGAGATCGCCGACAAGCTCGGCAAGCAGCTGGATCTGGTGGTCAACGGCGGCTATCTGGGCGAGCAGCCCACCACTGTGGTGGACTTCTCCGACGACGAGCCCGTGTTGCGCCGTCGCGGTGCCGGGGATCCGACGCCGTTTGAGTGATACTGCCGAGCCCGTACCCGAGGCGGTGATCGCGCCGGGTGCGACGGGGGAGGCCCTGCTTCCCCCGCCCATCGCGAAAGTGCTGGGGCAGCCCTACCATGAGCTGCCCCAGGATCTGTTTATTCCGCCCGATGCGCTGGAGGTGTTTCTCGACACCTTCGAGGGGCCGCTGGATCTGCTGCTCTACCTCATCCGCCGTCAGCAGCTCGACATCCTGAACCTGCCTATCCTGCAGATCACCGCCCAGTACATGGAGTACGTGGAGCTGATGCAGGGGCTCAATCTCGAGCTGGCGGCGGAATACCTGCTGATGGCGGCCTGGCTCGCGGAGATAAAATCCCGCCTGCTGTTGCCCAAGGCCCCTGAGCTGGAGGACGAGGAGGAGGGGGAAGACCCCCGCGTCACCCTGATCCGCCGGCTGCAGGAGTACGAGCGCTTCAAGCTGGGCGCGGAGCGGGTCAACGCCCTGCCGAGGCTGGAGCGGGAGATCTTCATCGCCACCGCCTTGCCACCGGATTTTGGCGCCTTGAAGCCGCTGGCCCCCGATGTTTCGCTGGTTGAGCTCGCCCTTTACATGCAAAGTGTGGTAAAACGCGCGACTCATTTTGAACATCACCAGATCCGCCGCGAGCAGATCCCGACCCGGGTGCGCATGGCGGAGATCCTCGCCATGCTCTCCCTGGGCCAGACCCTGCGCCTTGAGCAGGTGCTGCGGGCCGAAGAGGGACGCATGGGGGTGCTGGTGACCTTCCTGGCCCTGCTGGAGCTGTGCAAGGAGCAGCTTATCTGGATCCTGCAGGCCGAGCCCTTGGGGCCAATCCATTTTGCCCTGGCGAGCCAGGGGGAAGGGGGGGAGCATGAGCAGGTACACTGAGTGGCGGTTCGCCTCGGGCAGTCTGGACGGGGAGGGCAACCGTGGTGCTGCCCACTGAACGACTCAATACCCTGATTCAGGGAGGGATGCGTGATGGCGCTGCCTGCTGAACGTTTAAAAACTCTGATCGAGGCGGCGTTGTTCGTGGCCGGTCGTCCGCTCAATGTGAGCGAGCTGAAAAGCGGCGTGCTGGCCGATTATCCGGTGACCAGCCGCTATGTGCAGCTGCTGCTGGCGGAGCTCAGGCAGGACTACAGCGAGCGGGGGGTGGAGCTCAAGGAGGTCGCCTCCGGCTGGCGCTTCCAGGCCCGCCAGGAGTACGCCGAGGAGCTGTCGCGCCTGTGGAGCGAACGGGCGCCCCGCTATTCCCGTGCCGTGTTGGAAACCCTGACCCTGATTGCCTATCGTCAGCCCATCACCCGGGCCGAGATAGAAGCCATCCGCGGGGTGGCGGTATCGAGCCAGATCATCAATACCCTGAAAGAGCGCGGCTGGGTGCGCAGCATAGGTCACAAGGAGGTGGTGGGTCGCCCCGAGCTGCTCGCCACCACCCGAGAATTTCTGGACTATTTCAATCTGCAGAGTCTGGAGCAGCTCCCCGAGCTGGATCCCGAACTGCACTCCCCCTTGCCGGTCATGCTGGGCGAGGGGAGCGACGGTCAATAAGCGGCAGGCCGTCTTGAGAATGAACGTGGTGACGATGCCCGAGGGCGCGTCACAGGAGTCAATGTTGTCCGCTATGTCAGCGGGCAGCGATCAACAATCAGGTAAACCCGATGAGTGAAAAACTGCAAAAAGTATTGGCCCGCGCGGGTCAAGGCTCCCGTCGTGAGATGGAGGCCCTGATCACCGCAGGTCGGGTCAGCGTGGATGGCAAGGTCGCCATGCTGGGGGATCGCGTCGAAGTGAACGCCGTGATCCGGGTGGATGGTCACCAGGTCAAGACCCGTGCGGCCGAGGAGCAGATCTGCCGCGTGCTGGCGTACCACAAGCCCGAAGGGGAGATGTGTACCCGTCACGATCCGGAAGGTCGTCCCACCGTGTTTGATCGTCTGCCCAAGATGGACGGGGCCCGCTGGATTGCGGTGGGCCGCCTCGACGTCAACACCTCCGGCCTCTTGCTGTTCACCACAGACGGCGAGCTTGCCAACCGGCTGATGCACCCGAGCCACGAAGTGGAGCGGGAATACGCGGTGCGCGTCTTTGGCGAGATCACCGAAGCCATGCTGCAGCGCCTGCGCAAGGGCGTGCAGCTGGAAGACGGCATGGCCAGGTTCAACAAGATCAAGCCGGCCGGCGGTGAAGGGCTGAACCAGTGGTTCAACGTCACCCTGACCGAGGGTCGCAACCGTGAAGTGCGCCGCCTGTGGGAATCCCAGGAAGTGCAGGTGAGCCGCCTGATGCGTATTCGCTACGGTGACGTCACCCTGGATCGCGGCATCCCTCGCGGTGGCTGGCAGGAGCTCAAACTGCCCGAGGTGAACTACCTGCGCGGCCTGGTCAATCTGCCCAACGAGACCGAGTCCAAGGTCGACCTGCAGCAGGATGGCAAGAGCACCCGCCACAAGCAGGCCGCCCAGATCCGTCGCGCCGTCAAGCGCCACAAGGACATGCAGGGCAAGGAGCCGCGCGCCCGCAGCACCACGGCCCGTCGCAAGCCGCAAGCCTCGACTCGCAACTCCGGCACCGGCAGCAAGTAAGCCGCCGCCGTGGCCTGACATGGTCGGTCAAGGCAAGCCAAGAGCCCGCACCCCATGGTGCGGGCTTTTTGTTTGCGGCGATGCTCCTCCCCCTTTTGAAGGGGGAGGTCGGGAGGGGGTTGCTGTGGTTTACGCTGAAATGGTTTGTAGCCAAAGGAGCACAACTATGGGCGAGAGGCCAATCCGCATTTTCAACCGCGAAGCCACGCTGGACAAGCGGCGTGAGCAAAGAGGCAATTCGACAGCGCCCGAACGGCGACTGTGGCAGGTGCTGCGGGCTGGGCAACTGGGAGTCAAGTTTCGCCGTCAGCAGGGCATAGGCCCATACATTGCGGATTTTTACTGCCCCGAGCGGTTATTGGTCATAGAGGTTGATGGTGACAGCCATTTCGACGAGCAGGGCTTGAGCCATGACAAGCAACGGGATGCCTATATGGCGGGCCTGTCGTTGACGGTACTGAGATTTAGCAACAGGGAGGTGATGCAAAATCTACCCGGGGTGGTGGTATCGATTCGGGCATGGCTTGAGCACGTCTGACCCCACCCCAGCCCTCCCCTTGCCAGGGGAGGGGGCCAGAGTTGCCTCTTGGTGGGGAGGTGGTCGGTATTTTCCTCCCGTTGGTGAAGGGGGATGCAGCCAGAGTTGCCTCTGTGTGGGTTGGAGATCGGCATACTCCTCCCCCTTTTGAAGGGGGAGGCCGGGAGGGGGTTGCTGCTGTGGGATGTGCATCAGGATGGTTGCCCTGGCGGGGCGGGCTTGTTAGCCTTTCCCGCACTGAATACAGGAGATAAGAATGAGCAAGGTACTGGATGAGCTGCTGGCACTGCTGGCGCTGGAGAAAATAGAGGAGGGCCTGTTTCGGGGCCAGAGCCAGGATCTCGGTCTGCGGGCCGTGTTTGGCGGACAGGTAATGGGGCAGGCCTTGTCAGCTGCCAAGCAGACGGTGGCCAGCGATCGCCAGGTCCACAGCTTCCACTCCTACTTCCTGCGCCCCGGGGATGTGACTCGTCCCATCGTTTATGACGTAGAGAATATCCGTGACGGTCAGACAGTCTCCACCCGCCGGGTCAAGGCCATTCAGGGCGGCAAGCCCATCTTCTACCTCAACGCCTCGTTTCAGGTGGAGACCAGCGGCTTCGAGCATCAGGCCCAGATGCCGGTGGGGATCACCCCGCCTGAACTGCTCAAGAGCGAGCTGGAGCTGGTGCGTCCCTACGAGCAGCTGATCCCGGCCTCCCTGCGCGACAAGATCCTCTGCGAGCAGCCCATCGAGATCCGCCCGGTGACCCTGGTCGACCCCATCCGCCCGGCGATAGAGGCGCCCCTGCGCCACGTCTGGTTCAAGGCCAATGGGCAGATACCGGATGACCAGCGGGTGCACAACTACCTGCTGGCTTATGCCTCTGATTTCAACTTCCTGTTGACCGCCCTGCAGCCCCACGGGGTCTCCTATTGGGAGCCGGACATGCAGGTCGCTACCATAGATCACTCCATGTGGTTCCACCGGGAGTTCCGGCTGGATGACTGGCTGCTCTACGTGGTGGACAGCCCGAGCGCCAGCGGCGGCCGTGGTCTGGTACGCGGTCAGTTCTTCACCCGTGACGGCGTGCTGGTGGCGAGCACAGCGCAGGAGGGGGTGATCCGTCGCCGGGGCTGAGCCTTCCTTCACAGGCAGTCCATCGACAAAAACGGGAGCCAGTGGCTCCCGTTTTTTTATTGCGGCGCAGGCCCTCAGGCGGCGTCATGCTGCGGGGCGGCCAGGGTCTCTTCACCCCGGGCGAAGCGGTCGGCCCAGAGGGCGATGACGCCGTCACCGGTGACGTTGCAGGCGGTGCCGAAGCTGTCCTGGGCCAGGTAGAGGGCGATCATCAGGGCGATGGAAGCCTCCCCGAAGCCGAGCATGGAGGTGAGCAGGCCGAGCGCCGACATGACGCCGCCGCCGGGGGCGCCCGGCGCCGCAATCATGATGACGCCGAGCATCATGATGAAGGGCAGCATGGTGCCATAGCCCGGGATGGCCAGGTGCTCGGAGAGGAACATCACTGCGGTGGCGCAGGTCACCAGGGTGATGGTGGAGCCGCACAGGTGAATGGTGGCGCACAGGGGCACGGTGAAGTTGGCGATGCCGTCGCTCACGCCGTTGTTCTTGCTCGCTTGCAGGGCCACCGGGATGGTGGCGGCGCTGGACATGGTGCCCAGCGCGGTGAAGTAGGCGGGCAGCATGTTCTTGATGAGCATGGCGGGGGAGCGGCCCAGCGCCAGCCCGGTGCCGATGAAGAGCACGGAGAGCCAGAGCCAGTGCATGACGATGGCCATCACCAGCACCACGCCGAAGGTCTTGAGGGTGGCGAAGACGGTGCCTTCCACCGTCATCTCGACGAAGACGCCGGCGATGTAGAAGGGCAGCAGCGGGATGATCACGCGGGCCAGCAGGCGGTCGATGATGTCACGGCCCTGATCGGCGACCCGGCGCAGGTCGGTGGCCTGGGTGGCGCTGATGCCGATGCCGAACACGAAGGCAGCGGCCAGCGCCGACATCACCCCGAACAGCGGCGGGATCTCGAGATTGATGTAGGAGCTGAGCTTGATGGCGGCCTGGGCCGTGGGCTCGGCGGCCGTGGTCAGCTGCGGGATCAGCTGGCTCGCCACCGTGAAGGCGAACAGGCCGGCCAGTATGGTGGAGCAGTAGGAGAGGGCCACCGTCTTGCCGAGCAGCTTGCCGGAGTTCTTCGGCAGGCTGGCGATGCCGCTCATGATGAAGAACAGGATGATGAGCGGAATGGTGAAGGTGATCAGCTGACCTATCACTGTCTTGGCCGTGAACAGCCCCCGTGCGACCCATTCCGGGGCGTAGAGACCGAGCAGGAGACCGGCGAGGATGCCGGCAATCAGATTGAGGACGAGTTTCATGGGTAAATCCAGGTGTTAGTGTCTGATTTGTTATTTAATTTTGATTTTAATGCCGCTTTTTAACACAAATGCCGCATCTTGTCTGCCATCACCTGGTTAACTCAGAGTTAAATATTGTTATCTGGATGCTGAATCGCGTCGGGCACCCTGTCTGGATCGACGGCCGCGATATTGATTGATTGTGGCGGGATTGGGGTCGCGGATCAGCAGAGCATGGAGCCAGCGGCCGTGCACGGCATCGTCGCTGCACCAGCGCTGATGCAGCTCAAACGGCAGGGGGGCGATCAGTTGCTGCAAGCGGGCCTCATCGAGCCGGGTCAGCAGCGGGTATTCGTCCTGTGAGGGGGACAAGGGGCTGGCGGGTTCACTCTCGCCATAGGGGAAGGAGCAGTAGAGCGGCCCCTGGGGTTTGAGCAGGGCGGCGAGGTGCATCAGGGCGGGGGCAAGCTCATCCTCTGTCAGGCAGGGCAGCGAGCCGCTGGCCCAGATGCCGTCATAGGGCAGCACGTTGTGCATCTGCTCGAAGCGGCAGACCCGCACCGGCTGGCCGCACAGGCGCGAGGCGGCGCTGGCCTGGCTCAGGCTGGCATCGAAGGCGGTGACCATGAACCCCAGCTCCCGAAAATAGTGGAGATCTTCCCCCGCGCCGCAACCGGCTTCCAGCAGGTGAGCACCCGGCTGCAAGCGTGCCAGGAAGGGGGAGTGGGCCTGGCCGATGAGAGCGGGGCGCGGCGCCAGCGGGGCAGCGTTTTGAGTGTCTGGGGCGGGTGACTGTGACAGTGGCATAGGGCTCGTCTCTAAGGTGGGCGGCTACTCTAGCAAATTTGCCCCCTGATGTTCAGATCTGCTGAGGATCCTTCCCGGCCCTGCGTGGCATCAGGGGCGGCGCAAGAGCGAGGGAGAGGGGTTGGCGAGCAGACTGAACAGGGTGTCGAGCAGGAAGTCGGCCTCCCGAATCAGGTTGATGCGCTCCGGGAAGTGCAGCCAGTTGATGATGTAGCCGTCCAGAGTGCAGTGCAGCAGGGTGGTGGCACGGCGCAGATCCAGCCCCTGGGGCAGGTGGCCGAGGCGCACGGCGTTGCCCAGGGTGATCTCCAGATCCCGGAAGAAGTTGACCGATTGCAGGCGCATGTGATCCCTCAGGGCTTCGGCCTCTCCCTCCAGAGGCTCCAGGTTGAAGATGATGGTGAACATCTGCTGATGGGCGGGTTCTGTGCTGATCTTGCACATCACCTCCTTGAGGAAGATGCGCAGCTTGCCGAGGGGATCCGGCTCCTGCTCATCGACACAGGCATCGAGCTGGTGGGAGAGGGGGGCGCACAGCTCCTCCCACAAGGTGACGAACAGCTCCTCCTTGTTCTTGAAGTGCCAATAGATGGCGCCCCGGGTCAGGTCTGCCGCCTTGGCGATGTCGGTCAGGTTGGTCTTCGCCAATCCCTGTTGGCAGAACAGATTCAGGGCCGTGCTCATGATGTGGCAGCGGGTCTGCTGCGCTTCTTCTTTGGTTCTTCTGGCCATCGGATCTGTACCTGTTAAAAGGGGAAAAAGTTACTTACATACATTTATGAATGTATGTATATTGCCTCATCTTCGCAGTTTTACCAACAGGGGCCCTACAAACCCTGTGGTTTTGTGATTTTTTGTTTGAAACAGAGGCTCAGAAACTCCATGCATAAACACATTCTCGCACGTTCGGTGGGCCTTGCCTTGTTGGCAAGCGGTCTGCTGGCTGGTTGTGGCGACAAGGGCGAGGCCGGGCAAGGGGCGGGCGAGATGCCGCCTGCCGCCGTGGACGTGGTCACCCTCCATGCCGCACCGCTGCAACTGATGTCAGAGCTCACCGGTCGCACCGCCCCCCTGCGGGTGGCCGAGGTGCGCCCCCAGGTTAATGGCATCATCCTCAAGCGCCTGTTCACCGAAGGCAGCGACGTCAAGGCCGGTCAACTGCTGTACCAGATCGATCCCGCCGTCTATCAGGCTGCCGTCGCCAGCGCCAAGGCGAACCTGGCCAAGGCGCAGGCCAACGAGCAGAGCGCCCGCCTCAAGGCCCAGCGTTATGCCGAGCTGGTGAAGGTGAAAGCCATCAGCCGTCAGGAGTATGACGACGCCGACGCGGCCTGGAAGCAGCAGGTTGCCGAGATCGGGGCCGCCAAGGCCGCCCTGCAGAGCGCCAACATCAACCTGGCCTATACCAGGATCACCGCCCCCATCAGCGGCCGCATCGGCAAGTCTGCGGTGACCGAGGGTGCCCTGGTCACCGCCCAACAGGCGGACAGCCTCACCTCCATCTCGCAGCTCGATCCCATGTACGTGGACGTGCGTCAGTCCACCGCCGATCTGCTGCGCCTCAAGCGCCAGGTCGCCGCCGGCAAGCTGACCCAGGGCAAGCAGGATGGTGCCAAGGTCAGCTTCCAGCTGGAAGATGGCAGCCAGTACGGCGAGCAGGGGACCCTGCAGTTCTCCGACGTGACAGTGGACGAGACCACCGGCATGGTGACCCTGCGGGTCCTGGTCCCGAATCCCCATGATCTGCTGCTGCCCGGCATGTTCATGCGCGCCACCCTGCAGGAGGGCGAGCGCCCAGAAGGCCTGCTGGTGCCACAGACCGCCGTGACCCGCACGCCCAAAGGCGGTGCCACCGTCATGGTGGTGACCGCGGACAACAAGGTCGAGCTGCGGGAAGTGCAGCTCAGCCGCGTGGTCGGCGACAGCTGGGTGGTGGAGTCCGGCCTCGATGCCGGCGAGAAGGTGATAGTGGCCGGTCTGCAGAAGGTCAAACCCGGTGCCCTGGTGGCGCCCGCTGAGCGCACCAGCACCACCACGACCACACAGGCCGATCAGACCCCGGTCACCAAGCAGTAGGATGGAGTAGTCGCCTCATGGCACGATTTTTCATAGACAGACCCATTTTCGCCTGGGTAATCGCCCTGGTGATCATGCTGGCCGGGGCCATGGCCATCATAGGCCTGCCGATCGCCCAGTACCCGACCATAGCCCCGCCGGCCGTTGGCATTTCCGCCAGCTACCCGGGGGCGTCCGCCAAGACGGTGGAAGACTCGGTGACCCAGATCATCGAGCAGAACATGACGGGGCTGGATCACCTGCTCTACATGTCTGCCCAGTCTGATTCGTCCGGCAACGTCAGCGTGACCCTCACCTTCAAGCCGGGTACCGATCCCGACATCGCCCAGGTGCAGGTGCAAAACAAGCTGCAACAGGCCATGTCGCTCCTGCCCCAAGAGGTGCAGCAGCAGGGTGTGCGGGTCCAGAAGACCTCCAGCAGCTTCCTGATGGTGGCCGCCTTCATCTCCACCGACGGGTCCATGACCAACGATGACCTAGCGGATTACGTGGTGGCCAACATCAAGGAGCCCCTGAGCCGTCTGGACGGCGTGGGTGACATCACCTTGTTCGGCAGCCAGTACTCCATGCGTGTCTGGCTGGATCCCCACAAGCTCAACCGGGTGCAGATGACCCCGGGAGACGTGCAGGCCGCCATCCAGGCCCAGAATGCCCAGGTGGCCTTCGGCAAGCTGGGGGGCACCCCTGCGGTGAACGATCAGCAGTTCACCGCCACCATCATGGGGCAGACCCGGCTCTCCACCCCGGAGGAGTTCAACAACATACTGCTGCGGGTGAACCAGGATGGCTCCAAGGTGCTGCTCAAGGACGTGGCCCGGGTCGAGCTCGCCGGCGAAAACTACGATGCCTCCGCGCTCTACAACGGTCAGGCCACGGCGGCGGTCGCCATCAAGCTGGCCACCGGTGCCAATGCGCTGGATACCGCCGAGATGGTGCGGGCCAAGCTGGGTGAGCTTTCAGCCTATTTCCCGGCCAACATGGAGATCGTCTACCCCTACGACACCACGCCCTTCGTGAAGATCTCCATTGAGGAGGTGGTGCAGACGCTGATCGAGGCGATCTTCCTGGTGTTCTGCGTCATGTATCTGTTCCTGCAGAACTTCCGGGCGACCCTGATCCCGACTATCGCCGTGCCCGTGGTGCTGCTCGGTACCTTCGGGGTCATGGCGGCCTTCGGCTTCTCCATCAACACCCTGACCATGTTCGGTCTGGTGCTCGCCATCGGCTTGCTGGTGGATGACGCCATCGTAGTGGTGGAGAACGTGGAGCGCCTGATGAGCGAGGAGGGGCTCTCCCCGCTTGAAGCGACCCGCAAGTCCATGACCCAGATCACCGGCGCCCTGGTGGGCATCGCCCTGGTACTGTCTGCCGTGTTTGTGCCCATGGCCTTCTTCGGCGGCTCGACCGGCGCCATCTATCGCCAGTTCTCCCTCACCATCGTCTCGGCCATGGTGCTCTCTGTGCTGGTGGCGCTGATCCTGACCCCGGCGCTCTGTGCCACCCTGCTCAAACCCATGAAACACGGGGAGTTCGGTGCCCAGCGCGGCTTCTTCGGCTGGTTCAACCGCTTCTTCGACACCAATGCCAACCGTTACCAGAACGGCGTGCGCAAGGTGATCAAGCAGGGGACCCGTTACAGTATCATCTACCTGGCCATGCTGGCGGTGCTGGCGGTGCTCTTCATGCGCCTGCCCACCTCCTTCCTGCCGGAAGAGGATCAGGGGGTCATCATGTCCATGGTGCAGCTGCCGGTGGGGGCCACCAAGGAGCGTACCGAGGTGGTGCTGGCCGACATGCGCGACTACTTCCTCGAAAACGAGAAGGAGAACGTCGACTCCGTGCTGACGGTGGCGGGCTTCAGCTTCGCCGGTAGCGGCCAGAACAGCGGCATGGCCTTCATCAAGTTGAAGGACTGGAGCGAGCGTAAAGGCGAGGAGCGCAGTGCCAATGCCATCATTGGCCGCGCCATGGGCTATCTGTTCAGCATCAAGGAGGCCCAGGTGTTCGCCTTCAACCTGCCCCCCATCCCGGAACTCGGCACGGCCACCGGCTTCGACTTCTTCCTGCAGGACCGCGGTGGTCTGGGGCACGAGAAGCTGATGCAGGCACGCAACCAGCTGCTCGGCATGGCGGCGCAGGATCCCAACCTGGTGCGGGTACGCCCGAACGGGATGGAAGACACCCCCCAGCTCGACATCAAGATCGATTACGAGAAGGCGCTGGCCCAGGGGCTCTCCATCAGCGACATCAACAACACCCTGTCGGCGGCCTGGGGCTCCTCCTATGTGAACGACTTCGTCGACAGAGGCCGGGTCAAGAAGGTCTACCTGCAGGCGGATGCCCCCTTCCGGATGAACCCGGAGGATCTCAAGTTGTGGTACGTGCGCAACAGCGCGGGCCAGATGGTGCCCTTCTCCGCCTTCGCCAGCACCGAGTGGAGCTTCGGCTCGCCCCGTCTTGAGCGTTACAACGGCGTCTCCGCCATGGAGATCGTCGGTGAAGCGGCCCCCGGCAAGAGTACCGGTGACGCCATGGCGGCCATAGAGCAGATGGTGAAACAGCTGCCGGAAGGCATCGGCATCGAGTGGACCGGACTCTCCTTCCAGGAGCGTCAGGCAGGCTCCCAGGCGCCGGCGCTCTACGCCATCTCGCTGTTGGTGGTCTTCCTCTGTCTGGCGGCCCTCTACGAGAGCTGGAGCATTCCGTTCTCTGTCATGCTGGTGGTGCCGCTCGGGGTACTGGGCGCCATATTGGCGGCCACCATGCGTGGCCTGGAGAATGACGTCTATTTCCAGGTGGGCCTGCTCACCACTATCGGGCTCTCGGCCAAGAACGCCATCCTCATCGTGGAGTTCGCCAAGGAGCTCCACGACAAGGGGATGAAGCTCGGCGATGCGGTGGTGGAAGCCTCCCGCCAGCGTCTGCGTCCGATCCTGATGACGTCCCTTGCCTTCATCCTCGGCGTCTTGCCGCTGGTGATAAGCACAGGTGCCGGCGCCAGCAGCCGCAACGCCATCGGCACCGGCGTCATGGGGGGGATGATCACGGCCACAGTGCTCGCCATCTTCTTCGTGCCGCTCTTCTTCGTGCTGGTGATGCGTTACTTCACCAAGCAGAGTTCAGCCGAGGAGCGCGCCGCGCTGACCAAGGAGACCCAACATGACTAAGACCCTGGTCGCCCTGAGTGTGACGCTGCTGCTGGGGGCCTGCTCCATGGCCCCCGATTACCAACGCCCCGAGGTGCCGCAAGGCGCCTCCTGGCAAGAGAACCTCGCCACCCAGGGGGCGCTGGCACCCTGGCAGCAACAGTTCCTGGACCCGGCGCTGCAAAAGCTGATCGACACCGCCCTTGAGAACAACCGGGATCTGCGGCTCGCGGCCCTCAACGTCGAGGCCTATGAGGCCAGATACCGGATCCAGCGGGCGGCCCAGTTGCCGACCCTGGCCGCCAGCGGCTCCGGCACCCGTCAGCAGGGATCCGACGATCTCAGCAGCACGGGGCAGGGGAGCATCAGCAGCCAGTACGGCGCCGACATCGGCATCACCGCCTATGAGCTGGATCTGTTTGGCCGGATCCAGAGCCTGAAAGATCAGGCACTGGAGAACTACCTGGCGCAAATCGAGACCCAGCGCAGCACCCAGATAGCGCTGATCGCCTCGGTGGCGAATGCCTACCTCACCCTGCTGGCGGATCAGGAGCTGCTGGCGCTAAGCCAGGCGACGCTGGCGACCGAGCAGGAGAGCTATGCCCTGACCCAGCACAAGTACCGGCTGGGGGCGGCCTCCGAGATGGAGCTGGCGCAGGGGCGCACGGCCCTTGAGAACGCCCGGGTCAGCCAGGCGCAATACCAGCGCCAGGTGAAACAGGACAGAAACGGTCTGGCCCTGCTGCTCGGCACAGAGGTGCCGGTGCTGGAAGGGCAACCGGCGACCCTGGCCGAGGTGCAACTGGCCGCCATCCCGGTGGGGGCCCCCTCCAGCCTGCTGCAACAGCGGCCAGACATACTGGCGGCGGAGCACAACCTGAAGGCGGCCAACGCCAATATAGGCGCGGCCCGCGCCGCCTTCTTCCCGACCATCTCGCTGACCGCGACGGCGGGCACCGCCAGCAACCAGCTGAGCGGGTTGTTTGACGGTGGCACCGGCACCTGGACCTTCATGCCCCAGATAAACCTGCCCATCTTCGACGGTGGCAAGCGCGTGGCGGATCTGGACGTGGCTGAGGTCGGCACCAAACAGGCGGTGGCGAGCTACGAGAAGAGCATCCAGACCGCCTTCAAGGAGGTCGCGGATACGCTCGGCGCCCAGGCGGACTACCAGCAGCAGCTGCAGGCTCAGCAGGATCTGGTGGATGCCAACCAGACCTACTTCAAGCTGGCAGAGTTCCGCTACGAGCAGGGGGTGGACAGCTATCTCACCCGCCTCGATGCCCAGCGCTCCCTGTTCAGCGCCAGACAGGGGCTGATCAGCACCCGCCTGGCCCAGCTCAGCAACCAGGTCGCCCTCTACAAGGCGGTCGGTGGCGGCTGGCAGGCACCCAAGGAGGCCCCGGCGGCCTCCGAAGGGCAGGGCTAGTCTCTCTCGCCGACAACGTCACAGCCACAGGGCGAACCATCT
The DNA here is from genome assembly GCF_041403065.1 of Aeromonas sp. S16(2024). Lineage (NCBI taxonomy): Bacteria > Pseudomonadati > Pseudomonadota > Gammaproteobacteria > Aeromonadales > Aeromonadaceae > Aeromonas > Aeromonas sp. S16(2024). The sequence goes on along the minus strand of NZ_JBGLQX010000005.1, from coordinate 175,200 downwards.
GGTTCGCCCTGTTTTTTTAGGTGCGATTGACCATGCAAACCCCATCCTGGTTGCGGGGAGAAACCCGCCCAGACCGGGAGCAAGCGAGCACAGACGCTATCGATAATGTGCCCCTGCCGCCATCACTGGCCAGAGAAAACCGGCGGCCTAATCGCAGCCAACATTCGGCTCGTTCGCTGAGTCCTACCGAGGGGATGCCATTAATCGCATAAGCTGCGCACTAATTATTCTTTCAAAGAATAAGTGGGTGGCTCTTATAGTTGGTCACTCGACTCTCATTCCAAGGACGTGCAATGAAACGACTCGTGCCCGCCACCCTGTTCGCCGCAGGACTGGCCCTGGCCCCGCTGGCCCAGGCCGCCACCCTGCTCAACGCCTCTTACGACGTGATGCGTGACTTCTACAAGGACTACAACGCCGCCTTCCAGAAACACTGGCAGGCGGAAGGCGGCGAGCCGCTGCAGATCAATATGTCCCACGGCGGCTCGAGCAAGCAGGCGCGCGCCGTCATCGACGGCCTGCCCGCCGATGTCATCACCATGAACATGGCCACCGACATCAATGCCCTGGCCGAGCATGGCGGCCTGGTCCCGAAAGAGTGGGCGGCCCGCCTGCCGGACAACAGTGCGCCCTTCACCTCGGCCACTGTGTTCATCGTGCGCAAGGGCAATCCCAAGGGATTGAAGGACTGGCCTGATCTGCTCAAGGAGGGGGTGCAGGTGATAGTGCCCAACCCCAAGACCTCGGGGAACGGCCGCTACACCTACCTGTCGGCCTGGGGCTATGTACTGGAGCAGGGGGGCGACGAGAAGGCGGCCAGGGCGTTTGTCGGCAAGCTGTTCAAGCAAGTCCCCGTGCTCGATACCGGTGGCCGTGCGGCTACCACCACCTTCATCCAGAACCGCATAGGCGACGTGCTGGTCACCTTCGAGAACGAAGCCGAGATGATCGCCCGCGAGTTCGGTCGTGGCAGCTTCGAGGTGGTCTACCCGAGCGTCACCGCCGTGGCCGAGCTCCCGGTGGCGGTAGTCGACAAGGTGGTCGACAAGCAGGGCACCCGCAAGGAGGCCGAGGCCTACCTGACCTACCTGTGGTCTGACGAAGGCCAGCGCATCGCCGCCAACAACTACCTGCGTCCGCGAAGCCCGGCTATCCTCGCCGAATTTGCCGACCGCTTCCCGAACGCCACCTTCCTCAACGTGGTGAAGACCTTTGGCGAGTGGCCTGTTATCCAGAGCACCCACTTCAAGGAGGGCGGGGTGTTCGACCAGATCTATGCCGTGCGGTAAGAGGCGCCCGAGTGGCCAAAGCCCGGCCAGGTGCCGCCATCTTGGGGCCATTCGTCTTGGGCTCACGACTTGACTGCTCTGCCTCCCGGTTGGCGTGTCAGGGGCAGAATGGAAGAACCGGACATCGCCGATATATGAAAGAAATGGGCTGGGCGCTCGCGGGGACAATCAGGGGCCCTGGCGGGGGCCCACATCACAAAAAGCACAAAGGGTTAGCGTCTGAACGAAGCTAACCCTTTGTTTTACCTGGTGCCGGAAACAGGAGTCGAACCTGCGACCTTCGCATTACGAATGCGCTGCTCTACCAACTGAGCTACACCGGCTTGCCCCTAGATTCCCGAAAATGTGCAGGCAAGTCAATGATACCGGGCTGTTTTTATGAGCCTGCTCATGGAGTTACGGGTACACCTCAGAGATCGACGAATTCCGGAATGTGGGCGCGGCCACGGCTTTCGAGAAACGCGAGCAGGGCGCGGGGGGAGCGAGCCAGGATCCGCTCTTCTGGGAAGCCTGCCTCGGTCACCAGCCGGTGGCAGTGGTCAAAGTCCCCCAGGCTGAAGGCCACGTGGGAGTCGGAGCCAAAGGTGAGGTAGGCACCGAGGTCGCGCGCCGCCTCGACGATGGCGCGGCAGTTGCCCTCACTGCCCGGACGGGAGTGACTGAAGGAGGAGTTGTTGATCTCCAGCGCCACCCGGTATTCGGCGGCGGCCCTGACCACTGCCTGGATGTCGATGGGGAAGGCGGGGTTGCCCGGGTGGCTTATCATGTCGACCCGGCCGCTCTTGATGGCGTTGATCATGGCCTGGGTATGGGTTGCCTGATCGCAAGGGGGGAACACGGGCTCATGGAAGCCGGCCATGATCATGTCGAGGCGCGACTCGTAGCGCTCGGGGAAGTCTATTTCGCCGTCTATGTTCTTGATGTTGGCCTCGATGCCGCGCAGTATGCCGACCCCGTCCACCACCCGCGGCAGGACGTGCAGGTTGACGAAGTGCCAGAAGTGAGGGGCATCGGCCATGTCGGGGCCGTGATCCGTGGTGGCGAACAGCTTGATCCCCTTGGCCCTGGCAATGGGCAGGTAATCGTGAATGGTGCTGTAGGCGTGGGTGCTGGCGACGGTGTGCGTGTGGGTATCGACCTGGTACTTCATCTTCTCTCCCCTCTGGCATGAGGCGCCAGCATAGCAAAATTGGCGGACTCGGGCCATGTGGCGGCCTGCCATACTTTGTCACAAATTACGCCAGGACTGACAAAGTCTGACCACCTTTGTCTGCGAGCATAGCCCCATCGATGCAAGCCTGAACTCTCATCGATGAGTCGAAACTGGATGATTCGACTCACTTTTCCCCACCGTCGCCCCTGCGACGGTTTTTTTTCGCCCGCAATCTTCGCCGCCATCCGGATAAAAAAATGCCCAACTAGCATGGTGCAAGTTGGGCGAGACTTAATGTTTAATTGCAGTGGCATAGATATAGAGTCCGGCCTGGCCGCTAAGTTCCCATCTTGTTCCCGCTTTTTTGGTTGAAAACATTTCGCCAACACCTGTTCACATTCTCTTGACATGACTGGGCGTGAAACGTACTTTTTAAACATTCGTTTAAGTGAGGTGTCCAGTGAGTAAAATCGATACCAAAAACCGTATTCTCGATGCTGCCGAGGTGCTGTTTGCCGAGCGGGGATTCGCCGATACCTCGTTGCGTCTGATCACCAGCGAGGCCGATGTGAACCTGGCCTCGGTCAACTACCACTTCGGCTCCAAAAAGGAGCTGATCCAGGCTGTGCTCGATCGCTACCTTAGCCTCTTCATGCCGGCGCTGGATGCGCGCCTGCAGACCCTGATGGCGCAGGAGCAGCTGACTCTGCTGCAGGTGTTTGAAAGCTTCGTCGATCCCCTGATGAAGCTGGTGGCGGTGCGGGCCAACGGCCCGGCGCTCTTCATGCAGTTGCTGGGGCGCGGTTACATCGATAGCCAGGGCCACCTGCGTCGTTTCATCACCACCCACTACGGGGCGACCCTGCACGGGATCACCCAGGCGATTTCCAAGGCCAACCCGGCCCTGTCGCCGGCGGATCTCTTCTGGCGCCTGCACTTCACCCTGGGCACAGTCGTGTTCACCATGGCTTCCGCCGATGCCCTGCGGGACATCGCCCAGGCCGATTTTGGCCAGCAGCTCGATGTGGAAGGGCTGGTGCGCAACGTTATTCCTTATCTGGCGTCCGGTGTCGGGGCGCCCGTGGAGTCGACCAGGCTCTCCCTGGCCGTGTAACAACCAACAATAATCAACGGAAACAGTGAAATAGAAGGAACTTCGGTATGATCACATTGCTTGTCCTGCTGGTGCTGGCGATAGCCGTGGTGCTCGGCGTGCCCGCCATCCGTAAAAAGGTGGTAACCCGTCCTGTGTTCGGCATCTTCAAAAAGATACTGCCGCCCTTGTCGGCTACCGAGCGGGAGGCCATGGAAGCCGGCTCCGTCTGGTGGGATGGCGAGTTGTTTCGCGGCAACCCCGACTGGAAAAAACTGCACGGCTACGGCAAGGCCGAACTGAGCGCCGAAGAGCAGGCCTTCATCGACAATCAGGTCGAAACCCTGCTCGCCATGGTCGATGACTTCAAGATCGTCAACGAAACCAAAGACCTGCCGGAGCCGGTCTGGGACTATCTGAAGAAGGAAGGCTTCTTCTCCCTGATCATCCCGAAATCCTACGGCGGCCGTGAATTCTCGGCGATTGCCAACTCCACCATAGTCACCCGCATCGCCACCAAGAGCCTGAGCGTGGCGGTCACCGTCATGGTGCCCAACTCCCTCGGCCCGGGCGAGCTGCTGATGCACTACGGTACCCAGGCCCAGAAGGATTTCTGGCTGCCGGGGCTGGCCAACGGCAAGGAAGTCCCCTGCTTCGCTCTGACCGGTCCGGAGGCGGGCTCCGATGCCGGCGCCATCCCTGACAAGGGGATCGTCTGCAAGGGGATGCACAAGGGTGAAGAGGTGCTGGGTATTCGCCTCAACTGGAACAAGCGTTACATCACCCTGGCGCCGCGCGCTACCGTGCTGGGTCTGGCGTTCAAGCTGTATGACCCGGAAAAACTGCTGGGTGACAAGGAAGAGCTCGGCATCACCTGCGCGCTCATCCCCACCAGTCACCCTGGGGTGCGGGTTGGCGATCGCCACTACCCCATGGGTCTGGCGTTCCTGAACGGCCCGACCTTCGGCAAGGATGTGTTCATTCCGCTCGACTGGATCATCGGCGGCCCGGATTACGCCGGTCGTGGCTGGCGCATGCTGGTCGAATGCCTCTCCGCCGGTCGCGGCATCTCGCTGCCAGCCCTGGGTACCGCCTGTGGTCACATGGCGAGCCGCACCGTGGGGGCCTACTCCTACGTGCGCAAGCAGTTCGGCATGTCCATCGGCAAGTTTGAAGGTGTGCAGGAAGCGCTGGCCCGCATCGGCGGCCTCACCTATCAGCTGGAAGGGGCCCGTCGCATGACCGCAGGTTCGCTGGACTTGGGTCAGGCGCCGGCCATCGTTACCGCCATCTCCAAGTACCACATGACCGAGATGGCCCGTCAGGTGATGGATGACTCCATGGACATCCATGCCGGTCGCGCCATTCAGCTGGGCCCGAAAAACTACACCGGCTACGCCTACATGGGTATTCCGGTCGCCATCACGGTGGAAGGGGCCAACATCCTGACCCGTAACCTGATGATCTTCGGGCAGGGTGCCACCCGCTGCCACCCCTACGTCTTTGCCGAGCTGGAAGCGGCCGCCGACACCGATGTGGAGCGTGGCCTCGAGAAGTTTGATGCCCTGCTGATGAAACACATCGCGTTTGGCACCGGCAACTTCTTCGGCGCCCTGTTCCAGGGGCTGACCCTGGGGCAGTTCAACGGCTCCCCGGTGGGCGGCGAGACCGCGCGTTATTACAAGCAGCTGTCCCGCATGAGTAAAGGGCTGGCCCTGTGCGCCGACGTCTCCATGCTGATGCTGGGTGGCGATCTCAAGCGCAAGGAGATGATCTCCGCCCGTCTGGGGGACGTGCTGAGCCACCTCTACCTGGCCTCCGCCACCCTCAAGCACTACGAGGATCAGGGCCGCATGGTCTCGGATCTGCCGTTCGTGCAGTACGCGGTGGAGCGCAACCTCTACCTGATTGGCAAGGCGTTCGAGGGCTTCTTCCAGAACTTCCCGAACAAGGTGGTGGGCGCCGTGCTCAAACGCGTGGTCTTCCCGTTCGGCGTGGGCTACAAGATGCCGGCAGACGATCGCTGCCACGCCATCTGTCTGGCCATGATGACGCCGGGGGAGTTCCGCGACCGTCTGACCGCGCTCTGCTACGTGGGCAAGGATGACGCTGATCCGGTCGGTCTGATGGAGCGCGCCTTCCAGGCCATGGTGGCGGTGCAGCCCATCGAGAAGAAGCTGGTGCAGGCCCAGAAAGAGGGCAAGCTGCCCCGCAAGCTGGCGTTGCCGGAGCTGGTGGCCGCGGCCCTGTCCCAGTCCATCCTCGGCAAGGAGGAGGCCGACAAGCTGCTGGCCGCCGATGCCCTGCGCTACGAGGCGATCCAGGTGGACAACTTCGCCCCGGGCGAGTTGGAAGGGCTGTCTCAACCGAACCCGGTCGTGCACGCCGCCTGATCCCGAGAATGAACCGACAACCGGCCCATGTGGCCGGTTTTTTGTTTGTTAACCAGGCATTTACAACCTCGATTAATTCCAGTTAAATGCAATGGCCCCTCACCCTTGGGGCAGGAAGCAAGGCCAGCGGAATGGCCGATAACAACAACTCAGGAAGAGTGAATGAACCTCGCCAAAACGGCGATCGAGCGCCCCATCTGGGTGGCGGTCTCGGTCGTGCTCATTTTTTTGCTGGGTCTGCTCAGCATCCGGGGGCTGCCAGTCCAGCTGTTTCCCGACATTGACCGTCCTCACCTCAACATCTCGGTGGACTGGCGCTCGGCCTCGCCCCAGGAGATGGAGTCGGAAATCACCGATCCCATAGAGCAGGAGATGCAGGGGGTGCAGGGGCTCAAGAGCCTCACCAGCAACAGCTACCCCGGCTTCACCGAAATCGACATGGAGTTTGCCCTCGGCACCGACATGCAGCGGGCCCAGCTCGACGTCATCTCGCGCCTGAACCGGGTCTCCGGCCTGCCGGACAAGATCGGTGGTCCCTACGTCAACAACTACAGCAGCAACGACACCCTCACCTTCTTCTTCATCCAGCAGTTGCCTGGCGCCAAGGGGGAGATAGACGATCACCAGGCGCTGATCGAGGCGAGGGTCAAGCCGGAGCTTGAGCGCATCCCAGGGGTATCGACCGTGGCGGTGGAGGGGATCAACGAGCGCCAGATCCAGATCCGCTTCGACCCCTATCGCGCCGCCGAGCTGGGGGTGGAGATACCCGTGCTCGCCAGCCGGGCAACCACCGACTGGGATGTTTCTGCCGGTACCCTCGACATCGGCCGCTGGGAGTACAAGCTGCGCTTCGCCGGTCGCTACGATGTGACAACCCTGGGGGACAAGGTGGTGGACTGGCGGGACGGCCTGCCCATCTATCTGCGGGATGTGGCCGAGGTGCGGCTGGCCCGGGAGGAGAACCCTGTGCTGCGCATCCAGAACGGCAACACCGCCATCGCGGCGCAGATCTTCAAGGAGAGCGGGGCCAATGCCCTGGCGGCGCTGGAGGGGATCAAGCTCAAGGTGGAGGAGCTCAACCGGGAGGTGCTGGAGCCGGTCGGGCTGCACATGGAGCAGTCGTTCGACGCCTCCCTCTACATCAACCGGGCGGTGGGCATGGTGACCGCGAACCTGGGGCTGGGGGTGCTGCTCTCCTGCGCCATCCTCTGGGTCTTCCTGCGCCAGCTCAAGGCGACCCTGATGATAGCGATCGCCATCCCCATCAGCATCATGCTCACCTTCTGCCTGCTCAAGGTGATGGGCAGGACGCTGAACATCATCTCCCTGGCGGGGATCGCCTTCGCGGTCGGCATGGTGCTGGATGCAGCCATCGTGGTGCTGGAGAGCATCTACCGGCGCCACGAGAGGGGGGATCTGAGCAAGGCCGAGGCGGCGCTCGAAGGCACCAGCCGGGTGTGGACCGCCCTGGTGGCTTCCACTCTGACCACGGTCGCCATCTTCCTGCCGGTGCTCTTGCTCAACGATGTGGAGGGGCAGCTGTTTGCCGATCTCGCGCTCACCATCGCCTGCGCCGTCACCGTCTCCATGGTGGTGGCGGTGACAGTGCTGCCTGCCGTGGCGGCGCGCTGGATGGGGCGCGAGCGGTTGGTGGATCCTTATGACAACCTGTGGCAGCGCACCACCCGCCACGTTATCCGCTGGACCGGCACGGCCCCCCGGCGCTGGGCCCTTATCGCCCTGATGATGAGCGGGCCCGTGCTGGCCAGCTGGTTGCTGCTGCCCAAGATGAACTACCTGCCGGACGTGAAGCGTGACGCCATCGATGTGTGGATGAGCTTCACCCCGGGGGTCAACCTCAAGGCCCAGCGCGAAGAGGTGATAGACACCCTGATAGCCCGCCTAGACCCCTACATGAAGGGGGAGAAGGAGCCGGCCCTCAAGAACTACTACATATTGCGCTACCCGGGTGGCGCCCAGATCGGGGTGCGGCCAAAAGAGGAGAGTCAGATCAAGGCGCTGGAGCAGCTCCTGATGAAACAGCTGCTGGTGGGGATCCCCGATACCCGGGTCTTCGGCGGCCAGGGCTCCCTGTTTGGCGGCTTCGACAGCGAGAACAGTATCTCATTGCTTATTCAGGGGGGCACCCTGCCCGAGCTCTATCAGGCGGCCCGCGAGAGCATGGCCATAGTGCAAAAGGACCTGCCGGGGGCCCAGGTCAGGCCAGAGCCAGGTCTCGACTTCACCGCCCCCGAGCTGAGGCTGGTGCCGCAAGACAGGCGGCTGGCCGAGGTAGGCTGGGATCGCACCCCCATGCCCACCATCATCCAGACCTTCGGCGACGGCCTGCGGGTCGGCGAGTATTTCGATGGGGAAGACAGGCTGGACATCCTGCTGATAGGGCAGAGCTCGGCCAATCCGGATGAACTCAAGGCGGTGCCGCTTGCGACCCCATCCGGGCGCATCGTCCCCCTCGGCGAACTGTTGCGGGTGGAGCCTGCTCTCGGGCCGGAGAGCATCTTCCGGGCCGACGGGCGACGCAGCATCCAGCTCATGATCACCCCACCGGAAGGCATGAGCATGGAGCAGGTGCTGGAGACTCTGCAGAGCAAGAGTTTTGCCACCATCAGACCCATACTGCCGGCTGGCGGGGAGCTGCAGATCGCCGGCAATGCCGACAGCCTGCAACAGGCCCTGGACAACCTGGGCAGCATCTTCCTGTTTGCGGTGCTGATCCTGCTCATCCTGCTGTGGGGAGTGTTTGCCTCCCTCAAGGATGCCGTGCTGGTGCTGCTGACCTTGCCCCTTGCCGCCGTCGGCGGTGTGCTGGCGCTGCGTCTGAGCGGATTGCTGGTGCCGCTGCCGATGGATCTGCTCACTATCATCGGCTTCGTCATCCTGTTGGGGTTGGTGGTCAACAACGCCATCCTGCTGGTACACCAGACTCGCACGGCGGAGCGAGAGGGGATGAGTCGCCAGCTGGCGGTGGCCGATGCCCTGCAAAGCCGGATGCGTCCCATCGCCATGACCAGCCTCACCAGCATCTTCGGCATGTTGCCGCTGATGCTGAGCCCGAGCGAGGGGAGTGAAATCTACCGGGGGCTGGCTACCGTCATCGTCGGCGGCATGAGTTGCAGCACCCTGTTTACTCTGATCCTGTTGCCTGCCTTCCTGAGGCTGGGTGAGCGGGTCGACGCGCCGCATGCCATCCGGCAGCGGGCCTGAGCAAGGAGCTCATCAATGAAACCTGTATTCACAAGGATGATGGTGGCGGTGGTCCTGCTTGCCACAGTGTCGGTTGAAGCAAAGATGGTGACCCTGGCGGACGTGACCCAGGGGGAGGCGGGAGCCAGCATCTGGGTCAGCGGCACGGTGGCGAGTCGCCAGCAGGCGGCGCTCAGCGCCGAGGTGAGCGGCCGGGTGGAGTGGATAGCCGAATTCGGCAGCCGGGTGAAGGCGGGGGATGAGCTGCTGCGCCTGGACGCGGCCACCCTGCGCCTCTCCCTTGAACAGTCACGGGCCGAACAGGCGAGAGAGGCAAGCAACCTGCGCTACGCACGTGCCGAGTTCCAGCGGCTCGATCGACTGCACCAGCAGAAGAGCGCCTCCCAGAGTCAGTACGACAAGGCGCGTTACGACGTGGAGCAGGCCGAACTGGCCGAGCAACTGGCACGGGTACAGGTGCGCCAGATCGAGGCGCAACTGCAGAGGACCCACATCTTCGCCCCCTTCGATGGTGTGGTGAACGAGCACTTCATCCAGCCAGGAGAGCACGTGGATGCGGGGGAGCAGGCGCTGGAGCTGGTCAATCCGGATCAGCCGGATATCCGGCTGCGGGCCCCCATTGTCTGGGCCAGTCAGTTGGAAGATCAGGCCAGGTTGCGGGTCGAGGGGGAGCAGATCAGCAGCCACGCCACCTATTACCAGCGGGCGGCCAGCGCCGATCCCAAGTCGCGGCTCATCGAGCTGCGCCTCAGGCCCGAGCCGGGCAGTTTCATCATCGGCTCGCCGGTGCGGGTGGCGCTGCCGCTGGGGGAGCAGCAGACCATGCTGTTGCCACGGGATGCCCTGGTGCTCGGCACCGAGGGGAGCGTGGTCTATCAGGTGGAGCAGCGCGGCGAAGCGCTGACGGTGAACCGGGTGCCGGTGACCGTGCTGTTTGGCGACAACCGGCAGGTGGCGGTGAGCGGGGCGCTCAAGCTGGGGGACAGGGTGGTGGTGCGCGGGGCAGGCAGCCTGCAGGATGGGGACAAGGTGGAGCTGTTTCGTGGTTGAATCGGGTATGACGCCATAAAAAACGGCTCCCGCAGGAGCCGTTGTTGTCGATGTCCAAGTGAGGGATTACTCGACCATCATCACCTTGCAGGTGTTGGTACTGCCCACGGTTTCCATCTTGTCGCCATGGGTCAGCAGCACCATGTCGCCGCTCTGGACCAGTCCCTTGGCCTTGAGCACGTCGAGCGCCTCGCGGCACACCTCGTACACCGGCTTGCTCTCGTCGCCGTCGAACAGTACCGGGGTCACGCCACGGTAGAGGTTGGTCCATGCCAGAGTTTTGTTGTGGGGAGACATGGCGAAGATCGGCAGGCCGGAGCTGATGCGGGACATCAGCAGCGGGGTAGTGCCGGATTCGGTCAGCGCCACGATCGCCTTGACCCCTTCCAGGTGGTTGGCCGCGTACATGGTGGACATGGCGACGGCCTCTTCCACCGAGGTGAAGGTATAGCTCATGCGATGGTTGGAGACATTCAGGCTAGGGTGCTTTTCGGCGCCCACGCAGACGCTGGCCATGGAGGTCACGGTCTCGATGGGGAACTGGCCGGCGGCGGTCTCGGCGGAGAGCATCACCGCATCGGTGCCGTCCAGCACGGCGTTAGCCACGTCCATCACTTCGGCACGGGTCGGCAGCGGGGCGTTGATCATGGACTCCATCATCTGGGTGGCGGTGATGACCACGCGGTTCAGGCGACGGGAGTGGCGGATCAGCTTCTTCTGCACGCCAACCAGCTCGGGATCGCCGATCTCGACGCCGAGATCGCCCCGGGCCACCATGACGGCGTCGGAGCCAAGGATGATGTCTTCCATCGCCTCGTCGCTGGCAACGGTCTCGGCACGCTCGACCTTGGCCACGATCTTGGCGTTTGAGCCGGCTTCACGGGCCAGTTCGCGGGCGTAGCGCAGATCATCGCCGCTGCGGGGGAAGGAGACAGCCAGGTAGTCCACGTTCATGCGGGCGGCGGTCTTGATGTCTTCCTTGTCCTTCTCGGTCAGGGCCGGCGCGGAGAGACCACCCCCTTTCTTGTTGATGCCCTTGTTGTTGGAGAGCGGCCCGGCCACTGTGACTGTGGTGTGAATGCGAGTGCCTTCGACCTGCTCGACTTTGAGCTGTACGCGACCGTCGTCCAGCAGCAGGATGTCGCCGGCCACCACGTCGTTTGGCAGACTCTTGTAGTCGATGCCGACCTGCTCCTGGCAGCCTTCACCCTTGCCGAGGGCGGCATCGAGCACGAATTTGTCACCGATGGCGAGGTAGATCTTGCCATCCTTGAAGGTGGAAACGCGGATCTTGGGACCTTGCAGGTCCCCCATGATGGCCACATGACGGCCCAGCTTGGCGGCGATTTCACGCACCTGGTTGGCGCGCAGGATATGATCTTCAGGAGTGCCGTGAGAGAAGTTCATCCGCACCATGTCGGCACCGGCGCGGATGATCCCCTCGAGGATGCCGTCGCGATCGGTCGCCGGACCGAGTGTGGTTACAATCTTTGTACGTCTTGGCATGAAAGACTCCAATGTGAAGTTGATATGACTTGAAATACTGCCCCGTCAAGCATGTGGCATGGCGCCTGCTTGCAGGCCATCTGGGTGGCCTTGTGTTATTAAATTACGATACTACACCAAGCCCGGTGGCATAGACAGTCGGGGGCGGACCCCCGAATGATTCAGGAATTATGCGGGGTATCAAAGCGGGATTCGCGCAAACCTTCTTTGACTTTCTTCAGGTTTTCGCGAAATTTCATGCCACGGCGCAGGGTAAAGCCGGTTGCCAGCACGTCCACCAGAGCGAGCTGGGCGATGCGCGACGCCATGGGCATGTAGACGTCGGTGTCTTCCGGCACGTCCATGGAGAGCACCAGGTTGCACTCCCGGGCCAGGGGGGAGTCCTTGGCGGTCATGCCGATCACGGTGGCATCGTTTTCACGGGCCAGGGCTGCGATCTCTACCAGTGCCTTGGTGCGGCCGGTGTGGGAGATCAGCACCACCACATCCCCTTCACTGCTGTTGATGCAGCTCATGCGCATCATGACGATGTCCTCGAAGCTCACCACAGGGATGTTGAAGCGGAAGAACTTGTTCTGGGCATCGCGGGCCACGGCGGAAGAGGCGCCAAGACCGAAGAAGCTGATCTTCTTGGACTGGGTCAGGATGTCGACGCAGCGGTTGATGGCGGAGATGTCCAGGCTGTTCTTGGCTGCATCTAGGCAGGCCATGGTGGACTCGAAGATCTTGGCGGTATAGGTGTCGGGGCCGTCTTCCGCTTCCACGTGGCGGTTCACATAGGGGGTGCCGTTGGCCAGGCTCTGGGCCAGGTGCAGCTTGAAGTCGGGAAAGCCCTTGGTATCGAGACGACGGCAGAAGCGATTGACGGTCGGTTCGCTGACATCGGCCAGCTTGGCGAGGGTGGCAATGCTGGAGTGAATGGCGGTCTGGGGCGACGCCAGGATCACTTCAGCCACCTTACGCTCTGATTTACTGAAACTTTCCAAATTGTTCGTAATCTTATCGAGGGTATTCATCATTACCACCAGGCATTTTTGTAATTTAACTTCAGTGTCTGTGCACTAAATTCATAGCTCAAGCAGGTTTCCAATCTACTTGATGACTATACAAGACAAGCGCTTATCGGAACTAATCTCGTCCCCATAAAGTATGACTCATGTCTAATTATTTCGTGTTTTTGGTTACAAACTTCCATTCTGCCCTTGAAAACGCTTGCAAATGTTGCAAAGCAACAACACTGTGAGCGGGCGCACAGTTGCATTCATCCAACGCGCCGCAAGGGGAGGGGCTCGGGTAGTATTGCAACCAAATAACAAGGTCGGGACGGTAAGGGCCGCCCCGAGTCGGTAACGAAGGAGTTTGTTATGCAGCATACCCATGCGCTGGTGGGCGACGTAGGCGGTACCAATGCCCGGCTGGCCCTCTGTGAGCTGGCGACCGGCGCCATTTCCCAGGCAAAAACTTATTCAGGGCTGGCTTACCCCAGCCTGGAAGCCGTGGTGCGTCTCTATCTGGAGGAGCATGGCGTCAAGGTGGGCGAGGCCTGCATCGCCATCGCCTGCCCTATCAACGGCGACTGGGTCGCCATGACCAACCACAGCTGGGAGTTCTCCATCCGCGAGATGCAGAGCAATCTAGGGCTGGATCGCTTGCAGGTGATCAACGATTTTACCGCCGTCTCCATGGCGGTGCCCGTGCTGGCAGAGGCTGATCGCATCCAGCTGGGGGGCGCGGCGCCCGTGGCCGGCAAACCCATCGCCATCTATGGCGCAGGCACCGGCCTCGGGGTCGCCCACCTGGTGCAGGCTGGGGATCAGTGGCTCAGCCTGCCGGGGGAGGGCGGTCACGTGGACTTTGCCGCCAACTCGGAAGAGGAAGATGCGGTGCTGCAGGTGATGCGTGGCGAGCTGGGCCACGTCTCGGCGGAGCGCTTCCTCTCGGGCCCGGGACTGGTCAATCTCTATCGCGGTCTGGTGAAATCCGATGGCCGTGAACCCGAGCCCTTTGCCCCGAAAGACATCACCGAGCGGGCGCTGGCGGGTGATTGCCTGGATTGTCGCCGCACCCTGAGCCTGTTCTGCGTGCTGATGGGGCGTTTCGCCGGCAACCTGGCGCTCAACCTGGGCACCTTCGGCGGCGTCTACATCGCTGGCGGCATAGTGCCGCGCTTCCAGGAGTTCTTCATCGGCTCCGGCTTTCGGGTGGCGTTCGAAGACAAGGGTCGCTTCAAGCCTTACCTGAAGGACATTCCGGTGTTCCTCATCACCCACGAAGGCCCTGGCCTGCTCGGTGCCGGTGCCTATCTGCGCCAGTCCCTCGGGATCCGTCTCTGACAGGCTACGGAAACGATTTCATCGCGGTTCAGCCCTGATTCAGTGACCCTGGCGTAGAGTGAGATCACGTACTCAAGAGGGCAGGGTTTCACAGGGAATTGGAAGCTGTCTTCATCCGCTGGGTGCGAATTGTCACCTGACAAGCCTGAACTGTTTCACCGGCCCTTGCGGCCGGTTTTTTTATGTCTGTCGTTTCTGCTCGAGCATGGAGCTGAGGGGAGCGGCAGGCCAGCTTCTGATGGGGACGCAAGCTCGTCAGCCTCGTTGCCATGTTCTTGGCCTTGTCGAAGCAAAGGGAGTGAAGGCGTGAGACAGGGCAAGCGTCGGGATGGCCATGCCCGAATGCGGCAGGGGCCAGGCACTGGCCTGGCCCCAATCTGTCAGGGGAGGGTGATATGGAAGCGGGCACCGCCGAGCGGTGACTCGTCCACCCGGATCTTGCCGCCGTAGCTGTGCACGATCTCGGTCACTACCGCGAGCCCTATGCCCTGGCCGGGGGAGCTGTCTGCCCGCACGCCGCGCTGGAAGATCTGCTGCGATTTGCCGGGATCTATGCCGGGGCCGTCGTCTTCCACCACGATGAGCAGGCCGCTGCCCTCGCGGTTGACCCGCACCTGGATCTCGCTGATGGCGAACTTGCAGGCGTTGTCGAGCAAGTTGCCCATCAGCTCCATCAGATCGCCTTGTTCACCGTGGAAGAAGACGTCGTCATCAAACTGGAAGCCGGTTTGCAGCTTCTTGTGGCGGTAGACCTTGGTGAGGCTGGCCAGCAGCTTCTCGATGAGGGGCACCGGCTCGGTGCCCTTGCTGGCAAGGCGCTTTCGCCCCGTGACGGCACGGCGCAGCTGGTACTGGATGATCTGATCCATGGTGGTGATCTGTTCATTGATGTTGTCATGGATATCGTGGCCGAGCTTGAGCTCCTGGGCGGTGATCTGGATGAGCGCCAGCCGGGTTTTCAGGCTGTGGGCCAGATCATTGAGGGCGTGCTGGTAACGCTGGGTCTGCTGGCGCTCGTTTTCCAGCAGCTGGTTGACCGATTCGGTCAGCGGCGTCAGTTCCCGCTCGTAGTCGTTGGAGAGCGACTCCCGGGAGCCGGCGCGGATCTCGTCAATCTGCCGCGCCATGGTGCGCAGGGAGGAGAGACTCCAGAAGCTGGTCAGCAGCAGCAGGGCCCCGAGCAGGCAATAAGAGAGCAGTGCCTGACGAATGCAGCGGTAGAGATACTCCCTGGTCTGAGCCTGGTAACGCTTGGCGGAATCGACCATCACCACGTAGTAGGTGGTGGGGCCGTCGCCGTGATTGCGCAGGAAGCGCAGGCTGTAGATGAAGTAGCTCTCGCCGTTCTTGATGGTGTGCAGTTTGAAGAAATAGTCCTGATCCAGGCCGCCAAGGTACTTCATCAGATCCCGGCAGATGGTTCCCTTGATGGTGATCACCTCGGGCATGTGCAGGCTGGACCAGCTCAGCTCTCCGTCGGCGCGGCAGATCAGGGTGTCGAGATTGGGATCGATGGCATCCGGGGTGATGTTGCCGAGATCCGTGATGGCATGGGGATCAGGCTGCTTGGAGGAGAAGAGCTTGGAGAGATTCTCCTGCATGCGGATGCTGGCTTTCTGGGCCTGCTCCTCGGCGTGGCCAAGATAGAGGATATAGACCGAGAAGGTCATGATGAGCGCGATGACCAGCATGGCGCTCAACATCAGCTTGAGGTGCAGCGAGCGGTGGATCAGTTGCATGGGGCGCAGCATGAAAAGAGGCATCAGCTGCAGGAGAGGTTGAAGATGTAACCCTGTCGGCGGATGGTGGAGATGGGGGCGATGACCCCTTCCGGATCCAGTTTCTTGCGCAGTCGGCTCACCATGACCTCTATGGTGTTCGGATCCCCTTCGCCATCGCCATAGAGTTGATCCAGCAGCTGCTGCTTGGAAACCACCTGGCGGGCGTTGCGCATCAGGTATTCCAGGATCAGATACTCGAAGCTGGTGAGCACAGTGACTTCGCCGGCGACGGTCAGCTCCTTGCGGGAGAGGTCCAGCTCGTAGTCGCCCGCCTTCACTCTGGGGGAGATGAAACCGGCGCTGCGGCGCACCAGGGCATTGAGTCGGGCAAGCAGCTCGTCTTTCTGGAAGGGTTTGACCAGATAGTCGTCCGCCCCGGCTTCCAGCCCTTCCACCTTGTCCTGCCAGTTGCCCCGCGCGGTCAACACTATGATGGGGAAGGGGATCTGCTGCTCGCGCAGGCGGCTGATGAGCTGCAGGCCATCCATGTCCGGCAGGCCCAGATCGATGATGCCAACGTCGATGGGGTAGTCGGCCGCATAGTGCAGCGCCACCTGGGCACTGTCCGTGCTGTGAACTTGATTCTGGGCCTCGGTCAACAGCGTGGTGAGGTGATGATTGAGCAGCTTGTCGTCTTCGACCAGTAGGATTTTCATAAGATGCATGATGATAAGGGTCCAGGCTGTCAATTAGAGGGTGTCTAAGGGGGAGAGTCAATGTGGATCCTACATAACCCCCCTGTATCGGTACTGAATCGTGCCTACCTTTGTTTACGGCCCTTATTTTTGCAGCGGTAACCATGCCGCCTGAGCTTCCCTGTGATCAATGCCATCAAATCAGATGAGGAATGTTGGGTTCCATTGGTGACAACTTGCGACTGTTCTGATCGCATTGATGGGGATGGAGATGCGTTGTTCTGTCGAATCATTGCGCGTCATCACGACTGGTAGAAGTCATTCCGGTTGTCAGGTCGCAGCAGGCATGCTGTTGTAATCACCTGAATCGATTCAGTTTTATCGTTTGGCTCGAATGATTGGGACAGCTCCGAGCGTGGTGCAGAGAGGAATGTTTAGCGTGAAAGGCCGGAAGGCTGAATGGGAGGTTTTTTTGAATCCCTACCCTACGAGAGGTTTTCTGCGGTTATGACTATTCATCCCAGCACCAAACAAGATAGAATCTGGTCCAAAATCGGGTTTAGGGCTCTCTGTTGCCCAAGATATGAACAATGCTGCCGCCAGGAATCCCTGGCCAAGCAATGGATGCAGCTCCATTGTGAGACATCAACCAAAACAAAAAGCTGGAGGATATGATGACCAACAGCGCGCACAATCAGGTTAAAAGCAGCGTGTTGGGAGCTGTAACTCAGGGGCGGTAGCGTGATCATTTATCCATCTCAATCTTGCGTTGGTTCATAGTCGTTAATCCTCTTGCCTTGAGGACCTTTCTTCGTGCTTCGTGCAGACAGACAGACAGACAGACAGACAGACAGACAGACAGACAGACAGACAGACAGACAGACAGACAGACAGACAGACAGCAGACAGATAGTCCGCATGCCCACACAAATGCCACCGAGTGGATTCAAGCATTCGTGAACTGAGCGCAATCACTTTGTTCTATGAAGAAAAAGCCAGAGTGATACACAGCCGCAGAACCTAACTAAAAATCTTTCCTTTTTCATTAAATTGCAATCAGGAACCTTTCAATGAAGATCCTTGTCACCGGCGGCGCCGGTTTTATCGGTTCGGCTGTTGTTCGCCATATCATCCAGGATACCAACGACTCAGTTATCAACCTCGACAAGCTGACCTATGCGGGCAATCTGGAATCCTTGGCCAGTGTCGCAAACAGTGAACGTTATGCCTTTGAACAGGTGGATATCTGCAACCGCGCCGAACTGGACCGGGTGTTTGCCCAGCATCAACCGGATGCCGTGATGCACTTGGCGGCCGAGAGCCACGTCGATCGCTCCATTACCGGCCCTGCCGATTTCATCGAAACCAATATCGTTGGCACTTACATGTTGTTAGAAGCGGCCCGCGCCTATTGGAACGGTCTGGACGAGGCTCGCAAGGCGGCGTTCCGCTTCCACCATATCTCCACCGACGAGGTGTATGGCGATCTGCCCCATCCCGATGAGGCCGCTCTTGGCGAGGTGCTGCCGCTCTTTACTGAGAACACCCCCTATGCTCCCAGCAGCCCCTACTCTGCCTCCAAGGCCTCCAGCGACCATCTGGTGCGTGCTTGGCGCCGCACCTACGGGCTGCCCGTGCTGGTGACCAACTGTTCGAACAATTACGGGCCTTGGCAACATGCGGAAAAACTGATTTCACAAACCATAGCCCACGCCCTCGCGGGCAAGCCGATCCCTATTTATGGCAAGGGCGATCAGATCCGCGACTGGCTTTATGTGGAAGATCACGCCCGCGCGCTCTACACCGTGGTCACCACCGGCGTGATTGGCGAGACCTACAATATCGGCGGGCACAACGAGAAGCAGAACCTGGAAGTGGTGCACACCATCTGTGATCTGCTTGATGAAATGGTGCCTCTGGATCGTGTGAGCAAAGAGTCTCCCTCGCCCCTTGAGGGAGAGGGGCGGCGTGAGGGGAAAAGCTATCGCTCCCTTATTACCTATATCACCGATCGACCTGGCCATGACCGTCGTTACGCCATCGACGCCAGCAAGATGAGCTCCGAGCTCGATTGGCAGCCGCAAGAGACCTTCGAGTCAGGTATTCGCAAGACGGTGCCGTGGTATCTGGATAACCAGCAATGGGTGCTAAACGTGAAAATTGGGTTGTAATAAAAAATGAGTGGCTATTGCTTAGGAAAGACATTTTTAAGCAATGTTTATTCTAAATAGGTTTACATTTTATTTAATGAGCAACATTAGCAACAACCGCCGTATTGTTAAAAATACTTTGTTTCTTTATTTTAGAATGGTTTTGACCTTGGGGGTCACCCTGTATACCTCGCGGGTGGTGCTTAATAGTTTGGGGGTTGAAGATTTCGGTATTTATAACGTGGTCGGTGGGGTGGTGACCATGATGGCCTTTCTGAGTGGCGCCATGTCATCTGCTACCCAACGTTTTTTTTCGTTTGAATTGGGTCAGAATAACCTTGAGCAGTTAGCTAAAGTGTTTAAGATGAGCCTGAGTATTCACTGGTTGATCATCTTGATGATGGTATTGCTGGCACAAACCTTAGGGTTGTGGTTTGTTAATACACACTTAGTGATTCCGCCTGAACGTCTAATTGCCGCCAACTGGGTATTTCAGTGTGCCTTGTTCTCATTTTGCTGCACCGTGTTGGGGGTGCCATATAACGCAGCGATTATTGCCCATGAGAGGATGAGTGCATTCGCCTATATCAGCATTATCGATGTTCTCCTTAAACTGACAGTTGTATTTCTACTAGCAGAGCACTGCGGTGACCGGTTGCAATTTTATGCATTGCTAATGGTAGCAGTTAGTTTGCTAACACTTGGTTGCTATTACATCTATGCTCGCCGACAATTTGCAGTGACTAGATTCTCATTATATTGGGATGCTACGTTATTTAAAATATTGCTTAGCTATACTGGTTGGAATTTGTTTGGTAATTTGGCGGTTGTTATGTCTAACCAAGGCATAAATATATTACTAAATATATTTTTTGGTGCGCATGTAAATGCCGCAAGAGCTATTGCAATTCAGGTTAGCGGTGCAATTAGTGGTTTTGTAAATAGTTTACAGATGTCAATCAATCCACAGATAATAAAAGCATATGCGGTGGAAGATATGTTGTATATGCATAAATTGGTTTTTGCTGGCGCTAGATATACATTTTATTTCATGTTGTTATTATCTTCCCCGGTATTTATGGAAACGCAAGTTATACTTGAATTATGGCTTGGCGATGTCCCTCGATATACAAGTTTTTTTGTGCAGCTAGTATTAATCGAGTCTTGTCTTATTTGTCTGTCCGGCACCTTGATGACTTCAGCTCAGGCAACTGGCAATATTAAATTGTATCAAGTGGTTGTTGGTGGATTGCAACTTTGTAATTTACCCGTAGCATACCTACTGCTAAAAATAAATAAAACACCATTAGTGGTGTTCTATGTAAGTATTTTTATGATAATTTTATCATTTGTTGTGAGGCTTCTTTTTATGAAGAAGTTGATCAATTTGACAATTTCTGAATACATTAAAAATGTTTTAGTTTTATCAAGCAGAGTTATTTTAGTTGTTGTGGTTGTTAATTTTTCAATTGGTTATTTATTTTTCGATGTTTTTTTAGATGATAACCTTCATGTGTTAATTAAAATAATTATTTATCTAATAACAACGTCAGCAATCATTTATTGGATTGGGTTAAGAGCGGAAGAAAAGAGCTTTATAAATAAGTTGGTGCTCAAGGTTATTTCCAGATGAGAATTTTAAATGCATAAATATATTATTGGCTTTGTGAGAGCTTTATGAAAGGTATAATTATAGGTTGGTTTGGTAAAAACAACTTAGGTGATGACTTATTAGAAGAAATTGCTAGAGATCTCATTTTAAGTAATGTTATGTTAAAAACGCTGATTAGCGTACCTATCAGTGAACTACACAATAATAAAAACACGGAAAACCATATATCTGAAGCTGATATTGTTTTTATAGGCCCCGGAGGGTTAATAAATACAGGGACTAACTATATTGTAGAACCTTTGAAGAATGCAAAGAAAATAGTCCTAATTGGTATTTCTATAGAGGATTACACAGGAAGCAGTGATAGAGTATTACAGTTTTTAGCTGAAAAATCAGCAATAAGCCTTTTTCGTGATGCGGATAGTGTAAATTATTTTAAACGTTTTTCTCCTGTTGGTGTTGTTAGTTTAATTAGCGACCTTTTTTTATCAGCGAATGCAGAAATTTTCCCTAATGAAGTTTTATACACCTATGATAATAAAATAATGGCCCTTCCTCGTGGGTGGGATAAAAATATATTAAGGAATAAGTATTTTCATTATTTAAAAAATAAGATGAATAATCCAACGTGGATGTTACCATTAACTCAGAGTAATGAGATACTTTCTATGTGTGCAAGGTCAGATGAAATTTGTGTTATTGATCCTGCCGATAAAGATGCTTTTTGTTATTTAAGTAATAAACGTGGGAAAAAGTTCATCGGTTGCGCAACATCGGAAGCCGAACTTAGGCGTTGGATTACAAATAGAAATTTAATATCGGCAAGATACCATGGCACTCTTATTGCGTTAAAATATGGTGTATATACTGAAAGTTATTGCTACCAAAACAAATTAAGAAATTTATGTATGACTTACGATCTTCCTATTTATCAGAATAATACACCCCAAAAAATATCGCTTTCAAAGCTAAAAGATGATGGATTTAATTCTATGTTAGAGATCAAATCAAAATTAAGTTGTTTGTAAGTAGTAATCAAATTAAAAAAATCATTTGCAAATGACATAGAGGAATTTTTATGAAAATTCTAACAGTATTCGGCACTCGTCCAGAAGCCATTAAAATGGCGCCTTTAGTACATGCATTAACAGCGGATGATCGTTTTGAATCAAAGGTATGTGTAACTGCTCAGCATCGTGAAATGCTGGATCAGGTTTTATCATTATTTGAAATTACCCCTGATTATGACTTGAACCTGATGAAAGTAGGTCAAACACTAAATGATGTTACTACACGTATTTTGCTGGAGTTAAAGCCGGTATTGCAAGAATTTAAACCGGACGTGGTATTGGTACATGGCGATACGGCTACAACTTTTGCAGCAAGTTTAGCGGCTTACTACGAGCAAATTGCAGTTGGCCATGTTGAAGCGGGGCTGCGTACCGGCAATATTTATTCACCCTGGCCGGAAGAGGCTAACCGTAAACTAACAGGTGCGTTAGCGACCTATCACTTTGCCCCAACAGGTACATCAAAAGCCAATTTATTGAAAGAAGGCTATGATGCAAAAAATATCTTTATAACCGGTAATACGGTGATTGATGCGTTATTGATGGTGAAAGAGAAGATCGAAAATGATCAAGTTCTCAATACTAGGCTTGCCGCAAAGTTTCCGTTTTTGGATGAAAAGAAAAAGCTCATCTTGGTTACAGGCCATCGCCGAGAAAGTTTTGGCGGTGGTTTTGAGCGTATTTGTGAAGCGCTGGCTATCACGGCCAAAGCAAATTCAGATGTGCAAATTCTGTATCCTATGCACCTAAATCCGAATGTTCGTGAACCTGTTAACCGTATTTTGGGTAACATCGATAACATCATCTTGATTGAGCCACAGGAATATCTTCCGTTTATCTATTTAATGATGCGTGCACACATTATTTTAACTGATTCTGGTGGAATTCAAGAAGAGGCGCCATCACTTGGTAAGCCAGTTTTGGTGATGCGTGATACCACCGAGCGACCCGAGGCGGTAGCTGCGGGGACTGTTAAGTTAGTTGGTACCGATGTAGAAAAAATCGTTAATGGTTTAGCAGAGTTACTGAATGATAATGATGCCTATCAGGCGATGAGTTTTGCGCATAACCCATATGGAGATGGTTTCTCTAGCATGTGTATTATTGAGCAATTGATTCATTCAGAGAGAAAATAAAAAAAGGCTGCAGCATGAATATAAATAATTTATTAGTTTATTTACCTAAGTCAGAATATCTGAATGAAGCAACTTCGTTTTATATTGATATGTTGTGCGAAGGAATTTCTAATAAAGAATCTAAGATTGTGTATAAACTATCAGAGTTAAAAGGTTGTGATGCTGTTTTGGTTATTGATGTAAAGAGTTTTTTATTTGTTAAGTCTCGTTATCCATCGATGAAAGTTATAACTTGGTATCAAGGTATTGTACCAGAAGAAGGATTGATGTTTTTAAATAATAGTAAAATAAAATTTATTTACTGGTCATGCTTTGAATTTATTTGTCTTTGCTTTTCATTCCTTAATGTTTTTGTTTCAAAGGCGATGCATCAACATTATGTTAATAAATATAAATATAAGAGATTAGGTGGGGTGGTAATCCCATGTTTTAATAAAGGAATCGATCATAGTATCGCTAATCAAGATCGAGGATTTAGTTTTGTTTATGCTGGTAGCCTGCACAAGTGGCAATGCATAGAACGGATGCTTTCTATTTTTAGTGCTGTTCAAAAAAAAGAACCTATAGCAACCTTGGAATTCTATACATTCAGTGTTCATGATGCTGAAGAGTTGATCAAAAAATACAGTTTGAAAAATACAAATATTAAAAGGGTTGAGTTGAAGGACGTAGATAAAGAAATAAGTAAAAGTAAATATGGTTTTTTAATTAGAGAAGACCACATTGTAAATAATGTTGCTACACCAACTAAAATTAATACTTATTTGTCTGTTGGAACCAGGCCGATATTGACAGATGTGATTTTTGATTTCAAAGAAAAAATTGACAAAAACCTTTGTGTTTATGTGAGTTTACACGATGCTGATGAGCAGATTGCAGATCTCATTATTGCTGATTATAGGATTAAAATAAATGAATTATCTTTTGCATCAGCAAGGAAAAACGTTTTTGCCAACTACTATAATAGAGATGGGTACATTAAAATGTTAAGGGAGATATGAATGTACAAGTTATTTTATATTGCGATTTTTGTGTGATTCAATAGTCGATAAAAAGCTTAATGAGATTATTAATTAAGTAAAAAATTTAATCGAAGGGTTGGAATGAACATAATCTATTGTATACATGGTTTGAAAAATTCGGGTGGAATGGAACGAGTGATTACTACTAAAGCTAATTATTTGGCTGAATTTTATGGTGGTAAAATAACAATAGTAACACTCAATGGTTCAGAACAAAGCTTTTTCAAATTACATGAATCTATAGTAATAAAATCATTTTGTGTTGACCGGTTGGATTCGTTGAGAGACTATATAAATAAAAAAAAACCTGATGTGTTCATTTCTACTGGAGGTAAAGAAATAAGCATATTACCCACCCTGTCTTCTCATATTAAAAAGATTGTTGAAATACATTTTTGTTTTTATTTTTCTATCTTGAGAGAGATAGCGGCTGGCAGAGGAATGTCGTATCGCATATATGGCTTTTTGAAGCTGTTGCGTTATATATTTTTATTGAATTTTTCAGATGTTGTCGTTTCGCTTACATCAAAAGATAATTTAAGATGGCGACGATGTCTACCATTTACCAAAACAAGAACAATTAGTAATCCTGTGCCATTTATATCTAATGATCAATTTTCAACCTCTTTTTTGAGTGACCATATGGTTATTCGCTTTATCGCAATTGGACGATTAGATAATCAGAAGGGATTCAATGACTTGGTTGAAATATGCTACCTTTTTAAAGGTAAATATAAATCAAGACAATGGTCAGTGGATATTTATGGTGATGGTGAATTAAAGAGTTTTCTATTACATAAAATTGAGAAACTAGGCCTTCAAGAACATGTCAGAATACATGATGCAGTTAGTAACTTAGCACCTATATACCAAATGGCAACAGGATTACTTATGACTTCATATTATGAGGGTATGCCAATGGTGTTATTGGAGGCATTGTCGTTTGGTACACCATGCATCGCATTTGATTGTGATAGTGGGCCATCCGAACTTATACACAATGGACATAATGGTTTTTTAATCTCAAAGCGTAATAAACATCAATTTGTTTCTAGAATGCTTGATGTTGCAGAAATGGGTGCTGAACTATTTAATGATATGAGTTTGAATACACTAGGTGTAGTTGAGGCATATAGAATAGATAGAATAATGGTTGATTGGATTGATTTATTCAGAGGTAAACCGTGATCTCTTATTTATTTGTGGCAGGAGCGCTGTTAAGTTTTTCATTACGCTCAAATTTCCATTGTAATTATAAATTTAATGTTAGTTCTTTCATTTTATATTTTTTTACTGTGCTTTTTTTATTGATTTTTGCGGGTCTGCGTGAGAATGTTGGTTTTGATTTTTTTTCTTATAAAAATATTTTTTATGGGTATAATGATACACCAGTTGAACCACTCTATAACGCAATACAATTTATTACTAGGTTGACGGGTTCTTATACATTTCATCTGTTTTTTGTTGCTGGTATTTCATTTTTAATTAAAGTTTATTTTTTTAATAAAATCATTGATTACAAACTGCAGTATATAGTTCTTTTTTTTTATTTTACGTCTAGTTTTTTGATGTTGGAAATGGGTGTTATTAGGCAATCAATTGCTGCATCATTCGTACTTGGTGCTATATATTTCAATGCCACTAAAAAAACAAGTTTATTTGTGCTGTTTTCATTTTTGGCAACTTTATCTCATATCAGTGCATTAGCTATTGTTGGCTTGGTTTTGTTATTTAACGTTATAAGCTTATCTCGCGTAAATGTTCTTTTAATGTTGTCTTGCTCTTTTTTATTAATGAATTTGACAAATCTATTTTCTTCTGAAATAAGTGCAGTATTAGTTGGTTTTGGTGATAAATATGCTGTCTACACTCAAAATTTTGAACCTGTAGGATTAACGCCTGGTCTATTTTTGAAATTATTAGTTTTTTTTGTTATTTACGAAGTATTTAATAATAGAGTTAAGAATGATTTGGCTGGTTTGTTTGTTTTTATTTATTTTTGTGGTCTTTGTTTTTTTATCGCTTTCAATTCAGTACCCATTCTGGCTGCGCGTTTAACATCATATTTTAAAGTTGTTGAAGTGGTTGTTTTTATATTATTTCTTTTACAGTTTAGAGCGGGACCATCTCGTTTTTTTGTTTTTTGTATTTTATCTATATTTTCATTTGCTCAGTTAATTAAATTTTTGAATGAAGAGGCAGTAATAAAAGACTACTCTCATTATAGTAATTTTTTATTTAATGTTTTATGAGTTCCACTAAATACCACAATTATAAATATATGGGTGAGTATTATAATGAGTTGTGTATTTTTAGTTAGCGCCACGGCTTTATCCTCCGGTGGTGCACTAACTATCCTCCGACAATTTATCGCACATGCGGCATTAACGGATAAAAAGTATATTATCTTTTCGCCCGTTGGGGTGGCACTCGATACGCATGCCAATATTACCTATATTGAAGTGGATACCACGTCTTGGTTGAAACGGATTTGGTGGGATAGTATTGGTTTGAGGCGCTATATCAAGCAACACAATATCGAGTGTGAGTTGTGTATTTCATTGCAAAACACCTCAGTGAATGTTGATTGCCAACAATTAATTTACTTACACCAGCCTCTTCCTTTTACAACTATAAAATATGTTTTCAACAAAGAGACAGTGAAATACTTTTTATATAAATGGTTCTATAAGTTTTTTATTATCTTATTTATAACCAAAGCTACGCGGTTTGTGGTGCAAACACAGTGGATGAAGGCTGCTCTGGTGCAAAGTGGTGTGGCAGAAAACAATATTTCGGTATTTACACCGGATATCAAGTTGCCAGATGAATATCTGCCCAATAGCACTGAACAAGTACAAAGACCAGCCGCTGAGCAAATTCATTTTTTTTACCCAGCTTCATCGCTGTTTTATAAAAACCACGTCTTAATTCTTGATGCATTAGCGTTACTTAAAACAAGACAGTTAAAAAAGAAACCTATTTTTGCTGTAACATTAACCGTTGGTGATTACCCCGTATTTGATGAAAAAGTGCAGCAGTTAGGGCTGAGTGACAATGTTTCCTATTTAGGGGTTATGCCCTATGAGCAAGTGATTGAGTATTATATTTCAGCCGATGCAGTATTGTTTCCAAGCTACATAGAAACCTTTGGCTTACCACTTGCCGAGGCGGGGGTGTTAGGTAAAAAAATTATTTGTGCGGATTTACCTTATTCCAGAGATGTATTGACAGGTTACCAAGGGGCGAGCTTCTTGGATTATCAAGATGCAACAAAGTGGGCAGATGAAATGGCATCAGTTATGCGACTGAAAACTGTATTAAAATTTACGCCATTGTCATTTTCACAGTGCGCAACTTGGAAAGGTTTTTTTGATTTTATCTAAAGTTTAATCGGGTTGAGGTTTGTATGTTTAACAATAAAGTGCTTTTGATCACCGGTGGCACAGGTTCTTTTGGCAATGCCGTGCTGCGCCGTTTTTTAAATACCGAGATTAAAGAAATTCGCATATTTTCCCGTGATGAGAAAAAACAAGATGATATGCGCAAAAAATATCATAATGCTAAATTGAAGTTTTATATTGGCGATGTGCGTGATTATCAGAGCATCTTAAATGCTACCCGTGGAGTAGATTATGTCTACCACGCTGCGGCACTGAAACAGGTGCCATCGTGCGAGTTTTATCCGTTGGAAGCGGTAAAAACCAACGTGCTAGGAACTGAAAATGTGCTGGAAGCCGCGATTCAAAACGAAGTTAAACGTATTGTTTGTTTAAGCACCGACAAAGCAGTGTACCCGATCAATGCCATGGGCATTTCCAAGGCAATGATGGAAAAGGTGATTGTGGCTAAATCGCGAAATGTTGATCCGGCCAAAACGGTGATCAGTGCCACCCGTTATGGTAATGTGATGGCCTCGCGCGGCTCAGTGATCCCGTTGTTCTTGCGCCAAGTCATCAACGATCAGGCTATCACCGTCACGGACCCCAATATGACCCGCTTTATGATGACACTGAATGACGCGGTCGATCTAGTATTGCATGCCTTCGAACATGGCACTAACGGCGATATTTTTGTGCAGAAAGCCCCGGCGGCCACTATCGACGTGTTAGTCAAGGCACTGCTGCACATTACTCGTAAACCCGATCATCAAGTGAATGTCATTGGCACCCGTCATGGTGAAAAACTCTATGAAGCCTTGTGTAGCCGTGAAGAGATGTTCGTTGCCCAGGATCAAGGCAATTATTACCGTATTCCATCCGATAATCGTGATCTGAATTACGCCAAATTCCACGAGGAAGGTGAAAAAGATTTGTCGATAATTGAAGATTATAATTCTCACAATACTGAGCGTTTAGATGTGGCGGGAATGGTCAAATTGCTGCATAAGCTCGATTTTATCGCCGAAATAGAGGCCGGTAGTTTGGTCGTGCCCGAGGGCGTATAAATGAATATTCTTGTCACAGGGGCCAATGGCTTTATTGGCAAAAACTTGCGGGTGCGATTAAACGAGCAAGGCTTTCATCATGTGACGTGTTTTGAGCATGAACACAGCGATGTTGACTTGGCCAATATGGTGGCCAGCACCAATTTTGTGTTTCATTTGGCCGGTGTTAACCGGCCTAGAAATGAAATTGAATTTACCCAAGGTAATACGGATTTAACCGAGCAGCTGGTTGCGCTGCTCTGTGCGACTGGTCGTCAAATTCCGCTGGTATTAACCTCGTCTATTCAGGCCGAGCGCGATAATGCCTATGGCAAGAGTAAGGCCGCAGCCGAGCAGCTGGCCTTTGATTATATGCAGAAAACCGGCAGCGCTGCGTATGTGTATCGTCTGGCCAATGTGTTTGGTAAGTGGTGCCGCCCGAATTACAACTCGGCGGTAGCGACTTTTTGCCATAATACTGTGCATGATTTACCCATCACTATTCACGACGCCAATGCGCCTTTGTCTTTGGTGTATATCGATGATGTGTGCGCTAGCTTTATTAACTTGCTCGGCGCAGCGCAACCGGGTGGTTATCAACAGGTGGCACCGGTTTACCATACTACTGTGGGTGCGGTGGCTGAGGCTTTGCAGAAGTTTAAACAAAGT
The DNA here is from genome assembly GCF_041403065.1 of Aeromonas sp. S16(2024). Lineage (NCBI taxonomy): Bacteria > Pseudomonadati > Pseudomonadota > Gammaproteobacteria > Aeromonadales > Aeromonadaceae > Aeromonas > Aeromonas sp. S16(2024). The sequence goes on along the minus strand of NZ_JBGLQX010000005.1, from coordinate 146,657 downwards.
CGGGTTAACTTGATCACCGAAGAGGTGGGAACAGGGCTCATGCGTGCCCTTTATTCCACTTATTTAAGTTATTTTTCGCCCACTGATTTTGCTTATACGGTGCCAGGTTATACCGATGCGCGTGGCAGTTTTGTCGAGATGCTAAAAACCCCGTCTGCTGGGCAATTTTCTTTTTTTACTGCTTACCCAGGGGTTACCCGTGGTGGTCATTATCATCATAGCAAGAATGAAAAATTTTTAGTAATTAAAGGGCGGGCCAGCTATCGTTTTAAACAGATCATTACCGGTGAGGAATATACAATTACCGTGGATGCCTGTGAACATAAGATTATTGAAACGGTGCCCGGTTGGGCACATGACATTACTAATATTGGCGATGAAGAATTGATTGTGATGCTGTGGGCCAATGAAATATTTGATCGCAGCAGACCAGACACTATCGCTAACCCATTAGCATGAGTTTTTTGACTATGAACAAAAAAATGAAAGTAATGACGGTAGTTGGTACACGCCCCGAAATTATCCGTTTGTCTCGGGTCATTTCTGGATTGGATGAACACTGTGAGCATACGCTGGTTCATACTGGTCAAAATTATGATTTTGAATTAAACCAAGTGTTTTTTGATGACTTGGGTGTGCGCAAACCGGATTATTTTTTAAATGCAGCTGGTAGCACTGGTGCCGAGACTATTGGTAAAGTGATCATTGCTACTGACCAAGTCTTGGCTGAGGTTAACCCCGATGCCATGTTAGTGCTGGGCGATACCAATAGTTGTATGGCCGTGATCGCGGCCAAGCGCCGTAAAATTCCCACCTTCCATATGGAAGCGGGTAACCGCTGCTTTGATATGCGTGTGCCAGAAGAGATCAATCGCCGTATCGTTGATCACACCGCCGATATTAATTTAACCTACAGCAGTATTGCTCGTGATTATCTGTTGGCCGAAGGTATTCCCGCCGACCGTGTGATAAAAACCGGTAGCCCGATGTGTGAAGTGCTGCATTACTATATGCCGCAGATCGATGGCTCTGACGTGTTGACTCGCTTGCAATTGGATGCTGGTAAGTTCTTTGTTATCAGCGCTCACCGTGAAGAAAATGTCGACTCACCGAAAAATCTTATGAAATTAGGTCAGGTGTTGAATGGCTTGGCTGAAAAATATGGTTACCCCGTGATTGTTTCAACCCATCCACGTACTCGTAAGCGTATCGAGGAGCAAGGGCTTAAATTTAATCCTTTAGTGCAGTTGCTTAAGCCTCTGGGTTTTCATGATTATAACAAGTTGCAAAAATCTGCCAAGGCAGTACTTTCTGACAGCGGTACTATTAGTGAAGAGTCTTCCATTATGAACTTCCCTGCACTGAATATCCGTGAAGCTCATGAGCGGCCAGAAGCGTTTGAAGAAGCCTCAGTCATGATGGTAGGGTTAGAGGTTGAACGAGTATTCCAAGCCTTACACGTATTGAATTCCCAACCTGCTGGTGATAAACGGTTACTGCGACCTGTGTATGACTACAGTATGCCGAATGTGTCCGACAAGGTTGTACGCATTGTACACAGTTATCGTGATTATGTGATGCGAGTTGTTTGGAAGCAATATTAATGCGGCTAGCCTTGTTGATTGATGATTATTTACCAGACAGTACACGTGTTGGGGCAAAAATGTTTCACGAGTTGGCGGTGTGTTTGCAGCAGCAAGGTCACTATGTCATTGTGATTACACCCGAATGCAACCAAACTGATACACTCGTATGTGGTGAGCTGGATGGAATAAAAGTCTGGCGCTTTAAAAGCGGCGAAATTAAAAATATAGGAAAAATAAAACGCGCTATTAATGAAAGCATGTTGTTTTTACGTACTTGGTGGGCGGTTAGAGAAAAAATCGAAAAAGATACTTTTGATGGTGTCATTTATTATTCCCCCTCTATTTTTTGGGGGGGGGTAGTGCGCTGGCTGTGCCAGCGCTGCCAATGTCCGGCCTATTTGGTACTACGTGATTTGTTCCCCCGTTGGGCTATTGATGCTGGCATGATTGGTGAACGGTCTTTAATTACTCGATATTTTCGATTTTTTGAACACCTGAGTTATCGGCAGGCCAAGATGATTGGCCTGATGTCAGAGAACAATATCAAGGTGTTTAAAGAAGAGGGTAATCATTACCCTACCGAAGTGCTGCGAAATTGGGCCGCACTTGCACCTGTCACGCAATTTCCTACAGATTATGTGCCCCTTCGTCAGCGCCTGAAGCTGCAAGATAAAGTGATATTTTTCTATGGTGGAAATATTGGCCATGCGCAGGATATGGCCAATCTGATGCGTTTGACAAAGGCGATGAGCAACCATCCACAAGCACATTTTTTGTATGTTGGTCAAGGTGATGAAGTCGCACTAATAAATCAATTGTCTAGGGAGTGGAACCTAAGTAACTTTACTTACCTATCATCGGTCAACCAACACGAATTCAAGCTTATGCTTGCCGAGATAGATGTTGGGTTGTTTTCATTATCCGCTGACCATACTAGCCACAATTTCCCCGGTAAGTTGCTTGGTTATATGGTGCAAAATATTCCTATTCTTGGCAGTGTTAATCAGGGGAATGACTTGATGGAGCTTATAAATACTAATAGAGCTGGCATTATTAGAGTCAATGGTGATGATGTAGGCTTGTATGAGGCAGCTGAATCTTTGTTAAAAGATGATAGTTTTCGTCAGAGATTAGGCCGACAAGCGAATGAGTTGTTGCATCGGGAGTTCTCGGTGTCAACAGCTGCTGAAGTTATTTTAAAAGAATTTAAAAAAGATAATTTTTAGTCTAAGGTTTTTCGATGAAAATTTTAGAACCTGTGTTATTAAATCAGCTATACGATGATGCATCATCATCAGAACGGTTGCGCAGTCATTTTATGCTGCATGCTAACCATTCAGAAAAAGTGCAGAGGCTGATAATTGCTATGCTAAAAGGTAGTTATGTTGAGCCTCATTATCATGAACTACCCCATCAATGGGAAATGTTTATTCTTTTGCGTGGCAAAATACGTGTTTGCTTATATTCAATTACAGGGGAAGTCTCACGCGATTTGATTATAAGTGAGGATGATCCCTTACCTCTGGTTCAGTTCTTTCCTAGAGATATTCATAGCGTTGAGTGTCTATCAGAGAGGGCGCTATTACTAGAAGTTAAAGAGGGGCCTTTTGACCCACAGTATGCAAAGATAGTATGGAAAGGAGGATGGTAGTCGAGTTATGACCAAGCTAGATAAGTAATGATGACCTTAAAATATTCGAAGCCCATATGTTCATAGGGCTAAAATTTATAACTATAAATTTATATTTACGGAGTTTGGGATGGAGTATATTCTATTCTTTCTTGTTTCTTTTGTTATTCTTTTCTGTTTCAGGAAATTGGCAAAGAAAATAAATCTAGTGGATCGTCCTAATGAACGTAAATTACATCAGGGGCTTGTTCCTTTGGTGGGGGGGATTTCTATATATTTTACACTTATGTTAGCGCTGTGGTTTAAGCCAGACCTTCTTATCCATTCGGAAGTTTATGTACTTTGTGCCTCTGTCCTGGTTTTGATGGGAGCGTTTGACGACAAATATGATGTCGATTATAGGATCCGGTTGGTTGTGCAAATCCTTATTTCTTGTGCAATGATTTTTGCAGCAGGACTTTCGTTGAAAAGTCTTGGTCATATTATTTTCAGCTATGAAATAGATTTAGGGCCACTTGGTTATATCATAACCATTTTTGCTGTTCTTGGCGCGATTAATGCTTTCAATATGGTGGATGGCATTGATGGACTATTGGGTGGACTTACCATCGTTACCTTTGGGGCGCTCGCTTATATCAGCTATGTTGATGGTCAACTGCTGTTGGCTCGTTTTTGCCTGTTGATGATGATCGTTGTGATCCCCTATATTTGTCTGAACTTAGGCTTTCCTTTTGGCGTTCGTAAAAAGGTCTTTATGGGGGATGCGGGCAGCATGCTGATCGGTTTTACCGTAATTTGGGTGTTGTTGCAGGGTACTCAAGGACCCAAAGCACAAATGACCCCTGTTACCGCGCTTTGGCTGATTGCGATCCCACTGATGGATATGACTTGCACTATGGTTCGGCGTATACGCAAAGGAGTCTCGCCATTTAAGCCTGACCGCGAGCATTTACATCATATCTGCCTGCGGGCCGGACTCTCATCACATCAGGCTCTGGTCGTGATTTGCAGCATTGCCTCTTTGTTGGCGGCTGTAGGGATAAGCCTTGAATATAGATCTGTGCCAGAATGGATTAGTCTGCTGCTTTTTATTCTGGTCTTTTTTCTATATTATCAACTGCTTAACAATATATGGCGTGTTCTCGCCTGGATACGACCTAAGACACTCAATGAGCCTAATTGAGCAATATTCTTCCTTTTCATCGAACCCGCCGCTTCTCCTGCTATTGGGTGGGAATGGTCAGCTTGGACAGGCATTATGCCAGTTGATCGATAAGAGGGTCTTATTACTGCCTGAGCGGGCGGATGTAGTGCTACAGCATCCCGAGACATTGACTGATTTGGTTACGAGGTTACGCCCTGCGGTGATCATCAATGCCACCGCCTATACCCAAGTCGATCGGGCTGAAACTGAGCCCGACGTTGCTAACAGCATCAATCAGCAGGCGGTGGCGGTTTTGGCCGATGCAGCAACACGAGCAGGGGCTTTGTTGGTGCATTTTTCCACCGATTATGTCTTTGATGGCAGTGGTGACAGACCTTGGCGGGAGGAAGATAAGCCTGCGCCTTTGAATGTTTATGGTCTGAGCAAGTTGCAGGGGGAGCGGGCTATTCTGACCAGCGGTTGCCATCATTTGATCCTGCGCACTAGTTGGTTGCATAGCCCGTGGCGTCAGAATTTTATTAAAACCATGTTGTGCTTGGGGCAGGAACGGGAGTCTCTCTTTGTGGTTTGCGATCAGATAGGGGCCCCTACCTCGGCCACCATGCTGGCCAAGGTGACTCTGGAGGCGATCCAGCAGACTCTGGCCAATCCTGCATTATGTGGGCTCTATCATGTGACGGCCGATGGGGAGGTAAGCTGGTTTGACTATGCCCGCTTTATCTTTGCTGAGGCTAGGAGGTTAGGAAGTGAATTCAAGTTGAGCGAACTAAAACCTGTGCAGAGTAATGTCTATCCTGTCGCAGCTCGCAGGCCGCTTAACTCCCGTCTTGATACGGCAAAGTGTCGTGCTGCCTTTGGCATAGACCTACCGGATTGGCGAAATGGAGTGAGGGAGACACTTTGGCAACTCATCAAGTGATTAAGAGCCGTTAACAAAACTAAATAGCTGATCCGAATAGCGCTACACCTTGGCGGCACCATAACCATTCCCCGGGAAAGGTGACACGTTGTCCATAAAGTGTTTCACACGAGCCAGCCATCTGCACTGGTGATTGTGAATCGACCTACTTTCCAGACACCTCAAGAGCCTCAAACTGAGGTCATTCAGGAGGTGCCCCCGGGTGTCTACCAGATAAGCTGCATGCAGACAAGGGTTATGATTTTCGCCACTACCGCGCCTATCTGATGCGGCGGGGTATCAAGTCTCGCATTGCCAGACGCGGTGAAAGCAACGAGCGATTGGGTCGCCATCGCTGGATAGTAGAGTGAACTCATGGGTGGTTAGCAGGCTTTGGCAAGCTGTGAATTCGTTTTGAACGATGACTTGATATCCATCTAGCGTTACTGACGCTGGTTTGCGCCTCGTTGAGAGGCTTTATTAGCGGCTTTAAAAGGAATCTATATTGCTGATCTCTTCATCAATCGAATCGCGTAAAGGCATCATATTGGCCGGTGGTTCGGCTACCCGGCTCTACCCGGCGACCCTGGTCATCAGCAAGCAACTGCTGCCCGTTTACGACAAACCCATGATCTATTACCCGCTCTCTACCCTGATGCAGGCGGGGATTCGTGACATTCTGATCATCAGCACCCCGCTAGACCTGCCCCGTTTCGAGCTGTTGCTAGGCGATGGCAGCCAGTGGGGCATGCACCTGAGTTATGCGGTGCAGGAGGAACCCAATGGACTGGCGCAATCTTTGCTTATCGCCGAGCCTTTCTTGGCGGGCAACCCCTGTTGTCTCATCCTGGGGGACAATATCTTCTATGGCACCGAGCTGCCTCGCCAGTTGCAGCGTGCCTGCTCCAAGGTGCGAGGGGCTACCCTGTTTGCCTATCATGTGCAGGATCCCGAGCGCTATGGTGTGCTGGGGTTTGATGCGAAGGGGCAGGTAGATACTATCGTCGAGAAACCCGCCTCTCCGGCGAGTCAGTATGCGGTGACGGGCATCTATTTTTACGATGCTCAAGCGAGCGAGATCGCACGAAGCTTGCGTCCTTCGGCGCGGGGAGAGCTTGAGATCACCGACGTCAATCTGCACTATCTGGCGCAAAAGTGCCTTGAGGTTTGTTTCATGGGGCGAGGTTCGGCCTGGCTCGACACAGGCACCCACGACAGCCTGCAGGAGGCTAGTAGCTTCATCCAGACCCTGGAAAAACGCCAGGGACTCAAGGTGGCGGCTCTGGAGGAGATCGCCTGGCGCCGTGGCTGGGTATCCGATGAAGAGCTTGAGGCGCTGGCGCTTCCCCTTGCAAAGAGCGGCTATGGCGCCTATCTGTTGCGTCTGCTGCAAGAGCCTTTTGGCAAGACGCATCCTGATTGGGATTGATAATATTCTCTATTCAGTGATGCATCCTTGACCAACACACCAAAGAAAACACCTATGCACTTTATTTCATTGAAGATTCCGGATGTGCTCCTGATCCGCCACCAGCGTCATCAAGACGAGCGGGGCGACTTTATGGAGCTGTTTCGCCACGGGATCTTTACCCGGCGATGCGGTGACTTTTGCTTCGTTCAGGACAATTTGAGTCGCTCCCGGCAGGGGACACTGCGAGGGCTGCATTATCAGAGAGAGAAGCCTCAGGGCAAGTTGATACAAGTGATGGTCGGTACCATCTTCGATGTGGCGGTCGATATTCGAGCTGGCAGCCCAACTTGCGGCCAATGGGTTGGGCTGCAACTCTCGGCAGAGGAGGCCACATCACTGTGGATTCCCCCAGGGTTTGCTCATGGTTTTTATGTGCAGAGCGAATGGGCCCATGTGTTGTACAAATGTACTGACTATTATGCACCCCAGTTCGAGGGGACTCTCAACTGGTCAGATCCGACGCTGGCTATTGAGTGGCCCTTGATAGAAAATGTGCCATTAATTTTGTCTGACAAAGACCGTAACGCCCCTTTTTGGAAAAAACCTCATCTTTAGAGCTTCGTATGAACAAACAGGTACTCGATAATTCAGATAATAAGTTGCCGCAGGGTTGGCAGGCCTCAACGGGTGATGAGATTGATCTGCGCGAACTAGCGCTAGTACTGTGGCGGCAGAAGGTGCTGATCCTTATCGTCACAGTGCTATTTGCTGTTGTTGGGGTTGGCTATGCATTGACCGCCTCCGAGCAGTGGTCCAGCAAGGCTGTGATCACGGTTCCCAAGCCGGAAGATCTGTTGCCAATGCGAAAGATTGTGGTACAGGCAGAGGTCTTGGGGCTCAAGGGTTTTCCCAGCGGTAAGAGTCTTTATCAGGAGTTTGTTCAGGAGTTCAACGCCTACGAAAATCGCCGAGACTACCTGAAGGCCAGCCCCTTATTTGCCGAGCATGCGAAAGCGCTGGAGCTGGATGATAAGGCCCGCCGGCGCTGGTTGCGTGACTGGGCCAAGCTCGTGTCGGCAGCGCCTGTGGACAAGAAAGGGGAGGTGCCGGGCATCGAGATCAGCTTCTCAGCTCCCACCGCCGAGGACTCTCTGGCGATGCTGGAGGGCTATATCGACTACATCATCAAGTTGCAGCAACAGCGGATGGTCCATCGACTCAGTGAAGAGCGCAACCTCCAGCTGGAAGGAATCTCTACCCGTTATCTTTTGATGCAGGAAGATGCCAAGCGAGCGTTGCGACAGGATATTTCGGAGACCGAATTGGCCAACAGCATTGCTAAGGCCGCGGGCGTCAGTGCACCGCTGGAAAACTACAACAGCCGGGAACGTTTCTCAATCTCGCTAGGGGCCAAGGGGCTGGACGAAAGGCTAGCCTTACTCAAATCCCTTGATGTAGAGCTCTACAAGCCCGAGTTGCCAAGGCTGAAAGTGCAAATGGCACGCTTGAAACAGGTCTCTCTGGAAGGGATAAGCTTCCGTCCATTTTCCTATCTGGATTCTCCCGACGAACCGATGAGCCGTGACAAACCCAAGCGTCCCCTGATTGTGGTGCTGGCCACCTTGCTCGGTGGCATTCTGGGGGTTGGTATTGTCTTGGTGCGGCATGCCTTTCGCAGGCCAGAACAGGCATAATCGTTGCTAAGTGAATCAAAGGGGGCTCAGCCCCCTTTTTGCTTCTTGGGATGCTGGTGATGGTGCTATGAATCTGAGTGCGTGGGGGTCAGGGAAGATGAAGGTAACAATAAAGGCCTTTGGGATGGTCAGTGTGCTCTATTGGCTGCTGGGCATGCATTTCTTCATGCACAACCCGGGAGGGGCCGGGCTCTATCTGCCATTCAATGCCTGGGGCTGGATCTTTGCCAGTCTGGTCATCGGTGTGGGGCTGTGGCAGGTCACGCTGCAGCAGAAGCTGGTCTTCTCGTCACTGCAGGCCGGATTATGGCTGGGTGGATTGCTGCTGCTGTTGCCCATGGCATACCCCGGTTTCGAGCTCAAGGATTACGCCATTCCCCGTCTGCTGGGGCTGTTCACCGGCCTGCTGTTTTTGTTCTGCCTCTACCAGTGGCAACTGGCTCGCGAGGCGCGTGACAGGCTGCTCTATCTGCTGCTGGGGGCGGTGGCCATAGAGGCACTGCTCGGGCTGGTGCAGTACTACCTGCTGACGCCGGGCAACTGGCTCGGCTATGACACCCAGACCAATCGCCCTTACGGCATCTTTCAGCAACCCAATGTGATGGCCAGCTTTATGGCGACCGGGGTATCCCTCGCCATCTGGCTGGAGCTGCGGGGGCTGGCCAACGGCTGGCTGCGGGGACTGCGCTATGGCGTGATCCTGGCAGCCAGCCTGCTGTTGGTGGTGCTGCAGTCGCGGGTGGGGCAGCTTGGCGGGCTGTTGGCCTTGCTCCTGCTTGCGCCGCAGCTCTATCGCCAGCGACAACTAGGTCGGGTACTGGGGCTGGTTGGGCTGGGCATCGCCCTGGGGCTGGCATCCCAATACGGGATGGCGGGGGCCAAGCGGGGGCTGGAAATCTATCAGTCCGGCGGCATGCGTTCCATCTACTGGCCCTATGCCGCCAAGTTGATCGCCGAGGCGCCCTGGACCGGTTGGGGTTACGGCAGTTTCGAGCCCGTCTTCCTGCAGCACTACATGGCTGACAAGGCGCAGAATCCCGCCATGGTGCAGATCGAATATAACCTGGATCACCCCCACAACGAGTTTCTCTACTGGGCGGTGGAAGGGGGGCTTGCCTCCATGCTCGGCATGCTGCTGATGGCCGGTACCCTGCTGTGGCGACTGACCAAGGCCGGCTGGTCGCAGGGTCTGGCGCTGCTGGCCCTGATCACGCCCATCCTGCTGCACACCCAGACCGAGTATCCCCTCTACCACGCCATTGCCCTGTGGTGGGCGCTGCTGCTGCTCATTCATGTGCTGGATGCGGAGGTGGAGGAGCAGGCCCATGCCAACTGGCGGGAGTATGTCTGTCGTCCCTGGCTGCTGCTGCGCTTCGCGGCCATAGCCATCCTCCTCATCGTCGTGCCCTTTATGCTGACGGCCCTGCATACCGCCTGGGTGGTGACCAAGTATGAACGGGGAGGGTACAAGCAGCCGGCGCTGCTGCTCGACATCGTCAATCCCCTGGCCTGGTTGACCCGGGTGGAGTTTGACGTCAACGCGGTGCGCCTGATGGTGGGTTTGCAGGCCAACAACAAGGCGGAGCTGGAAGCCTACCTCGACTGGGGGCAGGCGTTCGTGCGCCATACCCCCAGGGCCAACATCTACGCCAACATGGTGATCGCCCTCAATGCGCTGGGGCGGGCCGAAGAGGCCGACCGTCTGCGGGCCGATGCGTTGGTGCTCTATCCTGGTGAGCCCTTGCTCACCGGCTCGGCGGCTAAGTCGGTCGCCGCGACACTGGAGCCCAAACCCTCCTCATGAGCGGGCTGGGCACCACTGTTCCTGACTCCATCACGGCCGCCTCGCGGCCGTGATCATTTCCATCCCAGGCAAGCTCACAGTCAGGATTGGCGGTGTAGTCTCCCGAATGGAGATGGCGGGCCGCGCAAGCGCGGTGCTGGCGCCATCGAGTCTCAGTCGTCATCGGAGTCGACATCGTGAAGAAGATTGCATCCATGGTTACCAGCCTGCTAATCCTGATGGGCACACCGGCCCTCGCGGGCACCAGCGCCCAGGTGGAATATGGCACAGTGCAAGAGAGCCGCATCCTGACCCAGGAGGCGACGCCTCAGCAGGGTGGAGCACGGCCACTGCGCACCATAGGAGCCGCCGCTCTGGGGGCTGCCGTCGGCAGCCAGTTTGGCGGTGGATCGGGCCAGACAGTCGCGACCACTGTGGGGGCCGTGGCGGGGGCCGAGGCCTCCCGTCGCCGCCAGGGCAACCAGCAGAGCGTGCAGGGCAAGCAGACGGTCGAGCTGTTGATCAAGACCGAGGCGGGAACACTGCTCAACGTGAAGCAGGATCAGGATCCCGCGCTCACGTTCAACAAGGGGGACAAGGTTCGCATCCTGACGACGGGAACGGATACCCGGGTCGACAAGTCCGTCTAGGGGCACAGCCTGGTGGCGGTATGATGCCAGGGCGAGCCCCCTTGCCGCGGCCGGATTGTACGATGTTTCATCAAGGGTTTCCTCGGCTCGCAAAAATGCGGTTCCGTGCTGGACGGCGAGATCGCCTTGGCTAAGATAACCGTCTTAACGTCTTGTTTGGCAAGGGAGTATGAAATGGAGATAGTACTAGGCCCATTAGAGGCTCGCGTGATCGGCTGTCTGATAGAGAAAGAGATCTGCACGCCGGATCAGTACCCTCTCTCTCTCAATGCACTGGTCAATGCCTGCAACCAGAAGAGCAATCGCGAACCCGTGCTCGAGCTCGCCGAGCTGGATATCCGCGCCGTCATCGACGAGCTGATCCGCCGCCGCCTGGTGGTCAACACCGCCGGCTTCAATGCCCGGGTGCCCCGCTATCAGCACCGTTTCTGCAACACCGAGTTTGGTGAACTGAAGTTCAGCGCCCAGGAGCTCGGCATTATCTGCGAGCTCCTGCTGCGGGGCCCCCAGACCCCGGGTGAGCTGCGCTCGCGCACCAACCGGCTGTGCAGCTTCGACGATGTGACCGAGGTGGATGCGGTGCTGGCCGCGCTGGTCGAGCGGGGACCCTATGTGGTCAAGTTGCCCCGGGAGCCGGGCAAGCGGGAATCCCGCTATGCCCACCTGTTTGGTGGCGAAATCGATCTGGACGCCCTGGCCGAGGCTGCTCCCGCCAGCAGCTATGCCTCTCCTGCCGCCGATCGCCTGAGCCAGCTGGAAGAGGAAGTTGAGCGCCTCAAGTCGCAGTTGCAGGCCCTGGAAGCCCGTCTGGCGCACCTGGAAAGCTGAATCCGGCGAGTTTGCTTACCCCATCAAGAGGCGCTGCGGCGCCTTTTTTCATGCCCTGCTGGCCGCCCGCAGAAGAGGGTCTGCCCGGCCCCTGTCCCCGCTTTTATGAGCCTGACCGCTTTTTTTGTACTAATTCGCGGTTAAGGGTCGAGCCGCCGCCGCTTTCCCGTTAAAATTCCGCCTTTGCACCTGCCCGCGAGTTCTGATGTCAGCCTTCACCCTCTCTTCGGATTGCCATGCCCTGCTCAGCGAGCTGCAACTGCAGCGCGCCGCCAGTACCCGTTATTTGCAAGACACGCTGTATGCGCAGCGCTCGCCCGGGCAGGCGCTGACGGACCGGCTTAACCAGTTGCAGCAGCAAGGGCTGATACGGCTGCGCACCGAGCAGCAGTGGAGTCTGACTGCGGAGGGCACCCTGACCCTGATCCTGGCGGTGCGATCAGGGGCCTGCCCCATGCCGGACTGGACACGGGTCCCCTCGGTCACCGGTCAGGAGATGGTACAAGGGGTGGTGCGCGAACTCTGCCTGGGGGAGGCGGGGCAGATCCCCGCCTACTACCAGAGCGCGGATCTCTTGAGCCTGCTCGACCAGCCCGATGCCCACCGCCTGCTGCCTGGCTCAAGCCCTGCCTGGCAACAGCTGATACTGGAACATTTCGCCCTGCAGACCCTGCTCGATGCCGAGCCTGAGGCGCGCTGGCCGCTGGCGCCCGTGACCAGGGCCTGCGTCCCCGCGCTGGCAAGCCACCTCGAGGCGCTGGCCAGCGAGTGGGCCTGGCTCTGCGGCCCGCTGGCTGGCGAGGTGACCACTCACTGGCCAGCTCTGCAACAGTTGGCCGAGCAGAGTGATGAACAACCTCTGGCGGAGCGGCTGCTTGCCGCGTTGGGGCAGGCGCCGGCGGCGCACGAGCCCTGGCCCAGGATGTTCAGCACCCTGCTTTGGCTTGGCTGGCTGCAGCAGGCCGATCCCGTGCTCGCCAGCGAGCAACGCAAGAAGTGGCAGCGCAGCCTTGGCAACCATTTCCCCCTGCTTTCGGATCTGCTGGGACAGTGGGCCGGTGATCGTCACGGTCAGGCGATAGGCCTGTTCGATACCCTGCAACTGCCGCTGGAGGAGCTCCACTGGGGCTACCTCTGGCTGGATCTCTGCGCCCTCGCACGCCACGGCGAGCAGAGCCCCCAGGTGGCCATACTGCACAAGTGGGATCTCTCCCACGTGCTGGAGGCCGAGCCCCGTCATCGCCTGATGGCTTTCTGTCAGGATCTGCTGCGCCTCTTGCTGGGAGAGGGGGCCGAGCGTCCCCCGTTGCAGCAACTGCGTGCCGCTCCGGCTCTCGATGCGATCAGCGACGCCGAGGATGAGGACAAGACCCCCGCCTCGGCCAGCTGGCTCAACTGGTTGCAGGGGCTGGGGCGCTCCAGCGGCGTGCGCAAGGCGCAGGAGCGGCTGGTGTGGCTGCTTCATGCGGAAGGGCCTGAGCTCGAGTGCAAGATCCAGAAGCAGAGCACCAAGGGGGAGTGGACCGCCGGGCGCCGGGTCGATCCTGCCCTGCTCTCCACCCAGTATGCCGCCCTGCTCGACGAGGCGGACTGGACGCTGGTGCGCACCCTGCCACGGGGCATGAGCAAGCTGCCGCGGGACGCCTGGGCTCCCCTGGCCAGCCATCCTCGCCTGTTCAACGCCAAGGGGCAGAAGCTGCAACTGGCCATCAGCGCCCCCTTGCTGCAGGTGGTCGCCACCGAGCATGGCATGAGCGCAGTCCTGAGCCCGGCCGCTGCGGCGCGAGGGGCGCACATAGTGCCCCTGGCCCAGGATCTGTGGCAGCTCATCCTGACCCCGCAGGCCCTGCTGGACAGACTCCCTGCGCTGGAATCCATCCCGCTGCTGCCGGCGGACGGGCTCGCCGAGCTGCAACGTACCCTGGACGCCATTCCCGAGCAGCCCTGGCACAGCCAGGTCGAGGGACTCAGTGGCAATGCCGAGCTGACCCCCTGGCCCGGAGTGCCTTCGGTCCAGCTGGACTGGCAGGATGGTCAGCTGGTGGTCCAGCTGGTGACCCGGGAGGGGGAGTTGCCGCCGTTACCGCTCGGCAAGGGGGAGGCCATAGTGCGCCAGGGGGTCAGAGACTATCACTACTGGCAACGGGATCTGGCCGCCGAGAAGGCCGAGGCCCAGTTGCTGCGCAACCAGTTGCCCATCGGCCTGCCGGGCAACGAATGGAAGCTGGATGGTGAGCAGGCACTGACCCTGGTCAATGCGCTGCCCGAGCTGGTGGACGCCGGAGTGGTCGTTCACTGGCATCAGGACAGCGCCCGTCTCAAGAGCCTCGACGAGGCGGCCCTGAGCCTGCGCATCGAGCGTCGCCAGGACTGGTTCCAGGTGGAGGGCGCGCTGGCGCTGGACGAGCACCAGATCCTCGATTTACGCCTCATCCTGCGCCAGCTGACTCCGGGTCAGCGCATCGTTCAGCTCGACGAGAAGACCAGTCTGATGCTGAGCGACAAGCTGGTGGAGCGGCTCACCATGCTGGGGGCCATGCTGGATACCGAGCAGCGCATCAACAACAAGCTGGCCTACCCTCTGGCCCGCTTGCTGTCGGCGGTGACCACGGCCGGGGATGATGCCTGGCACTCCCTGCAACAGGAGTGGCAGCAGGAGGTGGAGTGTGCCCCCGAGCTCTTGACGGCGCTGCGGGACTATCAGAAGGAGGGGGTGCGCTGGATGGCGACCCTGGCCCACCATGGCTTCGGTGCCTGTCTCGCCGATGACATGGGCCTTGGCAAGACGCTGCAGGCGCTCATGGTGCTGCGCATGCGCCAGCACCTCGGCCCCGCCCTGGTGGTGGTGCCCAAGTCCGTGGTCACCAACTGGCAGGAGGAGGTGACGCGGTTCGCCCCCGAGCTGGAAGTGGTGGTGTTCGAGAATCCTGCGGAGCGGGAGACCCTGATCCAGGAGGCCAGGGCGGGCCAGATCATCCTGGTCAACTACGGCATGCTCGGCAGCCTGGCCCAGTCCCTGAAGTCCCGCCGCTGGGCGAGCATGGTGCTGGACGAGGCGCAGCAGATCAAGAATGCCGGCACCCAGCGGGCCAAGCTGCTGTTCCAGCTCGAGGGGGATTTTCGCCTGGCCCTCTCCGGCACCCCCATCGAGAACCACCTGGGGGAGCTGTGGAGCCTGTTCACCTTCATCAACCCGGGCCTGCTCGGCAGCCTCGGCGAGTTCAAGCGCCGCTTCGGCAAGGCGGTGAAGGATCCCCAGCACATGGCGCTGTTGCGGGCGGTGATCAGCCCCTTCATCCTGCGACGCCTCAAGCAGCAGGTGCTGACCGAGCTGCCGGACAAGACCGAGATCATCCACCACATCAGCCTCTCCCCCGAGGAGCGTCAGCTCTATGAGGCGACCCGGCGCGAGGTGGTGCAGCAGGTGCAAAGCGCCGATGGTCGTGCCCTGATGCACGTGCTGAGCGGCCTGACCCGCCTGCGGCGGCTCTGCTGCTCCCCCAAGCTGGTGATGCCGGAGTGGTCCCAGACCAGCAGCAAGCTGGACGAGGCCATGGCGCTGCTGGACGAAGCCATCGATGGCGGGCACCGGGTGCTGGTGTTCAGCCAGTTCGTCGATCTGCTGAGCCTGTTGCGAGCCCGCATCGAGCTCAAAAAATGGGACTACTGCTACCTGGACGGGGGCTGCTCCGCCAAGTCCCGCCAGGAGTCCATACTGCGTTTTCGTCATGAACCGGTTCCCCTGTTCCTCATCAGCCTCAAGGCGGGGGGCACAGGCCTCAACCTGACCCAGGCCGATACCGTGTTGCACCTGGATCCCTGGTGGAACCCGGCGGTGGAGGATCAGGCGAGCGATCGGGCCCATCGCATGGGGCAGACCCAGCCGGTGACCGTCTATCGACTGGTGTGTGAGCAGACGGTGGAAGAGAAGATAGTGGCGCTGCACGACGAGAAGCGGGCCCTGGCCGATGGCCTCTTGAGCGGCCAGTCCGAGGTGCGCGGCCTGGATGTGGAGAGCTTGCGCGCCCTGCTGATGAGCTAGGAGCTGTGCTGGTTGCCTGTGTGCGAGAGGGGGATGGTCCTGGTGGCCATCCCCCTCTCTGTTTCAGGGACTCATGGCTCTGGCCAGGAGGCGCTAGCCCTGATAACGGTAGAGGTGCAGCCGCTCTATGATGGCTTCGCCGCCAATCTTGCGATCCCGCCGCGCCTGGCGCAGCTTGGGCGGATAGTGGCCCAGATGGGTGACGGCGGGTTGGGTATCCGAGCAAAGCAGCAGGGGCAGGCTCGCCTTGAGCTGCTGCTTGCGCGGCGCCCTGTCCTGCCAGAGCAGGTTGATCATGGGATGGGTCTTGACCGGCCGGCGGATCCGCAGCTGCACATCCGCAGGTAGGCGGCGGATGTCATACACCTCCTGATCCACCATCTTGCTCCACTCCTCGTTGCTGGAGAGTGCCGGCACATAGCGGCGGCTGCGCTCCAGCATTTCCAGCACCTGCTCGCGGCTGAGGCGGCTGATGCTCTGCTTGTCGGCCCAGGTGAAGCCGAGGGAATGCAGCTCTCCGGTGAGCAGAGTGAGCTTGCGATAGACCTGCAGGGTGATGACCCCGGGTAGAGCGCCGTGCACCAGTTCGAACTTCTCGTCCCGCCCGCCGGCGGTCTGCACCAGGGCCTTGAAGGCGAGCTTGTGGCCGTTGATCTCGTCGAGCAGCGGCTGCAACAGGGAGGCGCAGGCGGCGGGGAAGCGCAACCAGCCAGGCAGCCGGTGAGTCGCCTTGGTGGAGCAGCCGGGGCGGGCGCTGTGATCCTGATAGGCGGTCAGGGTGGCGGCCAGCGCCTCCTCCCCCGAGAGATAGCCCACTTCGATGGCCTCGATGGGATCGTGCTCTTCCCCTTGCGGCACGGCGGGCAGGAGATAGACATGGGCCTCCAGCAACTCGAGCTGGCCGAGCTGTCTGGCGAGACGGGCAAGGGCGTCTTCCAGTTCGTCCATCTGTTGACGCAGGGCGGCGGTGGGGGTAAAGGTGTCCATCGGCATATCCTGTCTGTTCCCCCAATTCGTCGCCCTAAAGTGACGATCAGGGGGCATGATTAAAGTACTGTATAAATAACCATACCAGTATGACGGGAAGGCGCCAAGTGCCGCCTTTCAAGCGCCGTCCGGAGGCGGCAGCCCTGGTCGCCTTCCGAGGGTTGCCTGTCTGTATCATCCTGTTAAATAACGATCTTTAAGTGATCTAATGATTAACAATTGGCGCCTGGGCCGAGGTAGCCACGCCCTGCCTGGCACTCGGGCTCTGCATAGCTAACGTGGGAAACTGCATACTTAGAAGCAGATGATGCAGGAGAAAATGCTGTTGGGCAGAGGGAGGGAATGTCTGGTTAATATTTTACATATAAATCAACGCTTTGTGTTTCACCCCATGGCGAGATTAGCCATTACTTTTACTAATCCCATGTATCAAAATTCGTCAATTGAGGCACCTCCTCGCCCTGACTAAGCTTTGCGCATCAAATCCGAGCCTTGCGCAGAACTAGAGAGAGGAGCCATATCATGGCCAACATGACTTATACCGAAGCCGGTTACCAGGATTCCAGCGAATCGAATCTGGTTGCTCGCGTCAAGATGACCGTCCTGACCTGGCTGGAACGCAGCCGCAGTCGTCGCCAGCTCTCCGAGCTGCCCGCCTACCTGCTCAAGGACATCGGTCTGAACGAAGCCGACCGCTATCAAGAGACCACCAAGCCGTTCTGGCGTGGTTGATCAGCCGGGCATGGATGCCTCGTTTTCTTGCTGATCTGAACTACTCTGCCTGATGCTCTTCGCCCCCAGACGGGCCTGATTTTTCCCCTGTTGCCGCTTCCTGTTTTCCCCCTTGTCTGTTTTTCCTTCTGTTTGCCCCCTGCGGCATGATTTGTCATCATCCCTCGCCAACTTTGTATCCTTACTGTTTGAATTTGTTTAAAAATTGATTTTAAGCCCGGCTGCCTTGCGTATAATCCGGCCATAGCATTCCAGACAAGAGGGTGAGATGGATGATTCCCCAGCATGACTTTTTGGCTCTGACCCGCCGCCACGAGTGGCAGCTCGATCCTTTTGCCTTCGACCTGGCCAACGGCACCCGGGTGAGTGTGTGGGACACTGGTGTACTCTGCCTGGAGCCCACAGGGACGTCGCCTGGCGGGCGCAAGGACATAGTGCTCTCCTGCGGCATTCATGGTAACGAAACCGCCCCCATCGAGATCTGCAACCAGTTGCTGACCCGGCTGCTCAGCGGGGAGATCCAGGCCTGCCACCGGGTGCTGTTCCTCTTTGGCAACCCCGCCGCCATGAACCAGGGTGTGCGAGAGGTGGAAGAGAACATGAACCGGCTCTTCTCGGGCGCTCACAGCAAGGGGGAGGGGCTGTGCAACAGGGAGCGCATTCGCGCCATGCGTCTGGAGCAGTATGTGAGCCGCTTCTTTGCCGACCCCGCCAGGCCCCGTTATCACTACGATCTGCACACCGCCATTCGCGGCTCCCGCCACGAGAAGTTTGCCGTCTATCCCTTCCCCCACGAGCGGCCACACTGCAAGGAGCAGGTGCAGTTCCTCGGGGCTTGCGGGGTGCGCACCATTTTGCTCTCGAGCGGTCCTACCACTACCTTCAGCTATTACAGCTCGCACCAGCATGGCGCCCATGCCTTCACGGTGGAGCTCGGCAAGGTGCGCCCCTTTGGCGAGAACGACATGACCCGCTTCATCGAAGTGCGTCAGGCGTTGCAGGAGCTGGTGACCCGGGATGAGGTGATGCTAGAGCCCTGGCGGGCGGATGACTTCACTATTTTTGCCATCGATAGGGTGATCAACAAGCAAACGGCCGAGTTTCGTTTCCTGTTTGCCAGCGACGTGGACAATTTCACCGAATTTCCCCAGGGGTTTGTGCTGGCGGAAGACGGAGATCGGCAATACAGGGTAGAGAAACCGCGGGAAGCGGTGGTCTTCCCCAACGCCAACGTGGCCATCGGCCAGCGGACCATGCTGCTGGTGGTGCCGACCCGTTTGTGGGAGTGATCTGAGCCCATTTCTTCACGCCAATCCAGCGCCCTTGGCGGCGTGCCAAATACGGGCGTGATCCCGAACCCGCTCCGACAGGGAGCCCGAAAGGGCTCCCTTCTTCGTTTCTGCTCGCCGAAAATCTCATCTTCTTTCTGAAATTAAAGAAGTTTCTACTGGTCTTACCTGACTGAATCTCGTTGCCCTTTGCTTAACATATTATTTACATTCTAAGGGTCACCTCATGGTGGTGACGCTGACAACGGCAAGGAGCCAGTTATGACCCATGTCGACATCCCCTTCCTTCGTTACCTCGATGAGGAGGGGCGCCCGGTCGCGACACTACCGACCTGGCTGGACAAGGCGATGCTGCATACCTTCTACCGCAACATGGTGATGGTGCGCAGTTACGACAAGAAAGCGATAGCACTGCAGCGAACCGGCAAACTCGGCACCTTTCCCTCCCATCTGGGGGCAGAGGCGGTGGGGATTGGGGTCGGTCTCGCCATGCGGCCGGAGGATGTCTATGTGCCCTACTACCGGGACATGCCCACCCTCTATGTGCGGGGCGTGCCCATGGAGCAGAACCTGCAATATTGGGGCGGAGATGAAAGGGGCAGTGTCTTCTACAAGGCCGATGGCGAGTTGTCGGAAGACTTGCCCATCTGCGTTCCCATCGCCACCCAGATCACTCATGCCGCTGGCATAGCGGCCGCCTTCAAGCTGCGCAACCAGCCCAGGGTCGCCGTGGTGACCATAGGCGATGGCGGCACCTCCAAGGGGGATTTTCTCGAAGGGCTCAACTGCGCCGGTGTCTGGCACCTGCCCATGGTGATGATCATCAACAACAACCAGTGGGCCATCTCGGTGCCACGCAAGCTGCAGTCGAGCGCGCCTACCCTGGCCCAGAAAGGCATAGGGGCCGGAGTGCGCAGCCTGCAGGTCGATGGCAACGACGTGGTGGCCGTCTATGAGGCGACCCGCGCCGCCATCGAGCGGGCCCGCAGCGGCAAGGGGCCTACCCTGATCGAGGCGGTGAGCTATCGGCTGGGGGATCACACCACGGCCGATGATGCGACCCGCTATCGGGATGCGGCCGAAGTGGAAGCTGCCTGGGCCAAGGAACCGGTCAAGCGGCTGCGCCAGTTCATGTTTGAGCAGGGCTGGTGGGACGAGCAGCAGGAGCAGGCATTGCTGGCCGAGGCGGCCCGCGAGGTCGAACGCGCGGTGGCCGTTTATGAAGGCACAACGGCGCAGGCGCCGGAAACCCTGCTCGATTATCAGTTTGCCGAGCTGCCGAGGGAGTATCGTGCCCAGCGTCAGCGCATCATCGCCAAGGGCATGCAGCAGCGCGGCGGGGAGACACACCATGAGTGACATGACACTGCTCGAAGCGGTCAATCTGGCATTGCACCATGAGATGGAGCACGACCCCAATGTGGTGGTGTTGGGTGAAGATGTGGGAGTCAACGGTGGGGTGTTTCGCGCCACCGTGGGCCTGCGGGACAAGTTCGGCTTCAAGCGGGTGATCGACACGCCGCTGGCAGAGGGACTGATCGCCGGGGTGGCGGTCGGCATGGCGACCCAGGGGCTCAAACCCGTTGCCGAATTCCAGTTCCAGGGCTTCATCTTCCCCGGCATGGAGCAGATCATCTGCCAGGCGGCGCGCATGCGAAACCGCACCCGCGGCCGGCTCTCCTGCCCCATCGTCTACCGCTCCCCCTACGGTGCCGGTATTCATTCGCCCGAGCACCACAGCGAGAGTGTGGAGGCGCTGTTTGCCCATATTCCGGGCCTGCGGGTGGTCATCCCCTCCAGCCCGAGGCGGGCATATGGCCTGTTGCTGTCGGCCATTCGCGACCCGGATCCCGTGATGTTCTTCGAGCCGGACCGCATCTATCGCTCCATGAAGTCGGACGTGGTGGATGACGGCGTTGGCCTGCCGCTGGATGTGTGTTTCACCCTGCGACCCGGACGGGATCTCACCGTGGTCGCGTGGGGGGCCTGCATCCAGGAGGTGATGCGAGCCGCCGCCTTGCTGGCGGAACAGGATATCCAATGCGAGGTGCTGGATCTTGCCACCATCAAGCCGCTGGACATGGAAAGCATCCTGGCCTCGGTGCGCAAGACAGGGCGTCTGCTGGTGGTGCACGAGGCGTGCGGCAGCTTCGGGGTCGGTGCCGAAATCGTGGCACGGGTCACCGAGGAGGCGTTGACCTCCCTCAAGGCGCCGCCAAAGCGCCTCACTGGGGTGGATGCCGCCGTCCCCTACTACCGCAACGAGGAGTATTACCTCATCACCGAGCAGGATATCGCGGATGCGGCTCACCAACTGATGGAGAACAAGTGGCTATGACGTCTCTCAACTGTTGGCGCCCAGGCGCCCGAGCAAGGAAGAGCCATGAAGTCGGTCAATCTTTGGTGATGTCCCCGCGGATGGAGAACTGGTCATGAAATTTTTCAAATTACCGGATCTGGGTGAAGGATTGGCCGAGGCCGAGATCGTCGAATGGAAGGTCAGCGCCGGCGACACCGTGAGTGTCGATCAGGTGCTGCTGTCGGTGGAAACTGCCAAGGCGCTGGTGGATGTGCCCTCGCCGGTGGCGGGGGTGATCGCCAGGTTGTGTGGTGCCGAGGGGGATATTCTTCACATCGGTGCCCCCCTGGTTGAGTTCGAAGGCGGCGAGGATGACGGCACCGTGGTGGGCAAGGTCAGCGCCCATCAGCACCACATCGAGGATCACTTCGTGGTGGGTGCCATGGCGCCCGGTGGCACCCTGGTGCAGGCCATGCCGGCGGTGCGTCTGCTGGCGCAAAAGCTGGGGCTGGACATCGACAGGCTCAAGGGTACCGGCAGTGCTGGCATGGTGACCGAGCAGGACGTGCAGAGCGCCTTCGAAGCGCTGCAAAGCAGCGGCAACGAATTTCTCAAGGGGTCGCGCCGAGCCATGGCAAAGGCGATGGAGCACTCTCATCAGACGGTGGTGCCAGTCAGCATTACCGACGAGGTGGACTTGCGCCACTGGCGGGTAGACGAGGACGTAACTGTGCGCCTCATCAAGGCCATCGGGGTTGCCTGCCGTGCCGAACCCTCCATGAATGCCTGGTTTGACGGGGATACTCTGTCGAGGCGATTGTTCAGGGAAGTCAATGTGGCCATCGCCGTCGACTCCAAACACGGGCTCTATGTGCCGGTCATGGAGAACGTGGCCGAGCGGGAGAGGGCGGACATTCGGCACGGACTGGATAGGATGATCGCCGATGTGAAGGCGCGCGCCGTGCCGCGGGAGATGTTGCAGGGGGCGACCATCACCCTGACCAACTTCGGTGCCATCGCAGGCCGTTATGCCAGCCCTATCGTCACGCCACCCCAGGTGGCCATCATAGGGGCGGGCAAGCTGTTCGAGAAGGTGGTCTTCATCCATGGGGAAGCGCGGCCGGTCCGGGCACTGCCCTTGTCGATGACATTTGACCACAGAGCCTGTACCGGCGGGGAGGCTGCGCGCTTCCTCAAAGCCCTGGTTCAGGCACTGGAAGCGGCGGAGGCGTAAGCGATTGCACCCTGCTCCTGGCGGGGTGCAAATTTGGTTGCGTAATCGACAAAGGCACGTATAATCTAAACCAGCTTGAAAGGGCGTTAGTTATGTCAATGAATATGATGTTTTGCATCTTTTCCTGTTGTTCATAAGTTAATCCCGTTTTTGAGCTTTACCCGCTGAAAAGCATAAGTAATTATTTTGAATACAGGTTAAAGATATGTCTAACATGATCACCGGTACCGTTAAGTTTTTCAACGAAACCAAAGGTTTTGGCTTCATCCAGCAAGAAAACGGCCCGGACGTTTTCGTTCACTTCAGCGCTATCAGCGGTAACGGTTTCCGTACCCTGGCTGAAGGTCAGCGCGTACAGTTCTCTGTGACCCAAGGTCAGAAAGGCCCGCAGGCTGAGAACGTAACTGCTCTGTAATTCTTACAGAATTTAAGAAAGCCGTGGTACCTCTGGTGCCACGGCTTTTTGTTTTATGGCATATTCATAAATCACCTTTGCCAATGACCATCATCATGCTCCCATCACTTTTGTTGACCGTGGTGCTTGCCAATACTCCCGTGCCGGATCCCGCGGCCAGCGAGGCTGTAACCGTGTGCCAGCAATTCGTGCAGGTCCGTTTGGGCAAGGCAGAGCAGCCCGAGGAGATCAAGGCACAGCCTGTCCCAAAGCGGGCGGGGGAGTGGCTGATCGATGGCAAGGTAAAAGGACCCGAAGGTCCTTTGTTGTTTGCTTGTCTGCTGCGGCAGGGAAAGCGCTGGGAATTGCTCAACTTCTCGCTCTGGGCGCCGCAGGAACTCAATTCGGCTTGAGTGCCACCAGCAGGTGTTGAAGATGCTCCAGCATGGTCATGCCGAAGGGGGTCAGATAGCCGCCATCGACGGCACTGATCATGCCTTGGCTGTGCAGGCGCTGCGCCGCCAGGCACAGCTCTTCAGACATGTCGCTGCGTAACTTGATCCCCAGACTCATGTTCGCCGGATCAAAGCATGCCAGTATTTTCAGCTCATTCACAAAATCGTCAGAAACCTGGTCGATCCCACTCATGGATGCACTCCTTACGCTAAAGATGTATGCAAACTAGCATTCCCGGTTTGACTTTAGTGGGCGCTGGCTCAAAGTATTGGGCTTTGTCTGGGCTGGCTGTGCCCGAACGCTGCTTTTTTGGTCGGAAGCATCACGCCCAGGCTGGCTGGACGAGCAGAGTCCGCGTGCCGCTAAACATGGTAGAATGGTCCCTCTTTTGTCCCCCTGGCCAGGTATGAACCCAGGTCTTCCAGCTCAAGGCGCGTCTCATGATCACTGTCACTCTGGTATCTCTGCTGCACACCCTAGGTCCCCGCTTTCCTGTTTATGCTCCGTCCTTGTTGCTCCCCTTGCTCGATGAGCATCAGGGGGATCTCTGGCTGCCTTCCATCAAGGGGGTGGATGTCGCCGCCCTGCGCCAGCATGGCAAGGGGGCCCAGACCCTGGCCCCTCTGGCGGCGGGGTGGTGCGACTTCGGGACCGGCGGCGAGGGGGAGACTCCCGAGTTGGATGCACTGGCCAGTTACGACGAAGAGATGCTGGACAACCTGCTGATGTACTGGCACAGCCCAGGCAAGATCAACAGCCCGATCACCGATAACCTGTTCGAGCTGCGCCGCGAGGTGGTGGATGAAGCCCATGGCACCAGGCTGGCGACCGCCTGGCAGCAGCAGCAACAGGCGCGCTTCGAGCAGATCATGCAAGGTGTGCAGGCCGGGCGGGATCAGCTCTGTTTCGTCGAGGTGGAGTCCGCCTACTGGCTGCGCCAGCGTTTCTGCGAGACGGCGGAGATCACCCTGGTGACCCCGGCGCTGGGCTGAGATAGCCGAAACAGGAGCGACTGAGCACTCTTGCTGGACAAGGCGCCAGCAAGATGTGAACATGTCGCCCTTTATTGAATGGGAGACTTGACCAATGAGCTATGAACTTAGCGACACCGAGCGCAATGCTGCGCTGCAACTGAACGCCGACTACCGCTTTGATCACTTCATCAGCAAGCTGGTCGAGCACGAAGAGCTGTTTGTTCTGACCGACGAGCACGGCGTCATGATGCTGACCACCGAAGACGAAGACTGTATCCCTGTCTGGCCGCATCCGGAATACGCTAAGGCCTGGGCCGAAGGCGAGTGGGCAGATTGCAAGCCGCAGTCCATCACCCTCAAGGTGTGGCTGGATCGCTGGGTCGACGGCATGGAGCAGGACGAACTCTGCGTGGCCGTGTTCCCGACCCCGGAGCAGGAAGGCATAGTGCTGGATCCGGCCGATGTGGCCGACGCCATCGCGCAAAAGCAGGCCAAGCGCGGCTAAGTCCCGTCCAGGCGCTGCTGCCACAAAAAAGACCCCGCCACAGTGCGGGGTCTTTTGTTTGCGCCGAGCCAGAGCGTGGAGCCGGCTCAGGGTTGTTGATAGCGGGTGTCGATTACAGTGACGGGAGGGAAGGTCTTGCCCTGCTTGATGGCGGCTTTCGTCTCCGCTTTCAGCTGCTCGTCAATCCAGAGCAGGCCGCCGAAGCTGTAGCCCGAGTTGGCGCCATCCAGGGGCCAGTAGAGCAGATCGCTCTGGGGCGTTGCCGGCGTCTTGGGCAGTTTTATCCAGCGCCAGGCGCCTGCCCGGGTATAGGGGACCTGATAGGCAGGGACGAAGCTGGCCAGCTCATAGAGCCGCTGCTGGATCTGCCGTGAGAGCTCGGCCTTCTTGCCGAAGTCGAAGGCCTTGTCGTATTGCTCCACCAGGGCCGAGATGGCGTCGTCATCGAGGTTCATGATGTTATTGGTCTGGGGCTTGTTGGCGTTGACCTTGTGGAAGTGCTCCCAGTAGGCGGGATAGCGGCCACTGCTCCAGGCCATCCAGGCGCTCTGATGCTTCTTCTCCAGCATGGATTTGAAGCCGGCGGAGGCATCCATCAGGTTCAGCTCCAGATTGAGACCCGCCTTCTTCGCCTCTTCCCGCAGCAGGGTCAGGCGCTGGGCATGCTCGGCCGTGGTGTAGGTGATGCTGAGGGAGAGGGGCTGGCCCCTGTCGTTTTGCAAGATGCCATCCGGCCCCGTCTTGGTGAAGCCCGCCTTGGCGAAGTAGTCCCGTGCGAGCCTGGGATCGAAGGGGCGTGCCTTGATGTCGGTGTTGGTGAAGGCCCCCTGGCCCGAGCCGTAGCTGTTGAGGCGCTGGTAGTCTCCCCGCAGCAGGGTGGCGATCATCTTGTCGAGGGCGAGGGCGTACTGGATGCCGAGCCGCACATTGAGATCCTTGAGCAGCGGGTCTGCTGTGTTGAGGTAAAGCCCCATGGGGGACTGCGGGGTCTGGTTGTAGAACCAGAGCCGCTCGATATAGCCCTTCTCGAATTCGGCTGTCTTGCTCTTGTCGTGCCACCAGTTGGGCATGACCAGCGGGAAGCTGTCGAGATCGCCACGCAGGAAGTGCTGCCAGGCGATGTTCTGATCCCTGAGCACCTTGATCTCTATCCGGTCCGGGTTGAAGCGGTGCTGGAAGTAGCGCTCCCCGTCACCCCACCAATCCTTGACCCGGTTGAAGGTGACCGACTTGCCCTTCTTCAGCTCGCCAATCTGGTAGGCACCGGTGACCGGCAGCACCTTCCAGTTGTACTCCTTGACCCAGTTGGCCGTGAGCTTGATGGCATGGCTCGGCTCCGGGCTGAACGGCAGGGATTCCAGCAAATCCTCCCGGCTCTTCTCGGTGCCGCTGGTGATGGCGAGGGTGTGATCGTCGAACCTGGTCACCTCGCTTATCTGGGTGCTGTAGTAGTTGTTGTACCAGGGGTCGCTTATCTCCTTGCTGCGCATCATCTTGAGGGTAAAGAGCCAGTCATCGGCGGTGACGGGTTGGCCGTCCGACCAGCGCGCCCTGGGGTTGAGGCGAAAATAGAGGGTCTTGTGATCGGCGCCGAAGGCCCACTGGTTGGCCAGCATGGGGATGGGATTGCCGGTCACCGGATGGGTGGCGAGCAGGGGCAGATTGGTTTCACGAACGTAACCGGCGAAGCTGCCGTTGGAGTCGGGCCCGTACTTGCGCAAGGTGAGCGGGAAGCTCGACATGAAGTCACGGAAGGTGCCGCCCCGTTTGGCCTGTGGATCGGCATAGACGGGGTCTGTGTCGTTGCTCTCCCACTTGAGATCCGCCGGCAGGGTGGCGCTCCAGCTGAAGGCGCTCCAGCAAAGGGGGAGCATCATGGCCGCGACCCGTATGACACGCGGCAAAGTGGGGATGACCGAGGGTGAACTGTGCAGCATGTCCTTGCTCTCCTGATGGTTGGCGTCCTGCCGGGGTCAAGCTGTGAGGCCCGTGAGGGCCTGATCCATCATGGGAAGTTTCCCCATCGAGGTCAATGTTCGGCTTGTGCCTTGAACAGCCTCATTTTTCCGCCCAGCAGATGAACCACGAAGCCGAGCAGCACCAGGCCCGAGCCCAGCCACTGCAGGGTCGTGGGGTGTTCATCGAGCAGCAGGGCGGCCGCCACCATGCCGACGCAGGGCACCAGCAGGGAGAGTGGCGCCACCTGGGCCACCGGATAGCGCATCAGCAGCCGCCCCCAGAGGCCGTAGCCAAGCCAGGTGGCGACCAGCGACAGATAGAGCACGCACAAGAGCCCCTGCCAGCTGAAGTTGAGCAGGCTGGTGGCAATGACATCGGGCCCCTCGAACAGCCAGGAGAGCGCGAAGAAGGGCAGTATGGGCACCAGGCCGCCCCAGGCGATGAGGCTGGGTAATGAGGTCTGATAGCGTAGCCCAATCTGGCGATTGATGACGTTGCCAAGGCCCCAGCAGGCGGCGGCGCACAGGGTCAGCACGAAGCCGAGCAGGGTCAGGTTGCCCTCGCCGTTGGTGGCGATGAGATAGAGGCCGGCCCCCGCCAGCGGCAGCGCCACCCAGTGGTGGGGCTGCCAGCGCTCCCCCAGCCAGATCATGGCGAACAGCAGGGTGAACACCACCTGGGATTGCAGCACCAGGGAGGCCATGCCCGCCGGCATGCCGAACTTCATGGCGCAGAACAGGAAGGCAAACTGCCCCAGGCTGATGGCACCGCCATAGGCCAGCAGCCAGCGCCAGGGCATGGCGGGTCTGGGCACCAGCAAGATGGCGGGGAAGACAACGCCGACGAAGCGCAGCGCTCCCAGCAGCAGCGGCGGTATGCCCTCCAGCCCCCATTTGATCGCCACGAAGTTGAGTCCCCAGCAGAGAATGACCAGGGCGGCCAGACACTTGTCCTTGGCTTGCATACAGCGTCCTTGTGTGAGAAGCAGGGCCATGAGATGGCGCCGGAAGGGAACGAGCATACCCTCGATGGGGTGGTCGGCGTCAAGCCGCAAGCGGGGTGGCGTGCGATCGCGCCGGGTGGTTCGGGAGGAGAGGGCGGCATGTCGGGGGAGGACTAAGCTAGTAGGAGAGCGCTCGATGTGACGGGCGAGTATCTATGGCTGACTGGAGGTGTACCATGAGCGACCATACCCTGCTGCCCCATGGTGAGGATCTGCGCCGCGCCGTACGCTGGCTCAGCGAACACCATGAACACGACATCCGGGCCATCGAAGAGGCCTGCGTCCGCTTCGATCTCTCCCCGCTGGATGAAGAGTTCCTTCTCCGCTACTGCCGCGAGCAGGCACCTGAGTCCCAGGCTCGCTAGACGAAGTTGGCCAGGTTGATGCCAACTCCTTGGGATCGACCGTGCTCTCTATGCTCTCCTGCCCCCCGTTTCTGGCGAGATCCAGCCACTGCACCTCGAGGTAGTGGCGCTGGGTGGCGTGATAGATCACCTTGACCACCGGCTTGAGCGGTTGCTGTTCGTTGCGCTGCATCACGACCGCCAGCCGCTGGTTGGAGAGCTGCACCAGGGTGCCCACCGGATAGACCCCCATGCACTTGATGAACTTGGTGACCAGCTCGGCATCAAAGTGCTGATCGATGCCTTTGAGCAGGATGCGAAACGCCTGGGTCGGTTGCATCCCCTGCTTGTAGACCCTGTCTGCCGTCACCGCATCGTAGACATCGACGATGCCGCTCATGCGGGTATAGAGGGATAGCTGTTCCCCCTTGAGCCGCTGGGGATAGCCGGTGCCATCGAGGCGCTCGTGGTGGTTGGCGGCCACCTCCAGCATGGTGGGGGTGATGCCGGCGGTATTGCTGAGGATGTCGTAGCTGTGCACCACGTGCTGACGCATCACGCCAAACTCCTCGTCGGTCAGCTTGCCCGGCTTGTTGAGCACCTCGTCCGGAGTCATGATCTTGCCCACGTCGTGGAGCAGGCCGCCCAGGGTCAGCTCCTTGAGCACGTTGCGCTCAAGCCCGAGATAACGGCCGAAGTTCGCCAAGAGGATGGCCACGTTCATGGAGTGTTCCATCAGGTAGGCATCCTTGGCCCGGATCCGCGCCAGACAGAGCATGGCGTCGCCATGGGTGAACATGGTGTCCACCATCTCCTCGGCGACCGCCGCCAGCGGGGTGATGTCGATGGGCTCCCCCGCCTTGAGGTGGCGAATGAACTTGCCCTGCAGCTCACGGGCCTCCTGATAGAGACGGCGGATCTTGAGCTCGCGCCCTTCGCCACTGCCTGCGGGACGCGCCGAGCCGGCGCTGTGGGCCGGGCTCGGGGAGACGACCTGCTCTATCCCGGGCAGCTTGCTGCGGGCGAGATCCACCCGCACCGTCAGCACGCCGCGCCGGATCAGCGCATCCACCTGCTGACGGTTGGTCACCAACCCCGTCTGGGCGATTTCCATGGCGCCGGTCTGGCTGGCGATGGCTAGTACGTACATGCCAGGTTGCAACTGGTTGACGGGGATGACGGGATGAGGCTGAGTCGGCTTCATGGGGGCTTCCTGGGATTATTATTATGCGTGGTGTCGGCGATCTGTCGGCAGTCTATCACAGGCACATCATGGCGTCAGGCGCCATCTGCCTAACTTCTCCCTTAGTGCTGGCGTTGTGAGGTTCGGCCTATATAATGACGCCCCTTGATAACGTTGGATTCCGAGGTTTTGTGCATGCGGCTCGATAAATTTCTTTGCGATTGCTCCGATTTGACCCGTTCCCAGGCGGGCAAGCTGATCCGTCAGGGGGAGGTGATGGTGGACGGTATCCTGGTCAAGCAGCCCGCCTTCCACATCAATGAGCAGAGCCTGATCGAGTTTGATGGCGTGACCTTGACCCTGAATCAGCAGAATCGCTACTTCATGCTGCACAAGCCGGAAGGCTACGTTTGCTCCAACGAGGACCCCGATCACGCCACCGTCTTCCACCTGCTGGATGAGCCCGCCATGGGCAAGCTGCACGTGGTGGGCCGGCTCGATCTCGACACCACAGGCCTGGTGCTGATCACCGACGACGGCAAGTGGTCCCACCGCATCACCTCGCCGCGCCACGAGTGTGCCAAGACCTATCATGTCTGGCTGGCCGACCCCGTGAGCGAGGATGCCATCTCGCTGTTTGAAGATGGCGTCTACCTGCGCAACGAGACCGACAAGACCCGCCCCGCCCAGCTGGAGATCCTGGGGGAGTGCGAGGCGCGCCTCACCATTCACGAGGGCAAGTACCACCAGGTGAAGCGGATGTTTGCCGCCATCGGCAACAAGGTGATAGGGCTGCATCGGGAGCGGATCGGGGCGCTCGGCCTGGACGACCAGCTGGCACCGGGGGAATACCGGGAGCTGACCGCCGAGGAAGTGGCCCAGTTTTAATCGCGCCATCCGACGGCGAACGTTCGCAATGATGTTACCGCGTCCGATTACGCCGCGACGCGGCTAATCGAACCTGCAGAACCAATTGAATTTTGTAGATTCGAATAGCGAAGCCTGTTCGGACGATCCTGAGGATTGGGTGTAGGTTGGCGCGAAGCGGAGCTAAGCCCAACATCAACCCCCGACTTACCCCGCTCCCAATACCATGGCCGTGCCCAGGGTGGCCAGCAGGGCACCGGCCCAGGCGGGCAGGGCAGGGCGCATCCCTGAGTGCCACCACAGCAGGGGCAGCAGTATGACCGGGGTGGTGGAGGATAGGATGGCCACCATGCCCACGTCCCCCTGGCGCAGGGCAACCAGGATGAGCGTCATTCCGAGCGCCATCGCCAGGAAACCGTTGATGCCTATCATGCCCAGCACCTGGCGGTTGATGGGGTTGTGCGGCATGGCGAGCGGCACCCGCAGCACCCGCAAGGCACAGTGCGCCAGCAGGGCGCTCCCCATGCGGATGCCGGAGGCGCTCACCGCGTCCACGTTGCCAGCCATCATCACCGGCTTGGCGATGATGGCCCCCAGGCTCTGACACAGGGCCGCGGTCAGGCCAAGCGCGATGCCGACGGCGAGGTGGCCGCGCACCTGCTCCCACTCGTTGTGCTGTTGCGCCTGCTGCGGGTTGCCACGGCGGCCGAACAGGATGGCAAGCATGACCCCGGCCAGCACCAGCAAGGCCCCCACCAGACGCCAGCCACCGAGTTGTTCGCCGAACAGCCAGAGCCCGAGCAGGGCGGAGAAGAGCGCATGGCAGGAGAACAGCAAGCCGCTGCGCCTGGGGCCAAGCCGGTTCATGCAGGCGAACAGGGCGGTGTCTCCGACGAAGATGCCGATGAGCCCCGACAACGCCAGCAGTGGCAGGGCGCTCTCCGTGAGGGTCTGCCAGCCCCCCGTGACCAGGCTGGCGCTGGCCAGCATCAGGCTGACCAGAAACATCCGCCAGCGGCTGTAGGCAAAGGCCCCCAGATGGCGCGCCGGTTTGACGGAAATCAGGGCCGCGACCGCCCATAAACTGGCGGCAGCCAGCGCCAGCCACTCATACCCCATAAAGACCCCTGAAACGGTAAAAATCAGCCGGGCTGATGCCAGTATCGAGCGCCATGGCGGCCTGACTGACCTTCATGCGAGGCGAGTCGAGGGTGCCGTCAGGCGATCTTGCGCACCCATGGCTGATAGTTGGGAAAAATCCCCTGAAAAAAATAGCCCGAAAGACTCCATCTGCCGGGCAAGCCCGATACAATACGGGGCGTCTTCGGGGATAACAAGCGCGGCATCATGCATTCGTTTTAAGGCGCGCCGCCGGCCTTCCCCTTCTTGAAATAAAGTGAATTGAACGAGGTTGATGTCATGCTTTACCGTTTCGCCGCCCGGCCAGCCCGTCGCTGGCTCTCTCCCTTGC
This sequence comes from Aeromonas sp. S16(2024), assembly GCF_041403065.1. NCBI lineage: Bacteria > Pseudomonadati > Pseudomonadota > Gammaproteobacteria > Aeromonadales > Aeromonadaceae > Aeromonas > Aeromonas sp. S16(2024). Next base: position 115,273 of record NZ_JBGLQX010000005.1, on the reverse strand, counting down.
TGCTCGGACTGATGCTGGCGCCGCCGTTGCAGGCGACCACAGTGGTGCAGCAGCCTGCGCTCTCCGACAGACAGACTCTGGTCAAGGGCAACGGCGCCGAACCCGAGTCCCTCGACCCTGCCCAGATCCGCTCCGGTTTCCCGGGGGAGGTGGTGCTGGTGGACTTGTTCGAGGGGCTGGTCAGCGAGGATGGGCAGGGCAGGATAGTACCGGCTCAGGCCCAGCGCTGGGAGACGCGCGAGGATGGCCTGGTGTGGCGCTTCTTCCTGCGTCCGCAGCTCAAGTGGTCCAACGGCGAGCCGCTCACCGCCCGGGATTTCGTCTACGCCTGGCGGCGTCTGCTGAGCCCGGCGCAGGCCTCGCCCTCCGCCGGTCTCTTGCTGGCGACCGGCATCAACAACGCCCAGTCCATCTATGCCGGAGCCCTCGATCTCGATGCCCTGGGGGTGGAGGCCGAGAGCGATCAGATCCTCAAGGTGACCCTGGAGCGGCCCGTGCCCTACTTCCTGCAGCTCATCAGCCAGCGCCCCTTCGTGCCGGTCAACGAGCGGGCCATCACCCAGTTTGGCAAGCAGTGGACCCAGCCTGGCAAGCTGGTCAGCAACGGCCCCTACCGGCTGGTGAACTGGGTGCCGAACGAGCGTATCGAAGCCGAGCGCAACCCCCAGTACTGGGATGATGCCCACACCCGGATCCAGCGGGTGACCTATCTGCCCCTGGCTTCCCAGCACGCGGAGCGGTTGCGCTACGAGGCGGGGGAGATCCAGCTCACCAACAAGGTGGCGCTGGAGTATTACCAGAAGACCATGGAAGAGACACCGGAGCGGATCTGGGGTTTGCCGTTGCTGGGCACCTACCTCTATACCTTCAACCTGCGCCGCCCCGAGCTGCAGGATGTGCGGGTGCGTCAGGCGCTCTCCATGGCCATAGATCGCCGCCTGCTGACCGAGAAGGTGAGCGGCCAGGGGGAGCGGCCGGCCTGGTCCCTGCTGCCCGGCATGCCGGATTACGAAGAGCTGGGTTCGGCGCTGGCCCTGGAGGACATGCCGACCCGTCTGGCCAGGGCTGCCGCCCTGCTGACGGAGGCGGGCTACAACAGTGCCCATCCCCTCAAGCTGACCCTGACCTACAACACCTCGGAGAACCACAAGAAGCTGGCCCTGGCGGTCGCGGCCATGTGGAAGCCGCTGGGGGTGGAGGTCAGCCTCAACAACATGGAGTGGAATGCCTATCAGGTGGCCAAGGACAGCGGCGACTTCATGCTGGCCCGCTCCTTCTTGTTTGGTGACTATGTGGAGCCCTCGTCCATGCTGGGCAGTTTCCGCTGTCAGGATCCCCAGAACGAGAGCGGCTACTGCAATCCGGCCTTTGACGGCCTGTTGCAGCAAGCGGCGGACACCCTGGATGGCGCCGCCCGAACCGGGCTCTACCGCCAGGCCGAACAGCTGTTGATGGAGGAGATGCCTGTCATCCCCGTCTATCACTACAACCAGATGAGGCTGGTGGACCCCGCCCTGCGCGGCTTGCCGAGCAGCAACCTGAAGGGGGCCATCGCCACCAAGGATCTCTACTTCAGCCAGCCATGAGGAGTGCGCGATGAAGATAGCCATCATTTCCGATATGCACGGCAGCCTGCCTGCCCTGGAGCAGGTGCTGGCGCAGCTTGCACCCTGGCAGCCGGATCACTATCTGTTGCTGGGGGATCTGCTCAACCACGGCCCGCGCAATCCGGTGCCGGCGGGTTATGATCCTGCCGCCGTGGCGGCGCGGCTCAACCAGTTGGCCCCCCGGATCATGGCGGTGCGGGGCAACTGCGATTCCGAGGTGGATCAGATGCTGCTGCACTTCCCCATCACGGCCCCCTACAACCAGCTGCTGGTGGACGGGCGGCGCTGGTTCGTCAGCCATGGACATCTCTATGATCCCGAGGCGGTGCCTCTGCCGGCGGGCAGCCTCTTCATCAGCGGCCATACCCACCTGCCCATATTGCGACGAGAAGCGCGGCAGGGAGGGGTGCTGGTGCTGGTGAACCCGGGATCCATCTGCTTTCCGAGGGGAGAATGGGCGGCCAGCTATGGCCGGTATGAGGATGGCGTCATGAGCATTCATGCCTGCCGCGACGGGGCAAGGATGATGGAACTGGTGCTCTGACAGCAGGGCATCAAGGGAAGGAAGGAGAGAGAATTAGGCCTTGATCCCCAGGGAGCGGGTGCCCGAGCGGGTATTGCCCTTGGCGTCATAGGTCAGGGAGTTGCTGTCTCGCAACTTGCTGAGAAAGCTCGCCAGGCGGCGATTGGAGATGATGCTGAGCTCGAGCAGCCGACCGTTGAGGTTGTTCTGCTCCTGACAGGCTTCCAGTTTGGCTTGCAGAGCCTGCAACTGGGTCGGGAAGGCGGCGAGTTGTTGCTGCAGATCGGGCAGCTCGGCCAATGTCTTGTCCAGGGTCTCGATGGCCTCAAGCAGTTGCTGCTTGCGCTCGGTCAGCGCCGGCAAGGCCAGGGCCCGGTGTGCCTTGAGCAGGTCAAATTCCTCTGCCAGCAAACCTTGCATCTGGGAGAGGTTGTCGTCCTGGGCGTGCAGCAGCGAAGGCAGTTCCATCATCCCAGCCGTTTGTCCAGATCCGCTTCGAAGCTGAACATCTTCCTGGCCACGGCTTCGCTGTTGACCTTGTATTCACCACTGGCCACGGCCTTCTTCAGGCTTTCGACGCGGCTCTCGTTACCGGTGGAGGCGGTGTTGAGGGTCTTCTGCATCTGTTGCAATTGCTGCGCCTCACTGGTCAAGGAGACAGAGTCGGTCTTGACGGTCGCCGCGCGATTGCTCTCGGCAGAGGTCGCGGACTTGGTGGCTACACCTTGACTGGTCCCACTGTTTTGCAACCGGCTGTTTGCCAAGTTGTTGATATTGTTGATAGCCATACGCTTTACCTTCGTCTGCTTTGCTGTTCGCTTACCTGTTTATCGGTGACGGCGGTCAGAACTTTAGAAAAAAATTGCTGCATTAATAAAACAGTCAGAATGTGACCACCACAGAGCCGACGGCACTCACCTGGCCCTGCACCGCTCTGCCCGAACGAATGTTGACGAGCCTGATCATGTCTCCGAAGCTGCCATCTTGCAAGGCTCGGGCCATGGTTTTGATCTGCATGCTGCTGTTTTCCGCACTCAGGGTGACCTGGTCCCCCTTGCAGACCACGCAGACCTGGGTGAGCCTGATGGGCTGGCCCGGCTTGAGTTCACGCTTGCTGCGCACCCCGATGAGAGCGGCCGGGTCGGTGAGATAGTCACCGCGGATCAGGGTCTGATCCTGGTAGGCCAGGGTCAGCATGGACTCGCTCAGTATGTCCCCTTTGGCTACGGGAGCCGCGACGGTGACATAGGGTTTCTGGATGCTGACCCGCACCGGGAGATAGAGATCCCAGGGTTTGTCTCCCTCGCATTTGAGGTAGACGGTGGTGTTGCGGCGGATCTCCATCTTGGCCGGAAGGGAGATAGTCAGCCCCTCTTCGCAGTGGTTCAGGGGGAGGCGCTCATCTATGGTGCCGGCGGTCACCTCGGCCTGGGCATCGAGGGGGACATCCAACTGGTCGAGGACGAACGTCTGTGCCTGCTCCTGCAGATAGTCGGTCACCTCGGATGCCATGGCGTGAGAGAGGCTGCAAAACGGCAGTAAGATGAGGAAAAGTCTATTAATCATTTTTGCTTACCGGTCGATAAGTTGTTCACGTACACCATCGCAGTTAACTATGCTTGCTGCAGATTTCGGTTGTCGAGACATCGATAGTCTGATGCAAGCCAATGTGCATGCACACACAACATGCACGATCAGTGCCAAGCGTTTTTTTAGGGAGTGTTTATGGCGAGTATTCTGGACTCGGTCAACCAACGGACCCAGCTAGTGGGACAAAACCGGTTGGAGCTGCTGCTGTTTCGTCTCAACGGACGTCAAAGATTTGGCATCAACGTATTCAAGGTACGTGAGGTGCTGCAGTGCCCTCCCTTGACCGTCATGCCCAAGCTCAACTCCTGCATTCGCGGTGTGGCGCACATTCGCGGCCAGACCATCTCGGTGATCGATCTCAGCATGGCGATGGGCAAGCGCCCCATCCAGGACATCTCCAAGTGCTTCATCATCATCTCCGAGTACAACAGATCCGTTCAGGGGTTCCTGGTCCATTCGGTCGAGCGCATCATCAACATGAACTGGGAGTCCATACTGCCTCCCCCCAAGGGCGCCGGTCGCATCAACTACATGACGGCGGTGACCGAGGTGGATGGCGAGCTGGTGGAGATCCTGGATGTGGAGCGCATTCTCAACGAGATCTCGCCGGTCTCCACCGAGGTGAGTGCCGAGCTGGTGGAAGCAAGCGTGGAGCGCAATCCCCATGGCCGTCCTGTGCTGGTCGCCGACGACTCTTCGGTGGCGCGCAAGCAGGTACAGCGGGCGCTGGAGGCCATAGGGGTGCAGTGCGTGCTGGCCAAGGATGGACGGGAGGCCCTCAACATGCTGCTGGAGATGGCCAAGCAGGGCCCCATCCTCGATCAGATTGCCCTGGTCATCTCCGACATCGAGATGCCGGAGATGGATGGCTACACCTTCACCGCCGAGATCCGCAACAATCCCAACCTCAAGGATTTGCATGTTATCCTGCACACATCCCTCAGTGGGGTGTTCAATCAGGCCATGGTGCAGAAAGTTGGCGCGAACAACTTCATTGCCAAATTCCAGCCTGATGAATTGGCCAAGGCCGTACAAGGCGCTCTCTAATAAAGAAGAACAACTGCATGAAGACACTTTCGGACGACTTATACAGGCAATTCAGCAATTTTCTGGCGCAGCAGAGCGGCATAGTGCTGGGTGACAACAAACAGTATCTGGTCAAGAGCCGTCTGTCGCCCTTGATGACTCAGTTTGGTATCGAGAGTCTGTCTGAACTGGTGACCCGGGCGATGAACGTGCGCGAACGGGAGCTCAAGATGGCCGTGGTCGATGCCATGACCACCAATGAAACCCTGTGGTTTCGCGATACCTACCCGTTCCAGCTGCTGAGTGACAAGATCTTCCCCGAGCTCGGCAAGAGTGGTCGTCCCATCAAGATCTGGTCTGCGGCCTCCTCCTCCGGGCAGGAGCCTTACTCCATCGCCATGACGGCGCTGGAGCAGCAGGTCAAACGCCCAGGCACCTTACCGGGCGGGGTGCAGATAGTGGGGACCGACATCTCCAGCACCATGCTCAACCAGTGCAAGGAAGGGGTCTACGACAGCCTGGCACTGGCTCGCGGGCTGTCACCCGAGCGCAAGCGGCTGTTCTTTGAGCCCTGCGGCGACAACAAGATGCGGGTATCGGAGCGTGTCAGAAAATTGACCAGCTTCCGGCCCCTGAACCTGCTGGAGAGCTACAGCCTGCTCGGCAAGTTTGACATCATCTTCTGTCGCAACGTGCTCATCTACTTTGCGCCAGAGGTGAAGTCCAAGATCCTCAACCAGTTCGCCAGCAGCCTCAATCCTGGCGGCTATCTGATGCTGGGGGCCTCGGAGTCCCTGGCGGGCCTCACCGACAAGTTCGAGATGATCCGCTGCAACCCCGGCATCGTCTACAAGGTCAAATAACTCCCCCCTCGTCCCTCTTTGGCACACCTCTTGCTAAACATTCGTGAAGCAGGAGGTGCGCTATGGCAATTTCATTCGACAAGGCATTCGGTGTTCACCAGTACACGCTGAGCGTTCGCGCCAAGCGTGCGGAGGTGTTATCGAGCAACATCGCCAACGCGGATACGCCGGGCTTCAAGGCCCGGGACATCAACTTCTCCCAGGCGTTGCAGGATGCCCAGAGCCAGCAAGGGTTCGGGCTGTCCACCACCAGCGAGAAGCATTTCGCCTTGCAGATGGATGCCCCCGGGTCGACCCAGTATCGCAACCCCCTGCAACCGGATACCGGTGACGGCAACACTGTGGATGTGCAACAGGAGCGCAGCGAGTTCCTGCGCAACAGCCTCGAGTACCAGGCTTCCCTCGAATTCATGAATAGCAAGATAAGCGGCCTGCTCAAGGCGTTGAAAGGAGATCAGTAATGAGTTTGTTCAAGGTCTTTGACATTGCAGGCTCTGCCATGAGCGCGCAGTCTGTCCGCCTCAATACGGTGGCCAGCAACATGGCCAACGCCGACAGCGTCAGCTCCAGCGTGGAAAAAACTTACCATGCCAGGCGGCCAGTCTTTGCCGCCCAGCTGGATCAGGCCATGTCAGACAAGCAGGCCTCGGTGGGGGTGGATGTGAAGGGCATAGTCGAGAGCGATGCGCCGCTGCTCAAGGAGTACAACCCGAACCACCCCATGGCGGACAAGGATGGCTTCATCTTCAAGCCCAACGTCAACATGGTGGAGGAGATGGCGGACATGATAGCCGCCTCCCGCAGTTACCAGACCAACGTCCAGGTGGCGGATGCGGCGAAGAAGATGCTGCAGCAGACGCTCGGCCTTGGCAAGTCCTGATAGAGGTGAACCCAGATGACAGAGAGCAGTGACGGTCTGCATGACCGCGACCATGGGTTCGACCTGTACGGTGCGCGGCAAACCCGGACAGAGGGGGAATCATAAGTGGCAGATACCTATGACAGTCTGCTGGGTGTCAACCGGGCGTCGTCCACCCAGACCAATAACACCAACACCACGACCCAGAAGAAGGAGCTGGATCAGGAGTCTTTCCTGAAGCTGCTGACCATGCAGCTCTCCTACCAGGATCCGTTCAAGCCGGTGGACAACGCCCAGATGCTCTCCCAGATGACCTCGATGTCGACGTCTCAGGGGATCAGCAGCCTCTCTAACCAGATGGAGAGCCTCAACAGCCTGATGACCTCCAGCCAGGCGCTGCAGGCCTCGGCCCTGGTGGGCCAGAACGTGCTCATTCCCTCCAACACCGGTTATCTGGAGAAGGGGAGCACCCTCTCCGGCGTCATCGCCACCGGGGACGGTGGCAGCAACGTCAAGGTGACGGTGAAGGACGAAAGCGGTCAGGTGATCAAGGAGTTCTCCATCGAAGGGGATCAGAAGGGGAACGTGGCCTTCGAGTGGGATGGTCTTGACAAGTCGGGCAATGCCGCCAAGAGCGGCAAGTATTCGATAGAGGCGCACGCCACCGTCAATGGCAAGTCCGAGAGCGTACCGGCCCTGACCTATGCCAAGGTGGAGAGCGTCACCTTGGGCACCAGCACCAACCCCAGTACCCTCAAACTCAAGGGACTGGGTGGCATCTATCTGACCGATGTATTGGAAATTGGCGGGGCGACCGGCAAGTCGACCACGAAACCGACGCCGACACCGACCCCTAACGCAGTGATCTAAGGAGAAAGACATGTCATTCAACAATGCCCTCAGCGGCATCAATGCGGCTCAAAAAGACCTGAACGTCACCGCGAACAACATTGCCAACGTCAACACCACCGGCTTCAAGGAGTCCCGCGCCGAGTTTGCAGACGTCTACGCCAACTCCATCTTCGTCAACGCCAAGACCCAGGTCGGCAACGGGGTGGCGACGGGGGCGGTGGCGCAGCAGTTCCATCAGGGGGCGCTGCAATTCACCAATAATGCGCTGGATCTCGCCATTCAGGGCAACGGCTTTTTCGTGACCTCCGATGGCCTGACCAACCTGGATCGCAGCTACACCCGCTCCGGCGCCTTCAAACTCAACGAAAGCAGCTACATGGTCAGCAACTCCGGCGGCTACCTGCAGGGGTACGAGATCAATGCCGATGGCACCCCCAAGGCGGTGAGCATCAATGCGACCAAGCCCATCCAGATCCCGGACAGGGCCGGCGAGCCGGTCCAGACCTCGAAGATCGAAGCCAATTTCAACCTGCCGTCCACCGCCTCTCCACTGGCGGCGGGGGGGACGCCCTATACACCTCCGGCCCTCCCTCCGGCGGATGCTTCCAAGTTCGATCCCAAGGATTCGGACACCTACTCCTCTTCCACTTCGGTGGTGGTCTACGACTCCCTGGGGGAGCCGCACACCATCACCCAGTACTTCACCAAGGAAGCTGATCCGCTAGACCCGGCCAAAGCGGCGGTGCCGACTGCCTGGCGTATGTACCTCTATCAGGGGGACAAGCCCATCGACATCTCGGGTGGTGTCCCCACCGCCATGGCTGCCGGCTTGAACCAGGCCCCCCTGAGTGCCCGCGTCACCTTCGACGCCTCCGGCAAGATGGTCACCCCGACTGATCCTGCGGTGATCAAGACGGTCTCATTAGGTTCACCTGCTGCAGGTACACCGGTTACTGGAGAGCCAGGTGCCGGCATCATTACCAATGGTGCAGATGGGACTCAACAGTTTGAAATAAAGCTCGGCACCGTGACCCAGTATGCCTCGCCGTTTGAAGTCAACAAATTGACCCAGGATGGCTCCACCGTCGGCCGGCTGACCAAGGTGGAGATCGGGGCGGACGGCATAGTCTCCGCCACTTACAGCAACGCCACCACCGTCAAGGTGGCCATGGTGGCCATGGCTAAGTTCGCCAACTCCCAGGGGCTGACCCAGGTGGGGGACACCTCCTGGCGCCAGTCCCTGCTCTCCGGCGATGCCCTGCCGGGCACTCCGAACTCGGGCACCTTCGGCTCCATCAAGTCGTCGGCGCTGGAGCAGTCCAACGTGGACCTGACCACCGAGCTGGTGGACCTCATCACCGCCCAGCGCAACTTCCAGGCCAACTCACGCTCGCTGGAAGTGAACAGCTCCCTGCAGCAGAGCATACTGCAGATCCGCTAAAGTTTTTGCGGTTGCAAGGGGCGCTCATGCGCCCCTTGTCGTTTCTGGCATAGTGTTTTTTCCTCCCCTGTTTCTCCATTCTTCCGCTCTTGGCACTCAATTTGCAGTTGTCCTGCGAGAGTCATCTGTTTGACGGAGGATCACATGGATCACCTGCTTTATATCGCCATGTCAGGAGCCAAGGAGAACATGAACAGCCTGGCTGTGCGTGGCAACAACCTGGCCAATGCCAACACCATCGGCTTCAAGTCTGATTTCGAGCAGGCGCGCAGTATGCAGGCGTTTGGCGAAGGACTGCCCACGCGGGTGTTCGCCATGACGGAGCGACCGGGTCAGAACCTGCAGCACGGCCTGCTGCAGACCACGGGGCGGGATCTTGACGTCGCCGTCGACGGCCCGGGCTGGATTGCGGTGCAGGATCCCAATGGAGCAGAGGCCTATACCCGCATGGGCAACCTGCAGCTCAATGCCACCGGCAATCTGCAGACCTCGACCGGGCTCAATGTGGTGGATGACGCCGGTCAGCCCATCGTGCTGCCGTTGCCCATGGAGAAGATCGAGATCAACCGGGATGGCACCATCAGCGGCCGTCCCGAGGGCGCCGCTGCCAACCTGCCGGAGGATTTCCAGCGCATCAAGCTGGTCAATCCGCCGAGCGATGCGGTGGAGAAGGGCCAGGATGGCCTGTTTCGCCGCAAGGATGGCCAGGCGGAGGCCGCGTCTGCCGACGTGGGCCTGATCGCCGGTTCCCTCGAGGGGAGCAACGTCAACGTGGTCGACGAGATGACCAACCTTATTCGCTTGCAACGTCAGTTTGAAACTCAGGTCAAGATCATGAAGACCGCCGAGGAGAACGACGAGGCACAAACCCAGCTGCTGCGTATCAGCTAATCAAGGAGTACCCCATGAATCCTGCACTCTGGATCAGCAAGACCGGCCTCGATGCCCAGCAGACCAACATCTCGGTCACCTCGAACAACCTGGCGAACGCCAGCACCGTGGGCTACAAGAAGGCTCGCGCCATCTTTGAGGATCTGCTCTATCAAAACGTCAACCAGCCCGGTGGCCGCTCCTCGGCAGACACCGAACTGCCCTCCGGCCTGATGCTGGGGGCGGGGGCCAAGGTGGTCGCCACCCAGAAAAACCACAGTCAGGGCAACGTCCAGACCACGGACAACTCCCTGGATCTGATGATAAGCGGCCGTGGTTACTTCGAAATCCAGCTGCCGGACGGCAGCGCGGCCTACACCCGCAACGGCCAGTTCACCCTCAATGACGAGGGCACCATCGTCACCCCGGGCAACGGCTACCCGCTGCAGCCGGAGATCCAGATCCCCGAGAACGCCCAGAGCGTGACGGTGGGGGAGGATGGTCAGGTGTCGGTACAGCTCAAGGGGGATGGCCAGTCCCAGGTGGTGGGCCAGATCAATACCACGGATTTCGTCAACCCCACCGGCTTGCAACCCATGGGGGAAAACCTCTTCGTCGAGACCCAGTCCAGCGGCGCCCCCATTCAGGGGACGGCCGGTGCGGACGGGCTCGGAGTCATCAAGCAGGGGATGCTGGAGACCTCCAACGTCAACGTGACCGAGGAGCTGGTAAACCTGATCCAGGCCCAGCGGGTCTATGAGATGAACTCCAAGGTCATCTCGGCAGTTGACTCGATGATGTCCTTCCTGACCCAGCGCACCTAATCCAGCCACCTAAGCGGAGACGCATGATGAAAGTCATCTGGATGCTTGGCCTGCTGATGTTGGCAGGCTGCAGCAGCACCCCCAATACCGCCAGGCCCGACGACCCCGAATTCGCCCCCGTGTATGGCGAGTCTGAGCCGGTGTCGGTGCGCCCGACCGGGGCCATCTTCCAGCCCGAGCAGGTCAACGGCATCTACTCGGACATCAAGGCCCATCGGGTGGGCGACATCATCACCATCGAGCTGGCGGAGTCGACCTCGGCGTCGAAGAAGGCCAACACCCAGAGCGGCAAGGACAACAAGATGGAGCTGGAACCCGTCACCCTGGGCGGGGTGCCGGTGACGGCGAGCCCCTATGACCTGTCCGCCTCCATCGGCCAGAGCAGTGCGTTCAAGGGTCAGGCCAAGGCGGATCAGAGCAACAGTCTGCAGGGCAACATCTCGGTCAGCGTGGTCAAGGTATTGCCGAACGGCAACCTGTTGGTCCGTGGCGAGAAGTGGATCATGCTCAACAACGGCAACGAATATATCCGCATCACCGGCCTGGTGCGCCCCGAGGACGTGAGCTCGGAGAACAGCGTCTCGTCCCAGCGGGTCGCCAACGCGCGCATCCATTACGGTGGCACCGGCGATCTGGCCAACACCCAGGAACAGGGGTGGCTGACCAGCTTCTTCAACGGCCCCTGGTGGCCCATTTAATACTCGGACCCCGGGTCGCCAACGAAGACCCGGGGCCAGGATGGTTTAGTCAGGAGATGTCATGAACCGACTCCGTTTGCTCGGCCTGCTGTGCTGTATCTTGCCGTTCGGGCTGGCGCACGCCTCCCGCATCAAGGATCTCAGCTCGGTAGAAGGGGTGCGCAGCAACCAGTTGATCGGCTACGGTCTGGTGGTGGGCCTGCCCGGCACGGGCGAGAAGAACAACGCCTTCACCGAGCAGACCTTCAGGACCATGCTCAACAACTTCGGCATCAAGGTGCCGGACAACATCAAGCCCAAGATCAAGGACGTGGCGCCGGTCGCCATCCACGCCGATCTGCCCCCCTTCTCCAAGCCGGGTCAGACCATAGACGTCACCGTCTCCGCCATCGGCGAGGCGAAGAGCCTGCGCGGCGGTACCCTGCTCCAGACCTTCCTCAAGGGGCTGGACGGCCGCGTCTATGCGGTGGCCCAGGGCAGCCTGGTGGTCGGTGGTCTCGGGGCCGAGGGGGCGGATGGCTCCAAGGTAGTGGTCAATACCCCGACCGTGGGGCGCATCGCCAACGGGGCGACCGTGGAGCGTGAGGTGCCGAACTCCTTCGCCCAGGGGGACACCATCACCTTCAACCTGAACCGGCCAGATTTTACCACTGCCCGGCGGGTAGCCGACGTGGTCAACGATCTGGTGGGCCCGAACACGGCCCAGGCGCTGGACGCGACCTCGATCAAGGTGTTCGCGCCGCGGGATCCGAGCCAGCGAGTCTCTTACCTCGCCACCATCGAAAATCTGGAAGTGGATCCGGCCACCGAGTCCGCCAAGATCATCGTCAACTCGCGCACCGGCACCATCGTCATTGGCAGCGAGGTCAAGTTGCGGCCAGCCGCCATCAGCCATGGGGGACTGACGGTCACCATCGCCGAGAACCAGCAGGTCTCCCAGCCCAATCCGCTGGCCGGCGGGCAGACGGCCGTCACCAACAACTCCACCATCAACGTGCAGCAGGAGCCGGGACGTATGTTCAAGCTCGACACCGGCGCGACCCTGGACGATCTGGTGCGGGCGGTGAATCAGGTGGGGGTCGCCCCCGGCGATCTGATGGCGATCCTGGAGGCCCTGCAGCAGGCGGGTGCGATCCAGGGTCAACTGGTCATTTTGTAATTTCTTGAGCGGCAAGCGGTTGCCACGGGCGGCAAAGAGGAAGGTTATGGCAGAGTTCGACACCCAGAGTGGTATCAATCTTGGCATGGTGCAGGACGTTCAGAACCTGGACAAGCTGCGCCAGATGAGCCACAGCAAGGAAGGGAAGCAAGAGGCACTGATGGCGGCGGCCCGCCAGTTCGAGTCCATCTTCACCCAGACCCTGTTCAAGGGGATGCGCCAGGCCAACTCGGTGCTGACCCAGGATAACCCGATGAACAGCAGCTACACCCAGTTCTACGAGGGGATGCTGGACGAGCAGCGGGTCTCCGATATGTCGAGCAAGGGGGGTCTTGGCATCGCCGAGATGGTGGCCAAGCAGTTCTCTCCCGAGAAGACCTTCACCCATAACGACGGCCGGGTTCTCAAGCTGCCCCAGCGCACCGAGCGGGTCTACAAACCCTATGACGCCCCCAGCGCCTCCAACGATCTGATCGCAGCCTCCAAAGTTGGCAAAGATTTTGCTGATAACGAAATGAAGAGCGAGATGAAGGGTGAGCTGAATGGGGCCGAGTCTCCGTTGAACCTGCCCAGACGCCCCCATCGCACCGTGCCTCCCATGGGCAGCAGCCCGCGGGCCTCGGCCCTGGATGAGAGCGCCAAGGTGTTCGACAGTCCGGAGGAGTTTGTCGAGCGTCTGATGCCGTTGGCCAAGAAGGCGGCGGACAAGCTGGGACTGAGCCCGGCGGTACTGGTGGCCCAGGCCGCCCTTGAGAGCGGCTGGGGCAAGCGGGTGATCAAGGATGGGGAAGGGCAGATGAGCCACAACCTGTTCGGCATCAAGGCCGATCCCCGCTGGGAAGGGCCCAAGGCCGTGGTGAGCACCCTGGAGTACGAGCAAGGGGTGGCGTCGCGCCAGAAGGCGGCGTTTCGCTCCTACGAGTCGTTTGAAGAGAGCTTCAACGACTATGTGGACTTCCTGACCTCGGGGACCCGCTACAAGGGGGCGCTGGCCAAGGTGGACAGCCCGGATCGCTACTTCGAGGCGCTGCAGCAGGCCGGTTATGCCACCGATCCCCAGTACGCCAGCAAACTTAAACAAGTGTTGCGCAGTGATGCCATCGCCGGCTACTCGATGCCCGGCAACGCTGCGACCAGGAACACAGAGATGGAGCTGTAAGCTATGGCAAGCGATCTGCTTGGAATCGGGACTTCGGGTGTATTGGCCCAGCAGCGACTGCTGCAGACCACCAGTAACAACATAGTGAACGTCAACAGCCAGGGCTATGTACGTGAACGCACCCTGATCTACACCAATTCCGTCGGATTGGGCACGGGCGACATGGTGAGCGAGCGGGTCATCAACGCCTACGCCCAGGCTGAGGTGCGCCGCGATACCTCCGCCTACCATGCCGCAGGCTCGCGCTACGATCAGCTGTTCCAGCTCGACAGCCTGCTGGGGGATGCCAGCAACAGCGTGGGCACCACCATCACCTCCTACTTCAAGGCCTTCCACACCGCCAACGAATCGCCGGCGGAAGTGGGCGGGCGAAAGACCACCCTGAGCGAGCTCAGCGGCATGGTTGACCGTTTCCACACCCTCTCCGCCCAGCTCGACAAGCAGAGCGACACCATCAACTCCACCATAGGGGACGAGACGGACAGGGTGAACAGCCTGCTCAACAGCATCAACGATCTGAACCAGGCCATAGTCCGCACCCAGGGCTCGCCGGAGGAGAACCTGATGCTGTTCGATCAGCGTGACGAGGCTATCCGCCAGCTCTCCGAGAAGATGGAAGTCCGCACCGTGACCCAGCCCAACGGCAGCATGCTGGTCAACATGAGCACGGGACACTCCCTGGTGCTGGACGGCGGCGTGGCCCAGTTCAAGGTGGTGCCGGGCAGCCCGGACTCCCGGGATGCGAGGCTGCAACTCACCCTGGGGGCCAACCAGGCCAACATCAATGACAAGGATCTGGGGGGCGCCATCGGCGGCCTCTTCACGGCGCGCAACGATCTGGAGCCCGCCAAGCGGGAGCTGGGCCAGTTGGCGGTCGCCATGGCCGATGCCATGAACCAGCAGAACCGCCTCGGCATGGATCTGGACAACGAGCTGGGGGGGGATCTCTTCTCCCTCAAGGGGAGCAAGGGGCTCCCCTATGCCGGCAACCAGGGCAACGGGGCGGCCAGCGTCAACTTCGTGCCCGGCAAGGGCTCAGAGGTGACCACCTTCGATTACGAAGTGCAGTTCAACAGCGCCACCGGTTATGAGGTCTTCTCCATCGACGGCAGCGGCAAGCGCAGTTCGCTGATGACCGGCACCACGCCCCCCGCCAAGGTTGACGTGGCGGGGCACGGCATCGAGATCGATCTCTCAGGTACCCCGGCCGCCGGCGACAAGATCTTGCTGCAACCCACCAAGCATGCCGCCGCCGGGCTGAAGGCCGCCATCACTCGGCCGGAAGATATTGCGCTGGCGTCACCCATAAAAGCGGATAAAAACGCTCAAAATATAGGCTCCGGTGAGATAAAAATGACCGGTGTCTTTAACACCGGCACGGGGTCGGGCTTTGGCACCAACACGCTGGACCCGAGCGCACCCCAGGTGGTCAAGATAGACAACAGCGGCAACTACGAGGTCTATGACAAGAACAACAACCTGCTCGGGGTGGCTCCTGCCTCCAGCAAGGGGCAGAACCTGATGGCCGCCCTCGAGAGCCCGCTGGGGGGCCCCAAGGTCTATGCCGATCCAAAGACGGCGCCAGGATATGATTTCAGCATCACCGGCAAGGTGGAGGCCAAGGACAGCTTCACCCTGAGCTACAACAAGAACGGTTTCGCCGACAACGGCAACGGGCTGGCGCTGGCGGAGCTGCAGAACAAGGAGCTGGTGCGCAAGAACAACCACGCCGCCACCAGCAATGACAAGATGACCTTCAACGATGCCTACAGTGCCCTGGTGACCGGGGTGGGCAACAAGACCAGCCAGGCCAAGACCCTGCTGCAGGCCAATGAGGCCAAGCTGACTCAGAGTACCGGCATCTACGAGAGCGTCTCCGGGGTCAACCTGGAGGAGGAGGCGGCCAACCTCATCCGCTTCCAGCAGTCCTATGCGGCCTCGGCCCAGATAGTCAATACCGCCAAGACCATCTTCGATACCCTGTTGTCTTCCGTGAGGTAAGTCATGCGCATCACCACCAACATGATCTATGACCGCAACCTCGCCACCATGAGCAAGGTCAGCGAGCGCCAGAATACCGCCTACAACCAGCTGATGTCCGGGGACAAGTTCACCCGGGCGGGGGAGGACCCCTCCGGCATGAGCCAGAAGATGGCGCTGACCAAGGAGATAGACCTCTTCAAGCAGTACGGCGTCAACGGCAGCCTGCTGGAGAACAGCCTGGGGCACGAGGAGACTGTGCTCACCTCCCTCAACAACGCCATGCTGAGCGCCCAGACCCTGATCCAGAAGGCGAACAGCTCGGCCATGGGCTCCGAGGAGCGCAGCGCCATCGCGAGCGAGCTGGAGGGGTTGCAGAAACAGATGTTCGATCTGATGAACAGCAAGAACTCCCAGGGGGAGTTCATCTTCGGCGGCAACCAGAGCAAGACCCAGCCCTTCGTCAAGAATGCCAGCGGCAACTATGTGTTCCAGGGGGACACCGGCCAGCGCAGCATCCAGGTCTCCCCCACTGTGCAGATCCCGGCCAATGACTCCGGCTTCGATCTGTTCGAGATGGTGGCGACCCGGCGCACCGCCAGTGGCACCAGCGCCAACATCAAGGTGGGGGTGGGGGATCAGGGGAACTTCGAGAGCTTCTATCGCAACAACTACGACGCCTCCCTTGCCAACAACCAGTTCACTGTGAGTACCCAGATTGGCCCACCTGAAACCTATGATATTCAGAACAGCCAAGGTGTTATTGTCCAGGGCCCCGCTCTTCCCTATACAGCGGGCAATGCCATCTCCTTTAACGGGCTGGAGCTGACCCTGGATTTGCCGGCAGGGGGGGCGGATCAGACCTTTGTGCTGGACAAGCCGGTGAACGACAACGTGCTCAACGGCATGTCCGACTTCATCTCGGCCCTGCGCGACCCCAGCCTCTCGGCTGACGGCTTCCAGCTGGCGGTGGCGGATGCCACCACCCACATGAACAACGCCAGGACCCAGGTCGACCGGGGGCAAGGGGATGTGGGCAGCCGCTTGAACAGCCTGGAGCAGGTGATGGGGTCGAACGACGGCCTCAGTACCCTGAACCAGCAGGCGCGGGCCAAGGTCTCCGAGGCGGACATGTACGAGGTGATTGCGGCGCTCTCCAAGGAGGACGCGGCCATGAGCGCCTCCCAGCTCGCTTTCAGCAAGATAAGCAAGCTGACCCTGTTCGATTACATCCGCTGATGGCTGGCTCCCCCGGGCAGGGGGAGTCCGCTCTACCTACTGCCCCTTTTCCCCTCCAATTTGTAACAACCCGTTGCCAGCAGCCCAATGGCCTTGACTCGGGGAGGCCCCGGACAGATGATGCCGCCCGCACCACCTAGGTGGCGCGCATTTTTCGCAGCATCTCGTTAGCAACTGCCCCGTAAACCCTCGCCCAATCGGGCGGGGATATAAGGGGAGCTAATCTGGTGTGTTCTGCGAGGCCACATACGCCTTGAGCGTTTCGATAGTAGCCCCACCAGCACTGCAAGCAAAGTAAGAGCGCGACCACAGGAGCCCGCTATTACTTTGCTTTCGTAGGTGCGTATTCAATATGCGGATCTGGCGGCTACTGATCGACTTCAAATTATTGACCAACACACTGACAGCCAACTTCGGTGGATAGGCTACGAGCAGATGAACGTGATCGGCTTCGCCATCCATCTCCAAAATGTCGATCTCCAACTTCTCTGCCGCAGATAAAAATGCGCCGCGCATCTGCTCGATCATGGTGCCATCCAGTAGTTTGCGGCGGTACTTCGTGGTGAAGATTAAATGCACGACCAACTTACTGACCGAGTGGCGGCGCCGCAGATAGCCTGTCAAATCATCATGATGCACACTCACTTGCAATACTCCGTTAAAAGTCATACTGTATGGGTATCCTAGCAGCGAGCGGTGACTTTGAAAAGAGCAACGAAAGTACGCATTTATCCGACCGACGAACAAGCGGCATTCTTGAATGCCCAGTTCGGCGCGGTGCGGTTCGCGTATAACAAGGCTCTTCAAATTCAACGGCACATGTTCAAGCGTCACGGGGTTTCACTGAAACCGAAACGCGACTTGAAGCCCTTGCTGGCAGTGGCAAAAAAGTCGCGCAAATATGGTTGGCTTAAAGAATTCGATTCACAAGCTTTGCAACAGGCGGTGATCAACCTGGACAAGGCGTTTGCGAACTTCTTCAACCCCAAGCTCAAGGCGCGGATGCCTACCTTCAAGAGCAAACGGGGCAGGCAATCCAGCTATCACCCCAACGGAAAGGTGCTCGCAGCGGCTATCCAGTTGCCGAAAATGACGCCCATCAGGGCGGTCATTCATCGAGATATTATCGGCGTGGTATCCAGCATCACAGTCAGCCGTGGCCCGACAGGGAAATACTATGCTTCCATCCTTTGCGAGGATGGCTGCGAGGCTCCCGCCAAGCCCACCTTCATCACGGACGTGACTGGCTGTGATATGGGGCTGTCCCACTACCTCATTGAGTCGAGCGGCAAAAAGATTGCCAATCCACGCCACCTTATCAACGCCAGTCGCAATCTACGACGCAAGCAAAAGGCCCTGTCTCGCAAGAAAAAGGGCAGCGCCAACCGTGGCAAGGCAAGACGGCAACTGGCCGCCCTGCACGAACGGGTAGCCAATGCCCGCGCCGATTTTCAGCACAAACTCTCTCACACGATGGTTGACGAAAACCAAGCGGTCATCGTGGAGACATTGAAATCAGCGAACATGATGAAAAATCACAAACTGGCCCGCGCCATTGGCGATGCTGGTTGGCATGGTTTCATCATGAAGCTAGAGTACAAGGCACAAGCGGCGGGTCGCCACCTAATCAAACTTGATCAGTGGTTTGCCAGCTCGAAACTGTGTAGCGATTGCGGCCACAAGATGTCGGACATGCCGTTGCATCAGCGGCAGTGGGTATGTCCAGCGTGTGGGGCAGGGCATGACCGCGACATTAACGCGGCCATGAATATCCAGCAACAAGGCATATTGGAATTAAAGGCGGCGGGACTCGTCGTTTCTACCCATGGAGGCCAGCGTCAATCTGCCAATTCGGCAGTAGTGGCCTAAGAAGTGGGAAGCCTCGCCGCTTGCGGCGGGGAGCAGTCACGCGAGGCTCCTGCATAAACACAGGCCACTGATCTCACGACGTCCAGAGACGCCCAAGATCAGGACAGTTTTCATCGGATTAAGGTGTCAACCCAAGTGGCTTCCGGCGTGCCGGATACGTTATGCAGTGCTAAAGCTGGTACGTGGGGATGAAAACACGCCGGACGGCGTCATTTCCTGCCTGTTACTCGTCAATCAAATTGCTGTTTTCTTGTCGACAGCGACCGGTGCGAGCCGGTTGCCTTCAGGCCCTGCCTGAAATCACATGAGGATATCTGTGATGAAGAAAACACACACCCTGCTCAACCGTCATCAACTGCTCGATCTCGCCGCCCTGCAGGGCTGGCTAGACCACAACCTGGATCCGGTGCAGCGTGCCGATCAACTGCTGACCCTGCGCCCGGAAGAGCTCAACTGCGTCTTCGATACCCTGCCTGCGCCGCGAGGAGCCGCCCTGCTCGCCTCCCTGTCGGCGGAGAGCGCAGGCCAGCTGCTGCTGCGCCTGCATGGCAGCATAGTGGGCGTGCTGCAGGAGGCTATTCCCCGGCGTGATATGGTGGCCATCCTGCGCAAGTTGGGCTCTCAGGATCGCACCAGGCTGCTGGCCCGCTTCCCGACCCAGGCGCAAGCCATCTACGCCTCCCTGCTCGATTGGCCGAGCGAGTCGGTCGGTGCCAACATGCGCCACGAATACCTGGCCGTCGACCAGGGGACCACGGTGGAGAGCGCCAAGCGGCGGATCCACGACGCCTGGGACAAGGCCCAGCTGTTTCAGCACCTCTATGTGGTCGACGGCGAGCGGCGCCTGCTCGGCAGCGTCTCCCTCAAGTCCCTGCTGATCGCAGATCCCCTGCGGCCGGTGAGCGAACTGATGGAGCGGGAGGCGGTGCGGATCAACGCCCGGGCGGATCAGGAGCTGGCCGCCCGCCTGCTGATCGATCGCGACATCTCGACCCTGCCGGTGGAGGATCAGGGACGTCTGGTGGGGGTCTTCCACGTGGATGACGCCGCCGACATCCTGGAGCTCGAGTCCACCGAGGATGCGGAGTTGCAGGGGGGCTCATCCCCCCTGGATACCCCCTATCTGCAGGCCACTCCCTGGCAGCTGTGGCGCAAGCGGGTGGGCTGGCTGCTCATCCTGTTCGTGGCGGAAGCCTATACGGGCACAGTGCTGCGGGCCTTCGAGGAGCAACTGGAGGCGGCCATCGCCCTGGCCTTCTTCATCCCCCTGCTCATCGGCACCGGCGGCAACAGCGGCACCCAGATCACCACCACCATAGTACGGGCCATGGCGGTGGGGGAGGTGAGCCTGAAAAACCTCGGCACAGTGCTGAAGAAGGAGCTCTCCACCGGTCTGCTGATCTCGGTGGCCATCGCCATCGCGGCCTGGGTGCGGGCCTGGAGCCTGGGAGTGGGCCCCGAGATCGGCATGGTGGTCACCCTCACCATCATCGCCATCGTACTCTGGAGCGCGACGGTCGCCTCCATCATCCCCATGGTGCTGCGTCGGCTGCGCATCGATCCGGCCGTGGTGTCGGCTCCCTTCATCTCCACCCTGGTGGATGGCACCGGCCTCATCATCTATTTCGAAATCGCCAAGTGGCTGCTGCCCGAGCTGCAGTGACAACGACAGAAAGCAAAAAGGCAGCCATCGGCTGCCCTTTTTCGTTTGAGGTGAACGATCACCCGAGCTGGAACAGCAGGGGCCAGCCCTGCTCCTGGCAATAGCGGTGCTCCTTCTCCAGGTTCTGGATCAGCAGGCGGTTCTCCTCGCACCAGTCGGTTGGCAGGGTGACCACCAGCTGATCCCCGGCGGCCTGCACTCGCCACTCTGGCAGCAGGTTGTCCTGGCGCCTGTGGTGGGCGGCCACCGCGAGGCGCAGGATGCGGATGCAGCGCAGCACCGTCTGCTCGTCGTGGTTGGGCAGGGCGGGCAGCTCGGAGAGCTTGAGCCCCTTGCGCTGGAAGCGTACCAGGGCGGCCAGCAGGGCCTGATCGTCCTGGTTGAAGCCGGGCAAATCCGTGTTCTGCAGAATGTAGGCGGAGTGGCGATGGATGCCGCTGTAGTTGATGGCCAGACCAATCTCGTGCAGCCGCGCCGCCCAGCCGAGGATGGCGCGATAGGGCTCGATGGGCATCTCCCAGGGATCGCTCAGGGCATCAAACAGGGCCAACACGCTCTGCTCCACCCGGGTGGCCTGGCGCTTGTCGATGTGGTAGTGGGAGCTGAGGGCCAGGGCGGTGCGCTCGCGAATGTCGTGGTGCTGCAGCCGCTCCTCGAACTCATAGAGCAGCCCCTCGCGCAGGGCGCCGTCGGAGTACTCCATCCGATCGATGGGCAATGAGGTGAAGAGCCCGAGCAGTATGGCCACTGCGGCGGCAAAGACCCCCTGGCGCTCCTCGGTGAGGCCGGCGAGTTTGAGCTGGTCGACCCGCTTGTGCCTGAGCATCTCCTCTTTCAGCCGCTCCAGTCCCGCCAGCGTGATGGCGCCATCCGTCCACTCTTCACCCTGCAAGACGTCGCGCACTGTGCGAATGGAGCCCGAGCTGCCGAGGCAGCTCTGCCAGCCCAGCTTGCGGTACTGGTTGATGATGGGGGCGAGCTGATGCTGCGCCTCCAGCACTGCGCTGTTGAAGGCTTTCTCGCTCAGCTTGCCGTTGCCAAAGAAGCTCTGGGTGAAGCTGACGCAGCCCATCTTGCGGCTGGTGAGGGCCTTGTGTTCGAAGCCCTCACCTATGATGAGTTCGGTGCTGCCGCCGCCGATATCCACCACCAGCACCTGGCCTTCGATGTGCTGGGTATGGGCGACCCCCTGATAGATGAGGCGCGCCTCTTCCTGGCCGCTGATGATCTCGATGGGATGGTTCAAAACCTCGGCCGCCTCGCGCACGAAGTCGCGGGCGTTGCTGGCGCGGCGCAGGGTGTAGGTGCCGGCGATGCGGATCTGATCCGGCTTGATGTTGGTCAGCCGCTCGGCGAACAGGGCGAGACAGTCGAGCCCCCGGGCCATGGCTTCCGCCGACATGCGGCGCTGTTCATCCATCCCTTCGGCGAGGCGAACCCGCTCCTTGATGCGATCGACTATCTGCATCCGCCCCTCGTTGAGGCGGGCGATGACCATGTGGAAGCTGTTCGACCCCAGATCGACAGCGGCGTACAGACTATTGTCCATTGTTTGACTCGATACGTTTGAGATAGTCGTAAATCGCAACCTGGGAGCGAATCTTGCGGCGGTTGCCCCGCTTCACGTATTCGTTCTTCTGGTCAGCATCGATGACCCGCGCCTTGCAGGTGTCGCTCAGCTGCAGTTCGAGGATGTCCAGGATGCGCTGTTTCAGCCGCTCGTCGTAGATGGGGGTACCCACCTCGATCCGGCCGTCGATGTTGCGGCTCATCCAGTCGGCACTGGAGATGAACAGCTGGGGATTGCCCTTGTTGTGGAACACCATCACCCGCGGATGCTCGAGGAAGCGGTCGATGATGCTGATGACCTGGATGTTGTCACTGAGGCCAGGCACCCCGGGACGCAGCGCGCACATGCCACGGATGATCAT
The DNA here is from genome assembly GCF_041403065.1 of Aeromonas sp. S16(2024). Lineage (NCBI taxonomy): Bacteria > Pseudomonadati > Pseudomonadota > Gammaproteobacteria > Aeromonadales > Aeromonadaceae > Aeromonas > Aeromonas sp. S16(2024). The sequence continues at coordinate 93,120 of NZ_JBGLQX010000005.1, read as the reverse complement.
CTGGATGGGCACCCCGGCCTGGCCGGCGGCATAGAGTCGGTTGATGAGGTCTCTGTCCACCAGGTTGTTGATCTTGAGGGTGATACCGCAGGGCTGGCCCGCCTTGGCGTTGGCCAGCTCGTTGTCGATGAGGCGATAGAGCTGGCGACGGCAGTTGATGGGGGAGACCAGCAAGTGGTTGAATTTGTAACGTTTATAGGGGTACTCGATGTATTCGAACACCCCCTCCACCTCGGCGGTGATGTCCGGGCGGCGGGTCAGCAGGGAGAAGTCGGTGTAGATCTTGGCGGTCTTCTCGTTGAAGTTGCCGGTGCCGATATGGGCGTAGCGCACCGCCTCGCCATTTTCATGGCGGGTGATGAGGCAGAGCTTGGAGTGGATCTTGAGGCTCGGCACCCCGAACACCACCTTGACCCCCGCATCGGTCAGGATATTGGCCCAGTCGATGTTGGCCGCCTCGTCGAAGCGGGCGCGCAGCTCCACCACTACTGTCACCTTCTTGCCGTTGTTGGCGGCGTCGATGAGGGAGTGGATGATCCGTGACTTCTTGGCGACCCGGTAGATATTGATGCGAATGGCGCTCACCGCCGGATCGAACGCCGCCTGGCGCACCAGCTCGGTGAAGTGGTGGAACTTGTGGTAGGGGTAGTAGAGCAGTATGTCCTGCTTGGTGATGGCGTCGAAGGCGTTGACGAAGCCATCGAAATCACGGCAATCCAGGGCCGGCAGCTTGGGGTTTTCCAGATAGTCCCGGCCCACGTTGGGGAAACCGATGAAATCCTTGAAGTTGTGATAGCGCCCGCCCGGCATGATGGCGTCGTAGGAGCTGATCTGCAGCTTGAGCTTCAGGAAGCTTATCATGGCCGCAGGCATCTCCCGCTCGTAGACGAAGCGCACCGGCATGGCGGTGAGGCGCTGCTTCAGGCCATCACTCATCTTGTCCACCAGGCTCAGATCCAGCTGATCGGAGAGATCGTACTCGGCATCCCGGGTCAGCTTGACCGCATAGGCCGCTATCTCGTCGTAGTCGAAGAAGCCTTTGAAGATCTCGTCCAGGCAGAAGCGGATGACGTTGTCCAGGATGATGATCTGCTTCTTGCGGCGGGTCCCCTCCGGCGGCAGCTGGAAGAAGCGGGGCAGGTCGTCGGTCGGCACCTCCACCAGGGCGTACTGGATCACTTGGCCGTTCTTCTTCATCTCGACGGCGAGATAGGTGTGCTCGTCTTTGAGGAACTTGACCGGGTTGACCTCCTTGTTGAGGAGGATGGGGATGATATGACGCAGCACCTTCTCCTTGAAGAAGACCCGCAGCCACTGCTGGATCGCCTCGGAGAGCTGGTTTTCATTCACCAGGAAGATGTTGTGGCGGGCCAGGGCGATCAGCAACTCCTTGTAGGTGTTGTCAAACGCCTCGCCGAGCGCCATTACCTTCTGCTGGATGGCGCGCAGCAACACCTTGGCCTCGTCGTCGCCACCGTGCACCTCGTTGATGAGGATGCGGCGCTTGACGTCAGAGACCCGGACCTTGAAGAACTCGTCCTGGTTGGAGGAGAAGATCCCCAGAAAACGGACCCGCTCGATGAGGGGGACCGTCTTGTCCATTGCCTCTTGCAACACCCGTTCATTGAATGAGAGCCAGCTAAGCTCTTTCTCTTCATACTGCCTGTCGGTGCTCATCTGGTGCCTCTGTGCTCAGGTTGCGTCTGCGCGGAAGTTATGGCGTCAAACCATGACAAATTTATGACAACCCGCGCTATTCGGTCAGATCGTGATCGATGTCGACCACCAGATCGTCGGAGAGGGACTCCAGCGCGGTGATCAGATCGTCAAGTTCGAGCTGGGGCGGCAGGGCCACCAAAGCATGTGCATAGAAGAGCGGGGCCCCGGAGTGGGGGGCGGGCTCGCATCCCGTGGTGAGGTCGGCGACGTTGATGTTGAGCTGGCGCAGAATGCTGGCTACCTCGTGCACTATGCCCGGCCTGTCGTTGCCGGTGACGCTCAGCATCAGCTGGTGGGCGGGCTCGGGGCTGAGCTGGCCTTCGGCGAAGCTCACGGTGAGACCCGGCAGCATCACCAGTGCCTCGCACAGGCTGCGATAGTGTTCATCCGGCACGGCGACGTGCAAAATGCCGGCAAATTGCCCCGCCAGTTCGCTCATGGAGCTGGCCAGCCAGTTGCCCTGCTGACGGGTGATGGTGTCGGCCAGGCTCTCGACGATGCCGGGCTTGTCTGCGCCGATCACGGTGACGACCAATTGCTTTTGCATCCTGCTCTCCTTGAATGGGACTGCCTGGGGTCAGTTGACGTTTCGCCGCGACCGTTGCGGTATCTTCTGTGCACCGAAACGTCCATAGGCTCTAGCATTGTGCCTGCTGCGACAGGCCATATGAAGCCCGCCTCACGCAAATTTAGTGAAAAAACGCGAATGCCGGAGCGGCGTTGATTTCAGCTCTGCCTGCCGGGGTTCCCCCGTGGTAGAGTGTTGCCCCTTCGTGTTTGATGAACTGGATATGTCTTGTGAACGGGGTATGTGTTTATGAATAGCCTTGTCGTATCGGGATCCGTGTTGTTGGTGCTGCTCCTGCTGGTGATCCTCTGGCGCAGGAGCAAGAGGGGCAAGGCCGAGCCCTATGAGCTGCAGGAGACCCTGTTCAGCCCGGCGGAGCGCGCCTTCCTCGGGGTGCTGGATCTGGCGGTCGGCGATCAGGCCCGGGTCTTTGCCAAGGTCAGGGTGGCGGATGTGCTGACCCCGCAGGCGCGGCTGGGCAAAGGCAAATGGCAGCAGGCGTTCGACATGATCAGCGCCAAGCGCTTTGACTATCTGCTCTGCCACCCGACGGATCTCTCCTTCCTGTGCGCCGTCGAACTCGATGACAGCGCCCATCGCCACCAGAAGCGCAAGGTGCGGGATCTCTTCCTGAAGTCCGCCTGTGACAGTGCGGGCCTGCCTCTGCTGCAGATCCCGGCCAGCAGCCATTACCAGGTCGACGAGCTGCGCGAGCAGTTGTTGCCCCTGCTGGTCAAGACGAGTCTCCCGGTGGAGGAGCTGTTGCCGGGGGAGCGTCGCGAGCCGACCTTCAACCCCTTGCTGCTCGATGGTGTGGACTTGAGTGCATCCCACCACGGGGGGCGCATGCCCAGGGCGCCACAGGCCGAGCCGCCCCAGCCTGACGAGCAGGGGCCGGTGCTGATGGGCAACCCCTTCATCGGCCCGGATGAAGAGGAGGAGGCCTCCGCCTCTGTGCCCCATTGCCCCCGCTGCGCGGCGCCCCTGGTGGCCCGGGAAGCGAAGAAGGGTCCCCATGCCGGCCGTCTGTTCCTGGCCTGCAGCCGTTTCCCCGAGTGCCGTTACGCCGCCCCCCAGGAGCAGGCCAGGCACTGATCCCCGCTCTGGCGCCGGCTGCGGCCGGCGCCTTGCCTCTCCTGCACCGCGTTCCACCCCGGGCGCCTGGCCGACAGCGGCTGTCCGAGTGTGATCCCCATCCCGCCCGGGCCGCACCAAGCGCGACAAGTTTTGACAAACCGCCAGAATTTTGGCACTTTGTGCACCCTATAACACAGTGCATAGCTCATTATCATAAGCACTTAAAAAACAATAACTTGGCTTCAGGTGTGAGAATATGGATATGATGGCTATGGGTGTGCTGATCGTGGATGCCGATGAAGCGCGGCGTCAGCAACTGGGAACCGTGCTCTCCTTCATGGGGATCCCCTGGCAGGAGGTGGTGGAAGCCGATCTGGATGTGGCCATCGAGACTTCCGGCCCGCTGCAAGGGGTCCTGACGGGCAAGCTGCTTGAGCGCTCCCTCGGCGAGCTGCTGGCCGCCTTCCCCCGCATCCCCTTCCTCTCCCTGATGCAGGCGGATCACCCCAACAGCAACTTCATCGGTGGCAGCGACGAGCCCTATACCTATGAGTCCCTGACGCGCCACCTGCACTTCTGTCAGGCCTTCATCTCCCTCCATCCCCGCCAGCAAGTGCACGACAAGGGCCAGACCCTGTTGCGACTGCTGGTGGGCAAGGGGCGGGGGATCCAGGAGGTGCGCCGCCTCATCGGCCAGGTGGCACAGACAGACGCCAACGTGCTGATCCTGGGGGAATCCGGGACCGGCAAGGAGGTGGTGGCCCGCGCCATCCACGAGCTCTCTGCCCGCAGCGCCGGCCCCTTCGTGCCCATCAACTGCGGCGCCATTCCGGCTGAGCTCCTGGAGAGCGAGCTGTTCGGCCACGAGAAAGGGGCCTTCACCGGCGCCATCGCCGCCCGTCGCGGCCGCTTCGAGCTGGCCCAGGGGGGGACCCTGTTCCTCGACGAGATCGGTGACATGCCGCTGCCGATGCAGGTCAAGTTGCTGCGGGTGCTGCAGGAGCGACTGTTCGACAGGGTCGGTGGCGGCAAGCCCATCCAGGCCGATGTGCGTATCATAGCGGCGACCCACCGGGATCTGGAGGCGATGATCCGCACCCAGGGTTTTCGCGAAGATCTCTACTATCGCCTCAACGTATTCCCCATCGAGACGCCGCCCCTGCGCGAGCGTTGCGACGATATTCCCCTGCTTTTGCAGGAGCTGCTCAACCGCCACGGGGAGCAGCACAGGGGGATCATCCGCCTGACCCAGCGGGCCATGGAGTCCCTGATGCAGTACCCCTGGCCTGGCAACGTGCGCGAATTGTCGAACCTCATCGAGCGGCTGCTGATCCTCTACCCGAACCAGATCATCGACGTGGCCGACTTGCCGGGCCGCTACCGTCTGCTGCCGTGCGAGCCCAGGGACGAGCGGTTGACCGAGATGGACGAGCGGGATGCTCTGGCCGCCGTGTTCCAGACGCCCCCAGTGCTGGATCCCGGCCTTGCCGCGCCGCTGCCCATGCAACTGCCCCAGGAGGGGCTCAATCTCAAGGAGATGTTGGCAGATCTCGAGGTGGAGTTGATCCGTCAGGCCCTGGAGTCCCAGGATGGAGTGGTGGCCCGCGCCGCCGACCTGCTGAGCATGCGCCGCACCACGCTGGTGGAGAAGATGAAAAAATACGGCATGAGCAAGGACAACTGAGGTCAATGCTTTGACGGCTATGGTCAAGATATTGATATATAACAAGTAATTTACTGGCATGGAAATTGAATAAGCTGACCCAATCGCCAGTTTGAGGTCAGCTTTATGACAATCTCGCAGCAGGACAACCCGCTCCAGTCACACGAAGTGAGTCAGCTTTATGCCATCTTCACGGCACTGCCGACCGGTGTGCTGCTGCTCGATGGGGAGGGGCGGATCACCCGCGCCAACCCGGCCGCCCTGACCCTGCTGGGAGAGCCGCTGGAGGGGCAGGCCTGGCGCCAGATCATCACCCGCTGTTTCCAGCCCAGGGAAGACGATGGACACGAGATCTCCCTGCGGGATGGGCGCCGGGTGCAACTCTCCACCCAGCCGCTGCCGGATCAGCCCGGCCAGCTGGTATTCATCACGGATCTCACCGAGACGCGCCAGTTGCAGGACAGGGTCAACCACATGAAGCGGTTGTCGGCCCTGGGCAACATGGCGGCCTCTCTCGCGCACCAGATCCGCACCCCCCTCTCCGCCGCCATGCTCTATGCGGCCAACCTCGCGAACCGCACCCTGAAACCGGAATCCCGCACCCAGTTCCAGCAAAAGTTGATGGCTCGCTTGCAGGATCTCGAGAAGCAGATAAACGACATCCTGCTGTTTGCCCGCAACGGCGACAACCAGGTGGTGGCCCCTGTCTCGGTACAGGGGCTGCTGGCGGAGGTGCAGGCCGGTGCCGAGGCCTTCTGCCAGCAGCAGGGCTGCGCGCTGCACATGGAGGCGCCTGAGCCGGATCTCTGTCTGCTCGCCAACAGCAGTGCGCTGGCCGGTGCCATCAACAACCTGATTGCCAACGCCAGACAGGCCGGGGCCGATTCGCTCTTGGTGAGCGCGGTGCGCAGCGGTAACCGGGTGGAGATGCGCGTCCTCGACAATGGCAAGGGGATGCCTGCCCAGTTGCTCAACCAGATCTTCGAACCCTTCTTCACCACCCGCTCCCAGGGCACAGGCCTCGGGCTTGCCGTGGTGCAATCCGTGGTACGTGCCCATCAGGGGGAGGTCAGCGTGGCCTCGGTACCCGGAGAAGGAACCTGTTTTACCCTGTCGTTCCCCCTGCATCAGCAAGCGGTGCAGCTTGGAGGTGTAGCATGAATCCCATCTTGTCCCTGTGGTGCAAGGCCTGCGGGCCCGTGGTTGGAGGTGTGGCATGACCCAGGCCCGTATTCTGGTGGTGGAAGACGACAACGGTCTGCGCGAGGCGCTGGTGGATACCCTGCTGCTCGGCGGTTACGAGTGCCGCGAGGCTGACAGCGGTGAGCGGGCCCTGCTGGCGCTCTCTCGCCAGCGCTTTGACATGGTGATCTCTGACATCCAGATGGGAGGCATGGACGGCCTTACCCTGCTGGCCAACATCCGCCAGCAATATCCCCAGGTGCCTGTGCTCCTGATGACCGCCTACGCCAACATCGACGGGGCCGTGCGCGCCATGCGGGAAGGGGCCATCGACTATCTGGCCAAGCCGTTTTCCCCCGAGGTGCTGCTCAACCAGGTCAGCCGTTACGTGCCGGCCCAGAAGGTAGAGAAACGCGCCGTGGTCTATGGCGATCCCAAGACCGCCGAGCTGTTCCAGCTAGCGACCCGGGTCGCCAGAAGCGAGGCCACCGTGATGGTGACGGGCCCGAGCGGGACGGGCAAAGAGGTGCTGGCCCGCTACATCCACGACAACTCCAGCCGCGCCGAGCAGGCCTTCGTCGCCATCAACTGCGCCGCCATTCCGGAGAACATGCTGGAGGCGACCCTGTTCGGTTACGAGAAGGGGGCCTTCACCGGCGCCGTGCAGGGGTGCCCAGGCAAGTTCGAGCAGGCCCAGAGCGGCACCCTGCTGCTCGACGAGATCACCGAGATGGATCTCGGTCTGCAGGCCAAGCTGCTGCGGGTGCTGCAGGAAAAAGAGGTGGAGCGGCTCGGCAGCCGCAAGATGATCCCGCTGGACGTGAGGGTCATCGCCACCAGCAACCGGGATCTGAAGAAAGCGGTGCAGGACGGCCTGTTTCGTGAAGATCTCTACTACCGTCTCAACGTCTTCCCCCTGCGCTGGACCTCCCTCTGGGAGCGGCCCGGCGACATACTGCCCCTGGCGGAGCACCTGCTGGCGCTGCATGCCAGTCAGCAGGGGCTGCCGACACCGCAGCTGGCCGATGCGGCGCGCGAACGCCTGCTGACCCACCCCTGGCCCGGCAACGTGCGCGAGCTGGACAACGTGGTACAACGGGCCCTGATCCTCTGCCCCGAAGGTCTCATCGATTGCGAGCATCTGATCCTGGAGGAGACGGATGAGGAGCTGGTGCGCCCCCTCGAGCGTCTGTCGGGGGAGGGGCTCGGCGGCGAGCTCAAGCAGCAGGAGCACCAGATCATCCTGGACACCCTGCAGGAGTGCAACGGCAGCCGCAAGGAGGTGGCCGACAAGCTCGGCATCAGCCCGCGCACCCTGCGCTACAAGCTGGCCCAGATGCGTGACGCCGGCATCGAGCTGCCCGCCTAGCACCTGTTGCCGGTGTCATGGCCTTGCTGGCCCGGCTCGATTATCATGGGGCCCTCGGCATCATGAGCCTGGGCCCCGTTGTGACTGCAGACAAGAGCCTGATCGCAGACAAGGGGGAGCAGCGCCTTTACAAGGGACTCCTATGATCTCTCATCGCAAACTGGAAACCGTGCTCAATCACCTGCTCGAGCCTCATGCCATCAAGGACTACTGTCCCAACGGGTTGCAGGTGGAGGGGCGCGAGCGCATTCGCCGGGTGGTCACCGGCGTTACCGCCAGCCAAGCCCTGATCGATGCGGCCGTGGCCCTGGATGCCGATGCCATCCTGGTCCATCACGGCTACTTCTGGAGCGGGGAACCGCCCCAGATCACCGGCATGAAGCAGCGCCGCCTCAAGACCCTGCTGACCCACGACATCAACCTGTTTGCCTACCACCTGCCGCTGGACGTGCACCCCGAGGTGGGCAACAACGCCCAGCTCGCCAGACTGCTCGGCATCAAGGTGCGCCGTGGTCTCGAACCCTGGAACAGCAAGAGCGTGGCCATGGTGGGCAAGCTGGAAGAGCCCATGAGCGGAGCTGACTTTGCCAAACTGATTGCCGAACGGCTCGGTCGCGAGCCGCTCCATTGTGGCGACAGCGGCCCCGAGCTCATCAGCTCAGTGGCCTGGTGCACCGGCGGCGGTCAGAGCTATATCAACCAGGCGGCCGAGCAGGGGATCGATGCCTTCATTTCGGGTGAGGCTTCAGAGCAGACCATCCACACCGCTCGCGAGATGGGCATGCACTTCTACGCAGCTGGTCATCACGCCACCGAGCGTTACGGCGTCAAGGCGCTGGGGGAGTGGCTCGCCACCGTGCACGGGCTGGAGGTGACCTTTATCGATATCGACAACCCGGTCTAGGTTTGATTAGCCGCATAGCCGGGTAATCGGACGTGACTGCAGCAGTTGCGCTGGTAGATAGAAATGACAAGGGAGGCCAAAGCCTCCCTTGTTACATTTTGCATGCAGCGAGCAGCGGTTACTCGCTGGCATAACCCGCGGGGCCGAGCAGGAGGTCATCCAGCAGGGCTGCGCCCTCCCGCATCTGCAGCCGTCCCTCGCAGAACCACTGCACCACCAGGGGGTAGATGCTGTGTTCCTGGACCTGGACCCGGGCGGCCACCTCGTCGGCACTGTCCCCTTCGAAGATGGGGACGCGAGCCTGCAGGATAACAGGGCCGCCGTCCAGCTCCTCGGTGACGAAGTGGACGCTGGCGCCGTGCTCGCGCTCCCCATCGTCGATGGCGCGCTGGTGGGTGTGCAGCCCCTGGTATTTCGGCAGCAACGAAGGGTGGATGTTGATCATCCGCCCGGCGAAGTGACGCACCAGATCGGCGCTCAGGATCCGCATAAAACCGGCCAGTACCACCAGATCCGGCTGATAGTCATCCATCAGCGCCAGCAGGGCGACGTCATACTCCGCCCGGCTGGCAAACTGCTGCTGGGCCAGGATGGCTGTCGCCACTCCGGCTTCTTTGGCGCGAACCAGACCATAGGCATCGGCCCTGTTGCTGATGACGCCGACCACCTCACCGGCAACCTTGCCGCTGGCGCAGTGGTCGAGAATGGTCTGCAGGTTGCTGCCGTTGCCGGAGATCAGCACCAGGATGCGCTTCATGGGGGAGGTCATTTTATGATGACTTGTTCTTCGCCATCGGCCGCCTTGGCGATGTGGCCTATGTGCCAGGCGTTCTCGCCTTCCGCCTTGAGCAGGGCCAGCGCCTTGTCCAGCTGATCCGCCGGCAGGGCGATGATCATGCCGACACCGCAGTTGAAGGTGCGGTACATTTCGTGACGGGTGACGTTGCCGGCCTGCTGCAGCCAGCTGAACACCGCTGGCCACTGCCAGCTCTGCTCGTCGATCACCGCCTGGGTATTGGCGGGCAGCACGCGGGGGATGTTCTCCCAGAAGCCGCCACCCGTGATGTGGGACAGGGCGTGGATCTCGCACTCCTTGATCAGCTTGAGCACCGGCTTCACATAGATGCGGGTCGGCTCCAGCAGGGCGTTGGCCAGGGTGGTGTCACCCAGCGGCTGATGCACATCGGCCTTGGAGACTTCCAGGATCTTGCGCACCAGGGAGAAGCCGTTGGAGTGGGGGCCGCTCGCGGCCAGGGCGATCAGGGCATCCCCTTCGCCGACCTTGCTGCCGTCAATGATCTCGCTCTTCTCCACCACACCGACGCAGAAACCGGCGATGTCGTAGTCTTCCCCTTCATACATGCCAGGCATCTCGGCGGTCTCGCCGCCCACCAGGGCGCAACCGGACTGCTCGCAGCCAGCCCCTATGCCGGTGACCACGGCGGCGGCGGTGTCCACATCCAGCTTGCCGGTGGCATAGTAGTCGAGGAAGAACAGGGGCTCGGCGCCTTGCACGATGAGGTCATTGACGCACATGGCCACCAGATCGATGCCCACGGTATCGTGCTTCTTCAGATCGATGGCCAGACGCAGCTTGGTGCCCACACCGTCGGTACCGGAGACCAGTACCGGCTCCTTGTAGCCAGCAGGGATTTGACACAGGGCCCCAAAGCCGCCAAGACCACCAAGGACTTCAGGACGACGAGTGCGCTTTGACACGCCCTTGATACGTTCAACCAGTGCATTGCCGGCATCGATATCTACGCCAGCATCCTTGTAGCTCAGTGAGGTTTTGTCAGTCACGCGTATTCCCCGTCATATAGAGAAGTGGAGGGTAAAATTCGGGGCGTATTCTACCAGTGGGCGGGTAAAAGCAGAAAGAAAATCGTTTGCGCGTTTTTACGTGGAAAAGCTCTACAAGCCGCTGCTTTTGTTGTATGATTCCGCGATTTTTTGGCGCCGGTTCGAGGAGATAATAATGAAAGTCGTTGAAGTCAAACACCCCCTGGTCAAGCACAAGATCGGCCTGATGCGCGAAGGCGACATCAGCACCAAGCGTTTCCGTGAACTGGCCAAGGAAGTGGGCAGTTTGTTGACCTACGAAGCGACCTCTGACTTCGAAACCGAGAAAGTTACCATCGATGGCTGGAACGGGCCAGTGGAAGTTGACCAGATCAAGGGCAAGAAGGTCACCGTCGTGCCCATCCTGCGCGCCGGTCTTGGCATGATGGATGGCGTGCTCGAGCACATGCCGAGTGCCCGCGTCAGCGTGGTCGGCATCTACCGCGATGAAGAGACCCTGCAGCCGGTTCCCTATTTCGAGAAGATCGTCAGCAACATCGAAGAGCGTCTGGCCCTGGTCATCGACCCCATGCTGGCCACCGGCGGCTCCATGATTGCCACCATCGATCTGCTGAAGAAGAAGGGCTGCCAGTCCATCAAGGTGCTGGTGCTGGTTGCCGCCCCGGAAGGGATCAAGGCACTGGAAGCCGCTCACCCCGACGTGGAGCTGTTCTGCGCCTCCATCGACCAGGGGCTGAACGAGAAGGGCTATATCGTGCCTGGCCTCGGCGATGCCGGTGACAAGATCTTCGGCACCAAATAACGCTTGGTGTTCGCCTCGTGAAGCCGGCCCTGTGCCGGCTTCACGCTTTTTGGTGCTGCCTCTGCCGGTTGCCTTGCTGGGAGGCGCGCCTTGCCGCTACCATAAGCAGCATCTCCCATTTCGAGAATCTTCTTTATGTTGAAACGCTTAGTGACTGCCCTCTGCTGTTGCCTGTCGTTTGTGGTGTCAGCCGCCCAGGTGACCGATCTCTATCAGGGCAAGGCCCCCACCAGCGGTGACATGACCGCCGCCCAGTCCCAGGCGCTGGGGGAGGTACTCGTCAAGGTGACCGGCAGGCGCGACATCCTCACTCAGCCCGAGGTGGTCAAGGCGCTGGCGGCCCCCGGCGACTATGTGCAGCACTACGGCTATCAGGATGTGGGACCGGTCAAGTTTCTCAAGGCCGACTTCAACGTGGCCAAGGTCAATGCCCTGGTAGGCCAGAGCAAGGTCCCTCTGCTGGGGCCCGTGCGTCCGCAGATGGCAGTCTGGCTGGTGATCGATGAAGGGGAGCGCCGCATTCTGCCGGATCAGTCCAGCGACGGCTGGTCCGCCGCCCTGCGCGGTCAGGCCCAGGCCATGGGGTTGCCGGTCAGCATTCCGCTGATGGATCTCGATGACAACATGGCGGTCAGCGCCACCGATGTCTGGGGTCGTTTTGCCGACCCCATCCTCAAGGCGAGCGAGCGCTATGGCGCCGAGATGGTGGTGCTGGGCAAGCTGACGCCGGAAGGGGAGAAGTGGAGCATCGACTGGGGGCTCTATGGCGCCAAGCCGGGAGCTTCGGGCGGCGCAGAGCTGACCGAGCTGACCAAAGGGGCCGGCTCAGGTACCCAGGCCGAGGTGGCGCAGGGCATGGCCGATGCCCTGGCCGGCTGGCTGGTACAGCAGTACGGCACTCGCCTGTCCGGGGTCGTCTCCAGCCAGACCCTGGTGGTGGAAGGGTTATCCGGCATCGACGGCATGATCCAGATACAGAAGATGCTGCAGGGCATGGCCAGCGTCACCAAGGTGGCGATCGGCAAGCTGGAGGGGGACAAGGTGACCTTCAACCTGTCGCTTCAAGGGGACAAGGCCGAGCTGGTAAGGGGCCTGCAACTGGAGAGTCGCCTGCACCAGATCGAAGACAATGAGAGCGGTCTGCGTTACCAATGGTCGCAGCCCTGATCCCAGGGGAAGTTCCAGACCGCCCGGCATGACCCGGGCGGTTCTCTATCTGCCGCTCTGGTGATACACTTGCCCGCAAATATCACAGTCAAAGCCCAACGAGTGAAGCAACCGGCCCAACTGTCTTTAGCCGTACAATTACCGGATGATGAAACCTTCGTCAGTTTCTATCCCGGCAACAACGCCCATCTGATCACCGCCCTCAAGAATGCGGCCATCGGTCAGGGCGCTCCTTTCCTCTATTTCTGGGGAGCCAAGGGCTCCGGACGCTCCCACCTGCTGCACGCCACCTGCGCCGAGGTCAATGCCCGCGACGCTGCCGCCGCCTATCTCTCCCTGGATCAGTTCGAACAGCTGGATCCCAGCATGCTCGACGCCCTCGAAAGCCTGCCCCTGGTCTGTCTCGACAGCCTGGAAGCCATCGCCGGCAATGGGCTCTGGGAGCGGGCCCTGTTCGATTTTTACAATCGCTGGCGGGAGAAGGGGGAGGGGACCCTGGTGGTCACCGGCTGCAGCGCGCCGCGCAAGCTGGGGCTGCAACTGCCGGATCTCGCCTCCCGCCTCGACTGGGGAGTGAGTTTCCATCTCGACGAGCTCGATGACGAAGGCAAGCTCAGTGCCCTGCAGCTGCGTGCCGAGCTGCGGGGCTTCAAACTGCCCATCGATGTGGGCCGCTTCCTGCTCAACCGCTTGTCCCGCGACATGCGCACCCTGCTCACCACCCTCAATCAGCTCGACAACGCCTCCTTTCGCGCCAAGCGCAAGCTCACCATCCCCTTTGTCAAAGAGATCCTCGAACTCTGAGCCAATGGGGATTGCCTGTCTGCGCCACATCCTTGAGTGGCGAGCAAAAAGAAACCCCGGCCTCAGGCCGGGGTTTTGCTATCTCATGGGGGCTCTGCCTATCAGTGGAACTGATCTTCTTCGGTGGAACCCGTTAAAGCGGTCACCGAGGATTGGCCACCCTGAATGACGGTGGTCACCTTGTCGAAGTAACCGGTACCGACTTCCTGCTGGTGTGCCACGAAGGTGTAGCCACGCTCGGCGGCGGCAAATTCCGGCTGCTGTACCATCTCGACGTAGTGCTTCATCCCTTCGCCACGGGCGTACTGGTAGGCCAGCTCGTACATGTGGAACCACATGTTGTGGATGCCCGCGAGGGTGATGAACTGGTACTTGTAGCCCATGTCGGACAGCTCCTGCTGGAAGCGGGCGATTGTGGCATCGTCCAGGTTCTTCTTCCAGTTGAAGCTCGGGGAGCAGTTGTAGGCCAGGATCTTGTCCGGGTACTGGGCCTTGATGGCTTCGGCAAACTGACGTGCCTCGTCCAGGTCCGGCTTGGCGGTTTCACACCACACCATGTCGGCGTAAGGGGCGTAGGCCAGGCCGCGGGAGATGGCCTGTTCGATACCGGCCTGCACCTTGTAGAAACCCTCGGCGGTACGCTCCCCGGTCAGGAAGCCGGCATCGTAGGGATCGGCGTCCGTGGTCAGCAGGTCGGCGGCGTTGGCGTCGGTACGGGCGATCACCAGGGTAGTGGTGCCACAGACGTCGGCGGCCAGACGGGCGGCGATCAGTTTTTGCACCGCTTCCTGGCTCGGCACCAGCACCTTGCCACCCATGTGGCCGCACTTCTTGACCGAGGCCAGCTGATCTTCGAAGTGCACGCCGGCGGCGCCCGCTTCAATCATGCCTTTCATCAGCTCGAAGGCGTTCAGCACGCCGCCGAAACCGGCTTCGGCGTCCGCCACTATCGGCAGGAAGTAGTCGATGAAACCGGCATCCTGCGGGCCCACCTTGTTGGCCCACTGGATCTGGTCGGCACGGGCGAAGGAGTTGTTGATGCGCTCCACCACGGACGGGACAGAGTTGGCCGGGTAGAGAGACTGATCCGGGTACATGGTGGAGGACAAGTTGTTGTCCGCCGCCACCTGCCAGCCGGAGAGGTAGATGGCCTCTATGCCCGCCTTGGCCTGCTGCACCGCCTGGCCGCCGGTCAGGGCGCCGAGGCAGTTGACGTAACCCTTCCTGGCGCCGCCGTGGATCAGCTCCCACAGCTTGTCGGCGCCGCGCTGGGCCAGGGTGTGTGCCGGCTGCAGGCTGCCACGCAGGTTCACCACGTCTTCGGCGCTGTAGCCGCGTTTGATCCCTTTCCAGCGGGGGTTTTCTGCCCAGTCTTTCTCGATAGCCTGGATCTGTTGCTCACGGGTCAGTGCCATATCAGTTCCCTCTTTCATTGATTTCACGTTTCCATTGATTTGTTATGGACGAGTCCCTTCCGGGGCCCGGATTCAGAGCCGCTCGTAACCGGGCAGCGTCAAAAAATCGATCAGGGTGTCGGCGCAGGTGATCTGCTCCATCAGCTCGCTCGCCTCGGCAAAGCGGCCTGACTGCCAGCGGGTCTCGCCCAGCTCGGCTTTGACCACCTGCTGCTCCTCGGCCAGCATCTGGCGGAACAGCGCCTTGGTCACCACCTGGCCGTTCGACAGGCTCTTGCCGTGGCGGATCCACTGCCAGATGGAGGTGCGGGAGATCTCGGCGGTGGCCGCATCTTCCATCAGGCCGTAGATGGGCACGCAGCCGTTGCCGTTGATCCAGGCCTCCAGATATTGCAGGGCGACCCGGATATTGGTGCGCATGCCCGCCTCGGTGCGCTCACCCTCGCAGGGGGCCAGCAGCTCGGCGGCGGTGATGGGGGCATCCTGCTCGCGCAGTACGCCTATCTGGTTCTTGGCGCCAGCCGGGATGGCGGCGTTGAACACAGCCATGGCGGTATCGGCGAGGCCGGGGTGGGCGACCCAGGTGCCGTCGTGGCCGTTGTTGGCTTCACGCTCCTTGTCCGCTTTCACCTTGGCAAAGACCTCGGCGTTCACTGCCGGATCCTTGGCCGGAATGAAGGCGGCCATGCCGCCCATGGCCAGGGCGCCGCGCTTGTGGCAGGTCTTGATCAGCAGCCGTGAATAAGCCGACAGGAAGGGCTTGTCCATGGTCACCACCTGGCGGTCCGGCAGAACGCGATCAGGGTGGTTCTTCAACGTCTTGATGTAGCTGAAGATGTAGTCCCAGCGGCCGCAGTTGAGGGCGACGATGTGATCCTTCATCTGATAGAGCAGCTCGTCCATCTCGAACACAGCCGGCAGGGTCTCGATGAGGACCGTGGCCTTGATGGTGCCGCGGGGCAGGCCGAACTTGTCTTCGGTCCAGGCGAACACCTCGCTCCACCAGCGTCCTTCCAGATTGCTCTGCAGCTTGGGCAGGTAGAAGTAAGGGCCCGAGCCCTTGGCCAGCAGCGCCTTGTGGTTGTGCAGGAAGTAGAGGGCGAAGTCGAACAGGCCGCCAGGGATGGCGTCGCCATCGAAGGTGACGTGTTTTTCCGGCAGGTGCAGACCTCGTACCCGGCAGATAAGCACTGCGGGATCGGGATTGAGGGTGTAAGCCTTGCCTTCCGGACTGGTGTAAGAGACGGTGCCGTTGACCGCATCGCGCAGGTTGATCTGACCCTCGATCACCTTGTTCCAGGCGGGGGCCAGTGAATCCTCGAAGTCCGCCATAAACACTTTTACGTTGGCGTTGAGGGCGTTGATGACCATCTTGCGCTCGACCGGTCCGGTGATCTCCACACGGCGGTCCTGCAGATCGGCGGGAATGCCGCGCACTGTCCAGCTGCCTTCGCGGATGTGGGCGGTTTCGGGCAGGAAGTCCGGCAACTCGCCGCCATCGATGCGGGCCTGGCGAGCCACCCGTTGTTTCAGCAGTTCATTGCGCTGAGGAGCGAAGCGTTCCACCAGTTCGGACACCAGGGCCACCGCATCCGGCGTCAGGATCTGCGCGTAATCGGGAAGCATCTCGCCTTGGATGCGCAGACGGGTGCTGCTGATGGTCTGGGCCGGTGCCGACATAGGTTTCACTCCTTTGAAAGTTACATTTTGAACTTACTAACTACGACTAACGTCTATATCCGTTTCTCTTAAACTCCCCGTAACAGCGGGGTAACACGACTCATAAGGTGCAAAATAATGCTTGGTTCGTCAACTTGATTTTTAAAACAGGTGTTTTTGGTTGGTATTTAAGTTGATGTTTTTAAAGTGTTTATGTGATTAGCATAAAAGCTCTACGCAGATGGTTATGCTCTCGGCTGGCAAGGCCGTCAGGGGGGATGAAAGAGCCAGGTGCGGCACATCAAAAATGTAATTAATTACGTAATAAAATTACCAATGCAAAAACAAATCCCGACCTTACTCCAGGCTTTGCGAAAACAGCTGTATGAAATGCCTGCTGCCAACACAGTCGGCATCTGGCATGTGAAGCCATTGACAGGTGAACTGCTGTTTAAAACCAAATGGTCAAATCTTGCGAGGCGGGGGCAGCGCAGAGCGTGTGGTGGAAATGACGAGCAATAACGTAGGTTTGTATCAAGGGGTTGGAGCAGGGGGGAGGGAGATGACGGGGAACGGAGTAGTGAATAAC
The DNA here is from genome assembly GCF_041403065.1 of Aeromonas sp. S16(2024). Classification (NCBI taxonomy): domain Bacteria; kingdom Pseudomonadati; phylum Pseudomonadota; class Gammaproteobacteria; order Aeromonadales; family Aeromonadaceae; genus Aeromonas; species Aeromonas sp. S16(2024). The sequence goes on along the minus strand of NZ_JBGLQX010000005.1, from coordinate 76,399 downwards.
ACCAATCCCTGGATGTTTATCAGCATTTTATGGTTATTTTCGTTGACGGCTTTTTAGCCGGGTCAGGACGGGGTGCCGGACAGCAAAACCGGCCTTTCGTCCGCAGGGTTGGAGAGGGACTGGGCCAGATCCGCCTCAGTAGTCATCATCCGGCGCGGCGAGATCGATCACGTCCAGATGCACTGTGCCGCCGAGGCCGGTGTCGGTGGATTCGGGATCGGAATGGGGTGAGGAGAGAAGGGGCTGATCGGGCTGTGTGTCGACTGCTTGATTCATGGGTGCTTGCCTCAATGGATTGCAAGCCGGTTGGTGATTCCCTCACCCTGACGCCACCTCCCTGTCTGATGGCCGGCGGAAAAGTTGCGTATCCTAGCGGGACTTTATGAAAGCTTCAAGTGGTTCTGTATAAAATTTATGCCGGCACGGCCTCTGTGCAAGACACAGGGGAGAGATAAGAAAAGGGCGTGCAGGGGATGGGCAGAAAACAGGCAAAAAAATAGCCCAGTCGTTTGACTGGGCTATTTCTCGGGGAAAATGGTCGGTGTGAGAGGATTCGAACCTCCGACCCTCTACACCCCATGCAGATGCGCTACCTGGCTGCGCTACACACCGACGGAGTCAGCTCGGCTGACGGGAAAGGAGTCTAATAGGATGATCCTAAGGGTGCAACTCCTTTTTTATCAGGGAGATGCCGATTGCTTCTTTATTGCTCAACCAAGATGCAACTTGGGCCTTGGCGGGAGTTTTGGCATAATCGCCGCCCACCTCGCCCGGTGCCGGTGGCCCTGTATCCGGGCCGAGCGGACAGGGCCGTCTTTGATGATGAATACAGATAAATGAGAGGAACGGCCGTGGAGCCAGCACAGAAGAACGCAGCCGAGATGCAGATCACCCAGGACGAGCGCTGGATGCGTCATGCCATGGCCTTGGCGGCCAGGGCGGAAGGGATAGGCGAAATCCCGGTCGGCGCCGTGCTGGTGCTGGGGGATGAGGTGATAGGCGAGGGGTGGAACCGCTCCATCAGCGCCCATGACGCCTGCGCCCATGCGGAGATCATGGCGATCCGTGCCGCCGGCATCACGCAGCAGAACTACCGGCTGCTCGACACCACCCTCTATGTGACGCTGGAGCCCTGCTGCATGTGTGCCGGCGCCCTCATCCACAGCCGGGTGAAGCGGGTGGTCTACGGGGCCCGCGATCTCAAGACGGGGGCTGCGGGCTCGGTGTTCGACATTTTGCAGGACCCGCGCCACAACCACAGGGTGGCGTTGACGGGAGGGGTGCTGGCAGAGGCCTGCTCGGCCCAGCTGTCGGACTTCTTCAAGCGGCGGCGCGCCGAGAAGAAGGCGGCCAGAGAGGCGCTGAAACAAAGTGGTGGCCCCACCCTCTGAGGCGGACGGGGGGCATCATCTTGCCCCTGCTCTGAATTTCTTCACATATCCTTATATAAAACAGATGGTTGGCACTGCTGCTTGCCCTCATCCTCCTGCCTGTACCCCCCCCTGAAATAACCTCTTCACAGAGGCTCTTGATGTAACAAAACTGTCATGCAATCGCCATATAATGCCGCCAAGCCTAGCTCACATTGAGGTCTTGCATGTCATCGGAATCGTTAAACCTGGTCATGGCGGGCAGTAGAAAACGCCGGATCAAGGATAAATTGGCCAAATACGGCGTCACCACAGGGGGAGCCCTGGTACTGGTGGCCCTGCTGCTTATCTTCTTCTACCTGCTCTATGTGGTGAAACCCATCTTCAATGGCGCCAGCGTGGAGGCAACCTCCTCCTTTACCCTGCCGACGCAGGGCAAGACGGCCTGGCTCGGGGTCGAGGAGCAGAACGAGATAGGGTATCGCTTCAACGACCAGGGTCAGGTCAACTTCTTCGCCGTCAAGGCGGATGGCGGCGTCAAGGTAGGCCAGGTGCTGGGCCAGGCCAGTGTCGCCGGTGACGTCACCGCCGTCGCCGTGCCGGCGCCGGGCCAGAAGCTCATCGCCTATGGCTTTGCCGACGGCAAGGCCATGGTGGTGCAGCCCTCGTTCAAGGTCTCCTATCCGAACGACGTGCGCGTCATCGAGCCCAGCCTGCAATATCCCTTCGGCGAAGAGCCTGTGGTGATAGATCCCCAAGGCAAGGCGCTGACCCGCATGGTGTTCGAGGCGACCAAGGACAAGATGGCCACCGCCGCCGTGACCGAGGATGGCCGCGGCGTGATGACGGTGATGAGCGGTGAGGAGAACTTCCTCTCCGGGGAAGTCGAGTGGAGCAGCCAGAACTACGCCATTCCTTCCCTGCCTCGTCACGTGGATCAGATGCTGCTGACCCCCAACCTGCGCATCCTGTTCGTGCGTGAAGGCAATCGCCTGTCGGTCTATGACATCCACAACCTGAGCGACATCTCCCTGCGCGACGTCATGGAGATCAATGCCCCCAACGCCGACGTGACCCAGGTTGCCCTGCTCTCCGGCGCCTCCTCCCTGCTGGTGGGCAATGACAATGGCGTCATCTCCCAGTGGTTCGAGGTGGCGAAGGACGGCAAGCGCCAGTTCACCCAGATTCGTGACTTCAAGGGCGACGGCCCGGTCGCGCTGCTGACCCCGGAGCATTTCCGCAAGGGCTTCATCAGTGCCGCCAAAGACGGAACCATCAACTTCTTCCACGCCACCGGCGAGGCCAAGCTGCTTGGCGAGACAATAGAAGGCGGCGCCCTGGCGGCCCTGGCCATCTCTCCCCGCCACAACCTGCTGCTGACCCAGCAGGGGAATGACTTCAAGGTCTTTGAGGTGGAGAACGATCACCCCGAGGTGACCTGGTCGGCCCTGTGGCAGGAGGTGTGGTACGAAGGTTATCCCGAGCCCATGTATGTGTGGCAGTCCACCTCTGCCAGCAACGACTTCGAAGCCAAGCTGAGCCTGGTGCCCCTGGTATTCGGGACCCTCAAGGCCTCCTTCTACGCCATGCTGTTTGCGGTACCGCTTGGCGTGGCCGGTGCCATCTACACCGCCTACTTCATGTCGGCGGGCCTGCGCAAATACGTCAAGCCGACGGTGGAGATAATGGCGGCGCTGCCGACCGTCATCCTCGGCTTCCTGGCCGGTCTGTGGCTGGCGCCCATCATCGAGGGTGCGCTGCCCGGGGTGATCCTGCTGCTGCTGTTGCTGCCCATGGGCATGTTGCTCACCGCCCTGGTGTGGAACTACCTGCCGGAGCGCGGCAAGTCCTGGCTGCCGGAGGGCTGGCACGCCATCCTGCTCATTCCTGTGCTGCTGCTGATTGGCTGGGGCGCCTTCGCCTTGAGCCCGCTCATCGAGAATGCCTTCATGCACGGCGATTCGCGCATCTGGCTGACCCACGAGATGGGCATCAAGTTTGACCAGCGCAACTCCCTGGTGGTTGGCATCGCCATGGGCTTCGCCGTCATACCCACCATCTTCTCCATCGCCGAAGATGCGGTCTTCTCGGTGCCCAAGCATCTGACCCAAGGGTCACTGGCGCTCGGGGCGACCCCCTGGCAGACCCTGAGCCGGGTGGTGATCCTGACCGCGAGTCCGGGCATCTTCTCGGCGGTGATGATGGGCCTTGGCCGCGCCGTGGGCGAGACCATGATAGTGCTGATGGCCACCGGCAACACCCCCATCATGGACTTCTCCATGTTCCAGGGGCTGCGTACCCTGGCGGCGAACATAGCGGTGGAAATGCCGGAGTCGGAAGTGGGCAGCTCCCACTACCGGGTGCTCTTCCTCGCGGCCTTCGTCCTCTTTGTGTTCACCTTTATGTTCAACACCCTGGCCGAGTTCATTCGTCAGCGGTTGCGCGAAAAATACAGCTCTCTGTAATGAGCCGTTCTCTTAAAAAGCGGCGTTCTGTATATGGACAAGGAATCAACAATGGGTAAGTGGTTTAAATCAGGGGCCCCCTGGATCTGGATGACAGGCGGCGCCGTCAGCCTGAGTCTGGTAGCGGTACTGGGTCTGTTGCTGCTGATCGGCTGGCGTGGTCTGGTCTATTTCTGGCCGCACCCCATCTATGAGTGGGAGCTTGAAGACGCCAGCGGCAACAAGAGCGTGCTCATCGGCGAGATCAACGACCGCGAGATGGTACCTGTGGAGCGGCTGCGCGCCGCGGGCCAGGCGCTGGAGGGGGAGGAGCGCGAGCTGCTGACCCGTTATCTGGTCAAGACCGGCAACCGTGAGTTTGTCGATCTGGACTTCCGCTGGGTGCTGGAGACCGACATCAAGTCCCAGAGCCAGCCGGCCGAGCTCGCCATGGTGGAGCGTGCCACCAACGGCAACTTCTACGGCTACATCACCTCGGTGAAAGAGGATGGCAAAGAGCTGACGGCAGATCTGCATCCTGCCCTGCAGCGGGTGCTGGCACGAGCCAACGCCCTGTCGGAGCAGGCCAACGATCTGCAAAAGGGAGACATCGGCGGCATCAACTACCAGCTGGAGCGACTGCGTCTGAAAGAGCGCAAGGCGGAGCTGGAAGGGGAGCTGACCGACGCGCTCAAGGCGGATCTCGCCGCCCAGCGCCAGGCCCTGAACGATCGCTATCTGGTGCTGGAAAAGGAGCTCTTCTCCCTGCGCGCCCAGGCGGATCGTGACGCCATCACCGTCAAGGACATGCGTGGCGAGCTGGTGACCATGCCCATGTCCAAGGTGCTGGACGTGGTCTGGCCCAACGACATGAGCCTGCCCGCCAAGGTAGGTCACTGGTTCCACCAGATTGGCAAGTTCGTCTCCGACGATCCCCGTGAGGCCAACACCGAGGGCGGCGTCTTCCCCGCCATCTTCGGCACCGTCTTCATGGTGTTGCTGATGGCCATCATAGTGACCCCCCTCGGCGTGGTGGCCGCTGTCTACCTGCACGAGTACGCGGGCAAGAACAGCCTGACCAAGATCATCCGCATCGCGGTGATCAACCTGGCGGGTGTGCCCTCCATCGTCTACGGCGTGTTTGGCCTCGGCTTCTTCGTCTACACGCTCGGTGGTTCGTTAGACCAGCTGTTCTACCCGGAAGCGCTGCCGAGCCCGACCTTTGGCTCCCCCGGCGTCATCTGGTCGGCGCTGACCCTGGCGATCCTGACCCTGCCGGTGGTGATCGTCTCCACCGAAGAGGGGCTGGCCCGGATCCCGAGCACCATACGCCAGGGCTCCCTGGCCCTGGGGGCCACCCAGGCCGAGACCCTGTGGCGCATAGTGCTGCCCATGGCGAGTCCGGCCATCATGACAGGCCTCATCCTGGCGATAGCCCGGGCCGCCGGTGAAGTGGCACCGCTGATGCTGGTGGGGGTGGTGAAGCTTGCTCCCACGTTGCCGATGGATGGCAACTTCCCGTACCTGCACGTGGAGCGCAAGTTCATGCACCTGGGCTTCCACATCTATGACGTCGGCTTCCAGAGTCCGAACGTCGAGGCGGCGCGGCCCCTGGTCTATGCCACCTCCTTCCTGCTGGTGACTGTGATAGTGGGCCTCAACCTGACGGCTATCGGTATTCGTAACCACTTGCGCGAGAAATTCCGGTCGCTGGAGCATTGATACACCAGCCACCATAGAGACGGGCCGGGAAAAGGGTTCCCTGCCAGCCAAGCGTTCAGGCCGCGGGCAATGAGAGTGCCCGCCGCCACAAAGAGAATTTGAGGTAAACAGATGATCAACGTAACACCGACTTCGACCCAGCATACCGCCCTGGACCTGCTCAACCTGAGCCCGGAGCAGACCGCCCTTGAGGTCAAGGATCTCAACCTGTATTACGGCAACAAGCAGGCGCTGTTCAACGTCAACATGAAGATCCCGAAAGGGCAGGTGACGGCCTTTATCGGCCCGTCCGGCTGTGGCAAGTCGACCCTGCTGCGCTGCATCAACCGGATGAACGATCTGGTGGAGATCTGCCGCATCGAGGGGGAAATCCAGCTGCACGGCCACAACATCTATGACAAGAGCGTGGATGTCTCCGCCCTGCGCCGTCAGGTCGGCATGGTGTTCCAGCGCCCCAACCCCTTCCCGAAATCCATCTACGAGAACGTGGTCTATGGCCTGCGTCTGCAGGGGATCAACGACAGACGCACCCTGGACGAGGCCGCCGAGCGCTCACTGCGCGGCGCGGCCCTGTGGGAAGAGGTGAAGGATCGCCTGCACGACAACGCCTTCGGCCTCTCAGGTGGTCAGCAGCAGCGTCTGGTGATCGCCCGTGCCATCGCCATCGAGCCGGAAGTGCTGTTGCTCGATGAGCCGACCTCGGCGCTCGACCCCATCTCCACCCTCACCATCGAGGAGCTGATCAACGAGCTCAAGAGCCAGTTCACCGTGGTGATAGTGACCCACAACATGCAGCAGGCGGCGCGGGTGTCGGATCAGACCGCCTTCATGTACATGGGTGAGCTTATCGAGTACTCGAACACCAATACCATCTTCACCACCCCGGCCAAGAAGAAGACCGAGGACTACATCACAGGTCGTTACGGCTAAGAGATGAGGATGACTGACATGAACCACAAGAAACAGATTGGCGGTCGGTTCAACGGCTAAGGCATGGTTGGTGCAACAAGGGTTATTGGTATGAACAAGATGAGCATCAATAAACAGATTACCGGTCGGTTCAACGGCTAAGGCATAATCGGAGCAACAAGGATTATTTGTATGGACAATATGAACCTCAATAAACACATCTCCGGTCAGTTCAATGCCGAGCTCGAGAACGTGCGCAACCAGGTGCTGGTGATGGGCGGTCTGGTGGAGCAGCAGCTGACGGACGCCATCTCCGCCATTCACATCCAGGATCTGGATGCGGCGCGCAAGATAGTGGCCAACGACCACAAGGTCAACGCCATGGAAGTGGCCATCGACGAGGAGTGCACCCGCATCATCGCCAAGCGCCAGCCCACCGCGTCCGACCTGCGCCTGGTGATGGCCATCATCAAGACCATCACGGATCTGGAGCGCATCGGCGACGTGGCGGACAAGATAGCCCGCATGCTGACCGACAACGCCAACAAGCCCCAGCCGCCGCTGGTGTCGCTCGAGAACATGGGCCGTCGCACCATCAAGATGCTGCACGACGTGCTCGACGCCTTCGCCCGCATGGATCTGGAGGCGGCCATCGCCGTCTACAAGGAAGATGACAAGGTGGACAGGGAGTACGAGTCCATCATCCGCGAGCTGATGACCTACATGATGGAAGATCCCCGCACCATACCCCAGGTGCTGAACGTACTGTGGGCGGCGCGGGCCATAGAGCGGGTCGGCGACCGTTGCCAGCACATCTGCGAATACATCGTCTACTACGTCAAGGGCAAGGACGTGCGCCACACCAAGGCGGACGAGCTGAGCGATCTGCTGGGCAAGCATTGAGACAGAAATGAATAAAAAGGCGCCTTGAGCGCCTTTTTTATTGCATTGGGGGGCAGCTTAAGATAACGCGCCCCACGGGGCGCTTTTCTGCTAGAATATGGCCCCTGTGTGAGTCCCGGATGGAGTCACGGTCCGGTTTCCCGGGCCCAGTTTGCCGTCTTGTGCTAAGGCGGCTGTAGCAATAGGTTAATCATGAGTTTTGCCGATAGTTTGTTCTTTTTGATGCTGCTGGTCGCCGGCAGCGTGTTCTTCTCGCTTTCCGAGATCTCTCTCGCCGCCTCCCGCAAGATCAAGTTGCAGGTGATGGCCGACGAGGGCAATCGCCATGCCGAAAAAGTGCTGGCACTGCAGGCCCAGCCAGGTAACTTCTTTACCGTGGTGCAGATAGGCCTCAATACCGTCGCCATCCTGGGCGGCATACTGGGCGAATCCGCCCTGAACCCCGCCATCAAGTCGTTGATCTCCGGCTTCTATCAGGGCCCCTGGCTCTCCCAGATAAGCTCGATCGCCTCCTTCGTGTTCGTCACCGGCATGTTCATCCTGATAGCGGACTTGATGCCCAAGCGTCTGGCCATGACGATGCCGGAACGGGTTGCGGTGGTGGTGGTACGCCCCATGCTGCTGTGCGTGACCCTGCTGATGCCGCTGGTGTGGTTCTTCAACGGCCTGGCCAACGCCCTGTTCCGCCTGCTGCGGGTCTCCATGGTGCGCAACGACGAGATCACCTCGGACGACATCTATGCGGTGATGGATGCGGGCGCCGAGGCCGGCGTCATCCAGCGTGAGGAGCACCAGCTCATCGAGAACGTGTTCGAGCTGCAATCCTTGGGCGTCACCTCCGCCATGACGGCCCGCGAGAGCCTCATCTACTTCACCCTGCAAGAGGGCGAAGAGAGCATCAAGGCCAAGATTGCCGAGCACCCCCACAACAAGTTTCTGGTCTGTGACCACAACCTCGACAGCATCAAGGGCTTCGTCGATGCCAAGGAGCTGCTGATCCGTGTCATCAGCGGTCAGAGCATAGATCTCAACAGCGGCTCCCTGGTGCAGAACGTCATCATCATCCCCGACACCTTGAACCTCTACGAGGCCATGGAGTACTTCAAGAATCACAGGGGTGATTTCGCGGTGGTGATGAACGAGTACGCCCTGGTGGTGGGCATAGTCACCATGAATGACCTGATGAGCACCGTCATGGGCGAGTGGGCCACCCATGCGATGGAAGAGCAGATAGTGCAGCGGGACGAGAACTCCTGGCTGGTGGACGGGGTCACCCCCATCTCCGATGTGATGCGGGCCTTCGATATCGAGGAGTTCCCGGGGAACCAGAACTACGAGACCATCGCCGGTTTCATCATGTTCATGCTGCGCAAGATCCCCAAGCGGACGGACTCGGTGAAATACGCGGGCTACAAGTTCGAAGTGGTGGACATCGACAGCTACAAGATCGATCAGTTGCTGGTCACCCGGGTGGAGCCTGTGCTGGCCGAGAAACCCGCCCTGGAATCGTGAAAGGAGTTACCAAGGAGTCATGAAGATGCCGTCTTATTCCCGTGCGTTGAGCTGTGTGGCGCTCGCCCTGGCGCTGGGGGCCTGCAGCCAGAGCGCTCCCCGCAAACCCGCCGCCCCCAAGCCCGTGGCCCCCAAGGCCGCTGTGGTGGCGCCGCAGCCGGACCCCGATGCCGTGGTGCAAAGCGCAGTGGCGGAGCCGAGCCCGGTGTTCGATGAGGAGTACCATGGTCCGGATCAGGGGTCGCTGGAGTCGGTGACCGCCCTGTTCGCCCGTGGCTACATAGAGTCGGCAATGCGTGAGACCATGCTGGCGGCGGTGCACAGCGATTACCCCTTGCTCGGCATGCGGGATGTGCGCCTGACCGACCCTGTGGCCAAGTTCCTCACCTCGGCCCAGGCCCGTACCACGGCCCACGACTACCTCTATGCCGGGGTGCAGCGCAGGCTGGGCCGCCCCCTGAGTCCGGCCCAGTGGGAGCAGATCTGGCAAGGATTCCCCCAGCAGGGGCGAGTCTCCGACTGGGTCAAGCAGACCAAGCGGGTACTGGCAGGGCGCTGAGTCGCCGGCCCATCCATGCTTCACAAGAGGCCACCCACGGGGTGGCCTCTTGTCGTTCAGGCCTGTGGACTCGGGCCCTGGGTGGCAGAGATGCGGCGCCTCCTTTTGCCGCTATCATCCTGAGCTTGCTCAGATTTGTTCCTAGTTCCCGATTGCCTCTCCCTCTGCTTTGCGCCATGATGCACAAGACTTATAGCCGTCTAGATGTTTTGATGGCTTAATGTTTTTTCACACAATAAACACCCGTCATGACGGGGACACGCAGAGAGACAGAGATGGATACAAAGGATTTGTGGGTACTGGATGGCGGCATGGGGCGTGAGCTGGCACGGCGGGGCGCACCGTTTCGCCAGCCGGAGTGGTCGGCCCTGGCCCTGATGGAGGCGCCAGAGACGGTGCGCGAGGTGCATCAGGCCTATGTGGCGAGCGGGGCCAGAGTCATTACCACCAACAGCTATGCCCTGGTGCCGTTTCATATCGGTGACGAGCGCTTCGCCGCGGATGGTGAGCGGCTTGCGGCCCTGGCCGGGCAGCTGGCCCGCGACGTGGCCGACGGGCAGGCTGGTGCCGTGCAGGTGGCCGGTTCATTGCCACCGCTGTTTGGCTCCTACCGTGCCGACCTGTTCGAGGCGGACAGGGTGAGCGAGCTGGCGACCCCGCTTATCCGGGGCCTCTCACCTCATGTGGATATCTGGCTGGCCGAGACCATGAGCCTGATTGCCGAGCCGCTGGCCCTCAAGGCGCTGCTGCCAGGCGATGGCAAGCCGTTCTGGGTCTCCTTCACCCTGGAGGACGAGGCACCGGGGAGCGAACCCAGACTGCGCTCCGGTGAGCGGGTGGCCGATGCCGTCACTGCACTGGCATCGGCCGGGGTGAGCGCCATCCTGTTCAATTGCTGCCAGCCCGAGGTGATCGAAGGGGCGCTCAAGGTGGCGAGCGCCCGCTTGCAGGCCCTGGGTCGCACCGACATTCGCCTCGGCGCCTATGCCAACGCCTTCCCGCCCCAGCCCAAGGAGGCCACCGCCAACGACGGGCTGGACGAGATCCGCGCCGATCTGGGGCCGCAGGATTACCTCGGCTGGGCCGAGCGCTGGCGCGGTGCCGGGGCCTCCCTCATCGGCGGCTGCTGCGGCATAGGCCCGGAGCACATCCAGGCCCTGAGCAGCCAGCTGCGCTAAGGAGAGCCCATGAAAGAGAGCAAGATAGGCCTATGGTCCCTCACCGCCCTGGTGTTCAGCTCCATGGTGGGGGCGGGGATCTTCAGCCTGCCCCAGAACATGGCCGAGGTGGCCGGGGCCCGCGCCGTGCTGATTGGCTGGGGCGTGACCGGGGTGGGCATTCTGGCGCTCGCCGCGAGCTTCCTCTACTTGTCGCGGCTAAGGCCCGATCTCGACGGCGGCATCTACAGCTACGCCCGCGCCGGTTTTGGGGATCTGGTGGGCTTCTTCTCCGCCTGGGGCTATTGGCTCTGCGCCACCATAGGCGTGGTGGGCTATCTGGTGATCGCCTTCGCGGCGCTGGGCAGCTTTGTCGATACCCCCGAACAGATCTGGTTTGGTGACGGTAATACGCTGGCGGCCTTTATCGGCGAGTCCTGCATCCTCTGGGCTGTGCACCTGCTGGTGGCCCGCGGCGTGCAACAGGCGGCCCTGTTCAACCTGGTGGCGACCCTGGCCAAGAGCCTGCCACTGCTGCTGTTCATCCTGTTCGCCTGCTACTGGTTCGATCCTGTCACCTTCGCGGCGGATCAGCAGGGCAGCACACTGGCGGTGCCGGTTTCCGAGCAGGTGCGCAACACCATGCTCATCACCCTCTGGGTCTTCACCGGCATAGAGGGGGCGGCCGTGCTCTCGGCCCGGGCGAGAAACAAGCGGGATGTGGGCACGGCCACAGTGCTCGGCGTGGTGCTGGCACTGCTGCTCTATGTGCTCATCTCTGTGCTGGCGCTGGGGATCTTGAGTCGCCCCGAGCTCGCGGCCCTGCCCAACCCCTCCATGGCGGGGCTGATGACCCAGATGACGGGCTCCTGGGGCAAGGTGCTGATAAGCGTCGGCCTCATCGTCTCCGTGCTCGCCTCCTACGTGAGCTGGACCCTGTTCTCGGCCGAGGTGCCCTTCAGCGCGGCGCGCCACGGCGCCTTCCCGGCCATCTTCCGGCGTCAGAACCGCAACGGCACCCCCATAGCCTCGCTCTGGCTCACCAGCCTGACGGTGCAGGGCTGCCTGCTGCTGGTTTGGCTGCTCGGCAAGGGGTACACCAACCTGCTGCTCATCTCCACCTCCATGATACTGGTGCCCTACCTGCTGATCGGCCTCTTCCTGCTCAAGCTCTCCTTAAGCGGGCAGGGCAATGGCCTGGTGCGGGCGGTGGCCCTGGTGTCGAGTGGTTATGGTTTCTGGCTGCTCTATGCCGCTGGGGTGGAGTATCTGCTGCTGTCGCTTTTGCTCTACGGGCCGGGTCTGCTGCTGTTTCTCTACAGCCGCCGCCAGCTGGGGGCGGATCAGCGACTCAGCCTGCGCGAGCGGCTGCTGGCCGGGATCACCCTGGTGAGCCTGGTGCCCGCCATCTGGTCCTTTGCCCATGTCTGAGTGAGGTGGTGACCCAATGCAAGAGAGCGCCCTGGTGGCGCTCTCTTTTTTGGTGGCGGGTGGCGCGCAACTCAGGCGCCCCCCGGGCCCGCCGGCTTGCCAAACAGCACCTTGAGCTTCTCTGACCAGGGCAGGCCACGGGCGTCGTGCAGCATGTCGCGCCACTCGTGGAAGGTGAGGGTGAGGGGATTGAAGCTGTGGACGGGCTTGGTGATACCGAAGCGGCAGGGCTCGCCCAAGTCTTCCTCCACGAAGGTGCCAAACAGCCGATCCCAGATGATCAGCACCCCGGCGAAGTTGCGGTCTATGTACTTGGGGTTGCTGGCGTGGTGCACCCTGTGGTGGGAGGGGGTGTTGAAGACCCGCTCCAGCCAGCCCAGCTTGCCCACCACCTGGGTGTGAACGAAGAACTGAAAGCCCAGGCTCAGCAGCACTGTGGCGACCACGGCCTCGGGGGGGAAGCCGATGAGGATCATGGGGATCCAAAACAGCCACATGCCGGAGACAGGGTACATCAGGCTCTGGCGAAAGGCGGTGGAGAGGTTGAGCCGCTCCGAGCTGTGGTGCACCACGTGGGAGGCCCAGAGCCAGCGCACATGGTGGCTGGCAAAGTGGAACAGCCAGTAGCAGAGATCCTGCAGCAGGAACAGCAGCAAGAGACTCCAGAGGTTCAGCTCGATATCGAACAGTCGCCAGCCCCAAAGACCCTCATAGAGGTAGGCGATGGCGATGGCCGCCAGGGCATCGCCCCCCTGGTGCATCAGGGCCAGGGCGGCGTTGGCGAACAGGTCCCGCCACTGGTAGCTGGCGGTGGGAAAGGCTGCCCCGTGTTTGCGCAGATAGAGCATCTCCCAGCCGACGAAGGCCAGAAAGAGGGGGGAGAGGTAGAGCAGCAGCAGTTGCACATCCATGTGAGGCATCCGGTTGGACCAGTTGGGTTCCAGCATACCGAATGAATTTAAAAATTCATTAACATTTGATGACCCAGGTGTGCCTGCCGCAACCGGGACCGAGGTTCAATGGCTTGTTTTTGCTGACAAAGCCTGGCCGCTGGCGATAAGCCCTGGATGAGTCAGCTCTGGGCGGCACCCGTCGTCCGGCGGGGCCTCGCATACACTGGGAGAACGAGGTTGCCAGGGGCGGCAGGGTGTCGCCAGTGGAGGGTAGAGTGAGAGCGGTTCATCTGTGTGTCATGTTCGGCCTGCTGAGCGCGAGTGCGCAGGCCAATGACAGCTTCAACAGCGAGCTGAGTCATTTCGCGGGGGGCGCGGCCATGGGGGCGGGCTTCACGGCAGTGGCCGATCACTACGGCTATCGGGATCACAGAGGCTGGATAGGGTTCGGGATCTCCACCGGGATCGGGGTGGTGGGGGAGCTGGCGTCGAGAAACGGCGACTTCTCTGCCCTGGACGCGGGCGTCAATGCGCTGGGAGCGGCGCTTGGCGCCTTTGCCACCGATCGCTGGATCCTGGCCCCCCTAGTGCTGCCCGAACAACACTACGCCGGGCTGATGGCCGGTTATCGCTTCTGAGGGGGGCTTCCGATCGGCCTCAACAACAGAGGGAGCCCAGGGCTCCCTCTGTTGTATCTCTTTCCCTTGCAGCACCTGACGCAGTCACTGGCGCAGGCGCTTGCGGTCACAACACCTGACTCAGGAACTGGCGCAGGCGCGGTGAGGGAGGGTTGTCGAAGAAGTCGGTGGGCTTCTCATCCACCAGCAGCTCGCCGCTCTCCATGAAGAGCACCCTGTCCGCCACTTCCCGGGCAAAGCCCATCTCGTGGGTCACCACCACCATGGTCATGCCTTCCCGGGCCAGGCCCTTCATGACGTCCAGCACCTCACCCACCATCTCGGGGTCCAGCGCGCTGGTTGGCTCGTCAAACAGCATGATGCGAGGCTGCATGGCGAGCGCCCGGGCTATGGCCACCCGCTGCTGCTGGCCGCCGGAGAGCTGGGACGGGTAGCTCTGGGCCTTGTTCGACAGCCCCACTTTCAGCAGCAGGGCCTTGGCCCGCTCCTCGGCATCCTTGCGGGACAACCCCCGCACCTTCTGGGGGGCGAGGCTGATGTTGTCCAGCACGTTCAGGTGGGGGAAGAGGTTGAAGGACTGGAACACCATGCCCACCTCTTCCCTCAGCTTGTTGACGTCGCCCGGCTCGGTCAGGCTGATGCCATCCACCTCGATATGGCCATCGTTGATGGTCTCGAGCTGGTTGAGGGTGCGCAGGAAGGTGGATTTGCCAGAGCCGCTCGGCCCCACTATCACCACCACTTCCCCTTCGGCCACCTGGGTACTGACGTTCTTGAGGGCGTGCACCTCGGTGCCGTAGAATTTTTCCACGCCACTAGCCTTGATAATGGGATCAGTTGCTGTGCGCATATTTCACCTCCAGACGACGCACCGGGAAGGCGCGGGGCGTGCCGGTGATGGCTGCACTTCTCGACTCCTGTTGAGCCTTGATAATGGGATCAGTTGCTGCGCGCATATTTCACCTCCAGACGACGCACCAGGAAGGAGAGAGTGCCGGTGAGCACCAGGTAGAGCAGGGCCACGGTGAACCACACCTCGAACGGGCTGAAGGTGGAGCTGACCACCTCGCGCCCGGCCTTGGTGAGATCCGTGATGGAGATGACCGAGACCAGGGAGGAGTCCTTGATGAGGTTGATGAACTGGCCCGCCAGGGGGGGCAAGACCCGCTTGAACGCCTGGGGCAGGATGACGTAGCGCATGGTCTGGGCCGAGGTGAGCCCCAGGCTGCGGCCCGCCTCCATCTGCCCCTTGTGGATGGAGCTGATGCCGGCGCGCACGATTTCGGCCACATAGGCGCCGGTGAAGACGGCCAGCGCCGCTACCCCAGCGGTGAATCTGTCGAGGTTGAGCACTGTGCCGATAAAGAAGTAGACGATGAAGATCTGCACCAGCAGCGGAGTGCCGCGAATGAGCTCCACATAGGTGACAGCCAGGTTGCGCAGGGCGGGATTGGGGGAGAGGCGGGCGAGGCCGGCCAGGGTGCCCAGCAGTATGGCGAAGACGCCCGCGACCAGGGAAAGCTTGACCGTGACCCAGACGCCCCAGGCGATGGGGCCGGCGGTCCAGCTCAGTTGGGTGTCCAGGGTGTCGCCCTGGAAGACGGTATCCCCTTCGGCAACCTGGGCGCCTGTGCTCGCGATGGCCTGGCGGCGGTTGGGGTCGAGATCGTCTTGCAGGAAGAGCTGGCCCTTCTCTGCGGCGGTGGTGCCAGCCACCACTGTGCCGTCAAATTCTGCGTACTGTTTCTGTTCGGCCTGGTAGGCGATGTACTGGGGAATGCGTTCCCAGCGCCAGGTGTAATCCACCGCCTGCACGGCCTTGTAGATGCCAAAGATGGCGGCCAGCAGCATCAGCAGGAAAACCCCGTGCCAGAGCAGCAGGTTGGGCTGTTTTTCCATCTGTCTTGTGATTTTGGGGTTGATCACTGTCACAACCTCTCTTGTCGTTATTGTGTGGGGTCTGCGTGAAGGGGCGGCGAACCGCCCCTTGAGAGGTTATTTGAGCTGGTTGAGCCAGGCGTTGGATTCAAACCACTTCTTGTAGAGACGGTCATAGCTGCCGTCGCCCTTGATCTGGCGCAGGTAGTTGTTGAACCAGTTGAGGGTGTCCTGATCCCCCTTGCGGATGGCCCAGGCCAGCGGCTCGAAGGTGAAGGGTTTGTCCAGGTGCACCACGGCGCCGGTGTTCTGGGAGGCGAAGATGGCGTTATAGGGCAGGTCGTAGACGAAGGCATCCACCTTGCCGTTGATCACTTCCAGCTTGGCGTCGTCCTGGGTTTCAAACTGCAACAGGGTGGCCTTGGGGATCAGGCGCTTGACCGCCTGCTCGCCTGTGGTGCCGAGCTTGACCGCGATCTTGTACTTGGGATCGTTCAGATCGCTGAAGGACTTGATCTCCCCCGCCTTGTCCTTGCGCAGCACTATGGTCTGGCCCACGACTATGTAGGGGTCGGCGAAGTTGACGCGCAGGTTGCGCTGGGGGGTGACCGTCATGCCGCCCATGATGACGTCGAACTTGTCGGTCAGCAGGGCCGGGATGATGCCGTCCCAGGCGGTGTTGACGAACTCCACCTTCACGCCCATCTCCTTGGCGACCATCTTGGCCAGATCCACGTCGAAGCCGATGTACTGGCCCTGCTTGTTGGTCATCTCGAAGGGTTGATAGCCGGCGTCGAAGCCGACCCGCAGCACACCGCGCTCCAGCACGGCGTCCAGGGTGGAGCTGGGGGCCGCATTGGCGAGCCCGCACAGCAGCAGGGTAGAGAGAATGAGTTTTTTGATCATAAGTGACGTCTCTGTCGAAAGTGTGTTCGGCCTTGAACCTGCTCCGTGCGACTCCATGGCACAAGAGACTGCTGCATCCGGCAGCAGGCAAGACAGGATTATTGTCTTGATTGAGGCAAAAGCCCCATATGAGATTCTACTCCCCATTCATTGAGTGAAAAATGTACCAAAATCCGATTGTGTCAGACGACTCAATAGGTTAGTGGCGCTTTTTCCTCGCGGCACGGCTCATAAAACCACATGAAAACAACATATCTATCTAATGGCGCGGGTTCAAGTGCAAAAATAGTTGGCAGGCATTTTGCTGTGTGGTCGGTGGGAAATCTGGGTCCGAACGAACCTTGAGTGCCAGGCATCGGGTCAGCTGGGGAGCCGGAAAATATTTCATCGCGCCAGAAGGCTCCCTCTGTGTCTTGTCATGGGCTTCCCATATACTCAGCCATCCCCAATGGAAGGCTCGGGAATGGACACCTCAATTCTGCTCAATCTGGATGTTTTCACGCTGATGCTCATGGCCCTCGGGGGCTACTGCCTGGGATTCATCACCCTCTCCATCATCTGGTCAACCCACAGGGAGATCCCCGGCCTCGGGCTCTGGTGGTGGTCCAGCCTCTGTGCCCTGGCGGCCCAGTCGCTGTTCTTTATGCAGGCGTTCGCCCCCCACATCGCGGGGATCTGGCTGGCCAACCTGCTCATCACCCTCTGCATAGCGCTGATGCCGCTGGCGCTGCAGCGCTTCTTCGGCGAGCCGCCGAACTGGCGGGCCTTTGCGCTCTTCATGCTGGTCTACCTGCTGATCCTCTGCTGGAGCGTGCTGTTCAACGACGAGATGGCCCCCCGGGTGCTGCTGGCCTGCCTGAGCTACATGGTGCTGGGGGCCGTGGTGGTGCTGCTCATCTGGCGGCATGGCTATCCGGCCTACCTGCCGGCCGTGCTGGTGTTTACCGTGGTCAACATATTGCTCTACGGCTTCAACCTGGTGCGCATGGGGGCCCTGCTCAGTGGCGAGGTGCGGGTGCTGATGGATCCGCACGTGGTCAATGTGTTGCCCTTCCTCTCCATGCTGATGGGCAACTACCTCTCCACCTTCGGGGTGCTGCTGCTCTGTACCCAGTACCGGGCCCTGGCCCTGCGTCGGCAGGCGAGCCAGGATCCTTTGACGGGCCTGCTCAACCGGCGTGGCTTTATGGAGCGCTGTGCGACTGCGCCCAAACAGGGGGCGCTGGTGGTGCTGGATCTCGATGACTTCAAGCAGATCAACGATCGCCACGGTCACGAGGCGGGGGACAGGGTACTGGCAGCGGTAGGCGCCTATCTGGCCGGTCAGGGGGATCTGGTGGCCAGCCGCTTCGGCGGCGAGGAGTTTGTGCTGCTGCTGCCCGAGGGGGATGCCCTGGCTCAGCAGGCCCGTTGCGAGCAGATCCGTCAGGGCATAGCGACGCTGCCCCTGGACGGCATCCAGGTCACCGCCAGCCTGGGGTTGGTGCCTTACGCCAGGGGCTGGCATCTCGATACCCTGTTCGGGCAGGCGGATCGTGCCCTCTATCAGGCCAAGCGCAGCGGCAAGAACCGGGTCTGCCTGCCGGCCTGAGCCGTGATGGTCAGCCCGGTTCGGCTGCGAGGGGCCGCGGCGCCTGGGCCTTGAGGAAGGGGAGCAGCAGCAGGGCCGAGACCCCGGCCGCCACCGAGATGACCACGAAGAAGCCGTTCCAGTGCCAGATCTCCATCACCTTGGCCAGCGGATACCCCGACAGCGCCGCCCCCATGTAGGCAAAGAGCCCGACGAAGCCGGTGGCGGCCCCGGCGCAATCCTTGTGGGAGCACTCCGCCGCCGCCATGCCGATCAGCATCTGGGGGCCGAACACGAAGAAGCCGATGGTGAAGAAGCAGGCCGCCTGCATCACGTAGCTGAAGAAGGGCATCAGCCAGAGTGACCCCACAGAGAGCAGTATCCCCATGGCGAAGATGAGGTTCATCGGGCCACGGTTGCCGTTGAACAGCTTGTCCGAGCCCCAGCCCGCCACCAGGGCGCCGATAAAGCCCCCCACCTCGAACATCGAGATGGCCGAGTTGGCGCTCATCAGGTTGAAGCCGCGCTGCTCCGTCATGTAGAGGTTGCCCCAGTCGTTGATGGCGGTGCGCACCACGTAGACCAGCACGTAGCAGCAGGCGAGCAGCCAGATGTAGGGGTTGCCGAGCACGTATTTACGCAGGATCTGGCGCGGGTCCAGGCCGACATCCTGGGTCTGCTGGGCCATCTCCAGGGCGTCCTGGCGCCACTGCCCGACCGTGGGCAGCCCCAGGGTGCTCGGGGTGTCCCGCAGTCGCCAGCACAGCAGCAACCCGGCCAGTATGGCGATGAGGCCGGGCACTATCATGCCGTAGCGCCAGCCGTGCTGCAGGGCTATGGTGCTGACGATAAGCGGGATCAGGGCCCCGCCCACGTTGTGGGCCGTGTTCCAGGCCGACCACCAGAAGCCGCGCTCGGTCCTCGAGTACCAGCTGGTGAGCAGCTTGGAGCAGGGGGGCCAGCCCCAGCCCTGGAAGAAGGCGTTGGCAATCCAGAGTGCCACAAACATCCAGAGCGCCGACGAGAGGCCGAACAGTATGTTGATGACCCCGGTCGCCATCAGCCCCAGCCCCATGAAGTAACGGGGGTTGGCTCTGTCGCTGATGATGCCGGAGACGAACTTGGAGCAGCCATAGGTGAGGTAGAAGAGGGTCCACATCATGCCGATGTCGGCCTTGTCCAGGATGCCGCTCGCCAGCATGTCCGGCATGGCGAAGTTGAAGCTCTTGCGGGTGAAGTAGAAGACCGCATAGCCCAGGTACATGGTCAGCAGTATGTGGAGGCGCCAATGGCGATAGCTGGCGTCTATCTCCTCTTTATCCCGCATCGGTGGCGCCAGCTGGCGGCTCTTCATAAAGCTCAGCATGGGGCGATCTGCCTTCTGGATCCTGGATCAGTCATGGGACTCCTCCCGTTTGCGGCTGGGGAGGTTGACAGTCAGCTGAGTCCCCTGGGCACAGGAGAGCCGCAGCGTGCCCCCCAGCGCCTGCACCCGCTCGCGAATGCCGAGCAGGCCATAGCCCTGGGGCGTCTGCTCGGGCAGGCCGCAGCCGTCGTCGTCCAGTTGCAGCAGCACCCGATCGGCCTGCTGGCGGGCCAGTATGGTGACAGCGCTGGCATTGGCGTGTTTGACCACGTTGTTGAGCCCCTCCTGACAGACCCTAAACAGGGTGACTCGCTGGGCGTCCGAGAGCGCCTCATCCGCGAGCCCCCACTCCAGCCGGGTGACGATGCCGCGCCGCTCCAGCTCCAGCTCCCGCAGCAGGCCGCGCACCGCCTGCTCCAGGCTCATGTCGTCGAGCTGGCGCGGGCGCAGGCGACCGAGCAGGCCGCGCACCGCATCGTAGATCCCGAGCGACAGGGTCTCGATAAGGGCGCTGCTCTGGCCGACATGGGTGTTGTCCGGCGCGAGGCGGCGCACTATGCCCGCCTGGGTGCGGATGGCGGTGATGGTCTGGCCTATGTCGTCGTGCAGCTCCCGGGCCACCTCCTTGCGGATGCTCTCCTCTGTCTCCAGCAGCCGCTCGGTGAGCTGGCGGTTGTGGGCGAGCTGGCGGGTCAGCGCCTGGTTGAGCTCGCGCTGGCGCTGTATGCCGGCGCCCAGCAGCAGGCCGGTCAGGCTCTGGGCCAGCAGGGAGAGCAGCAGATCCAGGGGATGTTCGTGCCAGGCCTGGCCCGCCATCAGAGCCACCGTATTCATCAGGGTGGCGAGCAGGGCCCCCTGCCAGCCGTAGCGCCAGGCCATGGCCATGATGGGAATGGCGAGGCAAAAGGGGGTGAAGCGCACCAAAGAGTCCGGCAGGCCGAGCTGCAGCCCCAGGCTCAGCACGAACAGCAGTAGATACCAGACCAGATGGCGAAAGCGCCAGTCCACCGGCTGATCCACCAGCGCAGGGCCGAGCGGCACCCAGGTGGCGCGGGTCAGATAGTGCCAGATCAGCATGCAGGTAGAGGTGAGGGTCAGGCCGCCGGTCAGGGTGAGCAGCAGGGCGGTGAGGCCATCTTCCCCGGCCAGATGCCAGAGCAGGGATTGCAGGGCCGCCGCCACAGTGACGGTGGCGAGCAGCACCAGCAGTTGCTGCCAGTCGTCTCGCACCCGTTGGCGGCGGGCGATGAGCAGCGGCAGCAGGGTGAGCAGGCTGCCAGCCAGGATGAGGGGCCACAGGGGCATGCCCACCTCCCGATCGAGCCAGTGGAGCAGCAGGGCTTCACAGAGCAGCAGGGGCGGCCAGTAGGGGAGGGGGCTCTGCAGCAACAGGCCGAGCCGCAGCCCGAAGGGGAACAGCAACACCGCCAGCACCGGGCTCTCCACCAGATGCAGGCCGATGCTCCAGAGGCAGAACCAGCCGGCGGCGAAGATGAAGCAGGCCGCCAGCGAGATGGCGACATAGCTGGCAAGGCGGGAGATCACCAGCTGTCCAGCATGCGGTGGGCCAGCTCCACGTTGTTGTTGACGTTGAGCTTGTCCATCAGGTTGGCGCGGTGCACGTGCACCGTCTTGGGGGAGAGGCCGAGGCGCTCGGCGATGGCCTTCACCTCCATGCCGCCGGCCAGCAGCTGCGCCACCTCCCGCTCCCTGTTGGTGAGGGGATCTCTGTGGCTGCTGGCGAGCTTGTGGGCTATGTCAGGGGTCAGGTAGCAGCCACCCTGGGCGGCGGTGCGCACCGCGGCGATCAGCTCCTCCGGGCTGCAGCGCTTGGAGAGAAACCCCTTGGCGCCGGCCTGCAGAGCCTGCTCGATGAGGGCCGGGCTGTCGTGCACCGACAGCATCACCACGGCGAGGCCGGCGGGCAGTTGCCTGAGCAGATCCAGACCGGATTGATCCGGCATTGAGATGTCGCACACGCACAGCTGTACACCGCTGCCCGGCAAGCCGGCGAGGGCGTCGGCGGCGCTGCCAAATTCGGCGACGACCCGCAGATCGGGTTCGAGATTGAGCAACTGGGCAAAGCCGGAGCGGACTATCTGGTGATCGTCGATGAGGGCAATTTTTATCATGGTGTCAGCCTGAGATCTGCGGCCAGGGCGCTGGCGCGGCCAACAAGATACTCCCGCTCGCCCCCTGGCTCAAGGGGGAGGAGAGCCCCTGCGCAGGAGACGCGGCTATGGGTGCTTCACCTGAGTGCGTGATCCAGGGCGGCAATATAAGGAGAGGCACGCTCTGCTCACCGGGGCGGCAGAGCGTGCCCGGCCCTGTCAGCGGTGCAGCTCGCCCGCCCGCTCCGGCTGATAGACCACTTCCAGTATCTCCACCTGTATGGTGCGCCCGGCCGGGCCGGGCCAGGCGATGCTGTCACCCACCTTCAAGCCCAGCAGGGCGCTGCCGACCGGCGCCAGCACGGAGATCTTCGACTCGTCCCCCTGCACGTCCTTCGGGTAGACCAGGGTCAGGCAGAAGTCATTGCCGCTGTTTTGCATCTTGAAGCGCACAGTGCTGTTCATGGTCACCACGTCAGGCGGCATGTCGGCGGGGTCGCGGATCTCGGCGCGGTTCAGCTCCTCCTGCAGGGCCAGGTGTTGCGGGTGGTTGCCGAGCAGTTGCTCGATGCGATCCAGATCCAGATTGGAGATGACGAGATGTGGCTGTTGCATGGGGTATTCCTTATCAATGGCTGAAAGGACCAGGATGACGGACAAGCTGGTCGAAAAATGGTTCGGATTGTGAGAATAGATCGCAAGCGCGATGCCCCCGAGCGACTCGCTGTCAGGGGCGAGGGCGGGGGCTCAACGGGGTGTGAGCAGACTGGAAAAAATCATGAGCGCTTTCATGGGGATACCATAACCATTCTGAATGGCTTTGGCAAATGCCCGGCCGGGGGTCAGGGCGCCTGGTAATCGTACTGCCGCAGGATGCGCGCCAGGCTGCCATCCTCGCGCATCTCCTCAATCGCCTTGCGCCAGCGCAGCGCCTCGGCCGCAGGAAACTGCGGGCTGGCGGCCAGGTAGAGGGCGCTCTCTTGCAAGGTGTCGCCGCGCACCAGATCCGCCAGGGGCAAGCCGGCCCGTTGCTGGTTGTAGCGGGCCGTGTTCCAGGCCACGGCCCAGCCCTGGATGCGGCCCAGCGCCAGCTTGCTGGCATTGTTGACCTCCTCGGTGACCAGCTCCCGGGTCACTCCCTTGAGGGGCTGGATCAGGCTCTGACCATGAGAGCCGCGCATCGCCCCCAGGGTCAGGCCGGACAGCGCCTTGACCGAGAGGGGAGCCGGGTGGTGCTGGCGGTGGCTGACCAGCACGAAGGCCTCCTCCAGCAGGGGGGCAATCCAGAGGAACAGGGGCTCGCGCTGTGGACTCCTGGCCGGTGGCAGCAGCAGGACGTCCGCCCGATGGCGGGTCTGGCTGAGGGCGCGGGCCAGCGGCATCAGCTCTATCTCAAGCGGCTCCCGAAGGCGGCGGGCAGCCTCCTCCAGCACCTCGATTGCCATGCCGCTCGGGGCCCCCTGTTGGGAGCGAATCACATAAGGGGGAACGTCTGCGGCCAGGACCACCACGGCGTGGGCGCCTGGGCCTGGGAAGAGGAGGGCGCAGCAGAATAGAAGCAATAGGGGAAGACGCATAGAAGACCGGGTCAGGGATGAGTACACAGAGTGTAACATCCCGTAACCCCAAGTCAGTCAACCCATTGGGGGGAGCGGGCCGTCAGTCGAAGAAGTCCCGCAGATCCAGGGTCTGGTAGCTATCGAGCTGCTGCCAGGGCAACTGCCTTGGCAAGGGCTTGAGGGTCACCTCCATCCGGTAGCTGCGATAGCCGTCCAGGCTCGCGGACTCCACCACCAGGGGCAACTGCCATTGGCTCGACCAAAGGATGCGAGTGCGTTGCTTGCCCTCGCGTTTTTCGTACCAGCGGGCCTGCTCGGGAGCCGCCTCGTCGAGGGCGGTCATACCCTGCAGCAGGGCCGGATCCACGAGATGGCGAAGGCGCGCCCAGTCGGGCTTGAAGGCGACCTGGCCATACTCCTCCGACGGCACCTCCACCAGCTGGTTGTGCCAGGCGTCGGCGTAGCGCAGTTGCAGCTCCCCCTCATCACTGCGGCTGACCCAGCGGGCCGCCATCTGGTGGGTGAAGTGCTTGTGGCCCGGAGTGGCATCGTGGCTGGCGTGATAGGCGCGGGCGAGCGGCAGGGGGATGAGCCGCTGGCTCCACACCTGGTTGCCGACCCGGATCCATTTCTCCTGCCAGTGGTTCTCCCGGGCTATGCCGTCGCTGCTGGTGATCCTGTCCTGATAGCGGATGCGGGCGGCCAGATCGGGCGCCTCGTCGGCCAGCAGGGGGAAGCTGAGGGTGCTGCCGAGGAGCCATAACGGAAGTAACAATCGCATCATGGATGATCGCTCGAAAGAAGGGGGCCCGGCGTGACACCGGGCCCTCTTTCTTACAGGCCGAGCGCCTCCCTGAGCTTGCCGAACACCAGGGTGTTGTCGAGGGTGCCCTTGAAGCGGCCGCTGCCGGCCCCGCCGGCAAACAGCATCACATCGCCGCCGCCGTGGGTCTCTGAGCCCAGCTTGACCCCGGTCTCCTGCAGGTAGTCATCCCCCATCACCTGGTTGCTGGTGAGGGTGGGGCGCAGGTCCGCGCGGTTCGGGCCGTTGCCGAACACCAGCGTGGTGAAGGGCTTGCCATCCACGTCGTTCTGGGTGGAGCCGTCGCCATTCTTGACCAGATCCAGCACAGGGTTGCCCTTGGCGGAGTAGCCGTTGATGGTCATGGTGTGGTCGTGATCGGCGGTGACCACTATCAGGGTATCGGTCAAGTCCACCTTGCCGAGCGCCGTCTTGACCGCCTCGTCCAGCGCCACCGCATCGGTCAGCGACCGTTTGGCGTTGGTGGCGTGCAGGGCGTGATCGATGCGGCCCCCTTCCACCATCAGGAAGTAACCCTGGCTGTTCTGGCTCAAGAGATCGATCGCCTTGGCGGTCATCTCGGAGAGGGACGGTTGGGTATTGGCCGCCCCCTTGGCGACGCGGTCCAGCTCGTAGTCGAGGTGGGACTTGGCACTGAACAGACCCAGCACCTTGCCGCTCTCAATCTTGGCGAGATCGCTCTGGGTGGTGACGTACTGATAGCCCTGGGCACTCAGCTCGGCGGTGAGATCCCGGCCATCGACCCGGCCACCCTTGTTGCTGGCGCTGTAGGGGGTCCAGTGATTGGCTCCGCCCCCCATCAGCACGTCGACCCCGTCCCCGAGCGCGGCGTTGAAGCCGGCGCCGCCCGGCACCGCTTGCTCGGCGATGGCGTAGGCCGCATCCCGGTGGCAGATGTGGGAGTAGGTGGCCGCCGGGGTGGCATGGGTCAGCTCGGTGGTGGTGACGGCGCCGACGGATTTACCCGCCGCCTTGGCCAGCTCCAGTATGGTGGGCACAGGCGTGCCGTTGTCGCTGGCGCAGTTGTTGACACCCTTGTTGCCGTTGATGTCCTTGGCCGGCGCCACGGCCTGGGTGTCGCTGCTCATGGCGATCACCTCGTTGTTCATCTTGACGCCCGTGGTGTAGGCCGCCATTGAGGGGGCCGAATCCGTGGTCTGGGCGTCGTTGGAGAAGGTCTTGATGCGCGCGCTCTGGGGCAGCGTCATGATCTCCAGATCCCCCTCTTCCCCCACCTTGAACAGGCGGGTGGCGGTGAGGACGGTGGGGCCCATGCCGTCACCGATAAACAGGATCACGTTCTTGGCGTCGCTTGCCTGAGCCTGGGAAAGCCCACTCAGGGCGCCGAGCAGGGCGGTGCAGACCAGCGTCTTTTTCATGATGATTTTCATCCTATAGTCCCTCACAGCTTGGCCGCAGCCTTGACCTTGCCGAAGACGGCGGTGTTATCGAGTGAGCCGTGGAAGCTGTCAGCCCCCTGGCCTATGGCGCCGAGGAAGACGTCGGTGCCGCCGTGGGTCTCGTTGCCTAGCTCGCCCACCTTGACCACCACCTCCTGGTGATAGTCGTCGGCCGAGACGGTGGCGTCGTCGAGCGGTGCCACGCTGCTGCGCGGGCCATCCACCCGGTTGTAGCCGTTGCCAAAGCCGATGATGGTGTAGGGCATGCCGTCGCTGTCCTTGCTCGGCTCGCCTGTCTCGTAGTTCTTCACCAGCCCGAGCACCCCGGGGTTGCCAGCCGTGGTCTTGCCGGTGCGCTTGGCGTAGCCGTTCAGCACCAGCGTATGGTCATGGTCGGCGGTGACCACTATCAGGGTGTTTTTCAGCTCGGGGTCGGTCTTCTTCACCTCGTCGATGGTGGCCTTGATGGCGTCGTCGAAGGCGAGGGTATCTTGCAGGGCGCGCTTGGCGTTGGTGTCGTGCAGGGCGTGATCGATGCGGCCCCCTTCCACCATCAGGAAGTAACCCTTCTCCTTGTCCTTGAGCTGCTTGATGGCAGCCAGGGTCATCTGGGCAAGGGAGGGCTCGCTGGCGGGCCTGTCCAGGTCATATTTCATGTGGCTGGCGCCAAACAGCCCCAGCAGCGGCTTGCCCGTCTCGGCCTGGTTCAGCTCGTCCAGGTTGCTGGCAAACTGGTAGCCCTTGGCCTGCATCTCGCTGATGAGGTTGCGGCCATCCTCCCGCTTGCCCTTGTCGGCGGTGGGCAGGAAGAAGCTGCTGCCGCCACCGAGCACCACGTCCAGCCCCTCTTTCAGGGCGCCGTTGTAACCGGCACCGCCCGGCACCAGCTGGGCGGCGATGTCGGCTTCCAGATCCCGGTTGCAGATGTGGGCATAGGTGGCGGCCGGGGTGGCATGGGTCACCCGGGTGCTGGTGACCACGCCGGTGCCGCGGCCGTCGGCCTTGGCCAGCTCCAGCAGGGTGGTGACCGGCTTGCCGGCGCTTTGGCTGCAGTCGCTCTCATAGGTGGCGTCGCTGTCCATGCTGATGACGCCGTTGTTGCTCTTGACCCCTGTCATGTAGGCCGCCATGGAGGGGGCCGAGTCGGTGACCTGGGCGTCGTGGGAGAAGGTCTTGATGAAGGCCGTCTCCGGCAGTGTGTCTATGGTGAGGCTGCCCTCTTCCCCCACGCCGTAGATGCGGGCGGCGGTCAGGGTGTTGAGGCCCATGCCGTCGCCGAGGAAGAAGATGACGTTTTTGGCGCTGGGCTCCGGGGTGCTGCTGTCATTGTTGGAGTTGCAGCCGGCGACCAGGGTGGCGCCTATCATCACTGCAAGTCCTGCCATGTTTCTCATTGGGGTTCGCTCCTTGTAAAACCTGAGCGCAGCCTAGAGGGGGCAGATGACACTTTTAGTGAGTCTGGATGACAATACGGTGAAGGCACCGTATAAATGTTATGTTGTATCAACCACTTATTGATTGCTGTCTGCCCTTCTGCCCCAGGCAGTTGCGGTGGCACCGGCGCCGCGGCCGTGCACGCCTGTGGCCACAATGGCCTGTCAAATCGGGGCCGCAGCAGGTAAAATGCGCCCCCTTGCGATGAGTGCCAGCGGTTTGGCGCATCACCAGGCGCCCGCAGCCCCCAGCGGGGGCCAGCATCCCCAATGAGAGAGTAACGGATATGTCCATCAACTGGTTCCCCGGCCACATGCACAAGGCCCGCAAAGAAATTGCCGAGGTCATGCCCCAGGTCGATGTCATCATCGAAATGCTCGATGCCCGCATCCCCTTCTCCAGCGAGAACCCCCTGGTGCCCGAGCTGCGTGGGGATACCCCTGTCATCAAGGTGCTGAACAAGGCGGATCTGGCCGATCCGGCGATCACCGAGCTGTGGGTGGCGCACATGGAACAAGAGAAGGGGATCAAGGCGTTGCCCCTGACCCAGCAGGAGCCGGAGAAGATCAAGGCGCTGCTGACCCTGTGCCACGAGATGCTGCCGGAGCGCAATTTCGACCTGCGCGGGGTGCGGGCCATGATCATGGGCATCCCCAACGTGGGCAAGTCCACCCTGATCAACACACTGGCGGGGCGCATCATAGCCCGGACCGGCAACGAGGCGGGGGTGACCAAGTCCCAGCAGCGGATCAAGCTGGACAACAACGTCATCCTGACCGATACCCCGGGGTTCCTCTGGCCCAAGCTCAACCCGCCCTCCTGCGGCTACCGGCTGGCCATCACCGCGGCCATCAAGGACACCGTTTTTGACTACGCCGACATCGCCATGTTCGCCGCCGATTACTTCATCAAGGCCTACCCCGAGCGCATCAAGGCCCGCTACCAGATAACCGAGCTGCCCGAGACCGAGATCGAGCTGCTGGAGATGATCGCCCGTCAGCGCGCCTTCGTGCGCAAAGGGGGCCTGGCGGATCTGCACAAGGCCTCCGAGATCCTGGTCAACGAGTTCCGCTCAGGTATGCTGGGGCGCATCTCCCTGGAGACCCCTGAGATGGTGAGCGCCGAGATCATACTGGCGGCAGAAGAGGCTGAGGAGAAGGCCAAGGAGAAGGCCGAACGGGAAGAGGAGCGCCAGGCGCGGGCCCGTCGCAAGTACGCCAAAAAGCGTCAGAAATAGCCGATGTTGTGGCAGCTATAACGAAGAGGCGACCCCGGGGTCGCCTCTTCTGTTATGACGCCAATGGCCGGGCCGGGGCAAAACCTGGCTGTGGCTCGTTCAGTGCCGATTGACAATGGCATTGGCGGTGGCATGATGCGCTCGCATTTTGCCTCTCCCCAGAGTTTTATCCATGACCACATACTCCCGGCCAGTGCAGTTATTGCTCTTTGGCCTGCTGCTGTTGACCCTGGCCATAGCAGTGTTGAATACCCTGGTGCCGCTCTGGCTCGCCCATGAGCATCTGCCGACCTGGCAGGTGGGCATGGTCGGCTCCGCCTATTTTTGCGGCAACCTGCTGGGGACTTTGCTGGCGGGGGCGCTGATCAAAGGCGCCGGGTTCAACCGCAGCTACTACCTGGCCTCCGCCCTCTTTGCCGCAGCCTGTGTCGGGCTTGGGCTCACCCTGGGGTTCTGGAGCTGGCTTATCTGGCGATTCATCGCCGGCATCGGCTGCGCCATGATCTGGGTGGTGGTTGAGAGTGCGCTGATGTGCAGCGGCAACGCGCGCAACCGTGGGCGCCTGCTCGCCGCCTACATGATGGTCTATTACATGGGGACTGTGCTCGGGCAACTGCTGGTCAGCACGCTGCCGACCGGTCTGATGGATGTGCTGCCCTGGGTGACTGGCCTGGTACTGGCCGCCATCCTGCCGCTGCTCTTTACCCACATTGTCAACGAGCAGGGCGAGCAGCAGGGGGCAACCCGGGTGTGGCCCATGCTGCGCCTGCGTCAGGCGCGCCTTGGGGTCAATGGCTGCATCATCTCCGGCATAGTGTTGGGGTCGCTCTATGGCCTGATGCCGCTCTATCTGAACCATCAGGGGGTGAGTGATGCCGGTATCGGCTACTGGATGGCGGTCATGGTGAGCGCCGGCATCCTGGGACAGTGGCCTGCCGGCCGTCTGGCAGACAGGTTCGGTCGCTTGCCGGTACTGCGGCTGCAGGTGCTGGTGGTCATCCTGGGCGCCTTGGCAATGCTCGGCAACCTGGCGATGGGCCCGGCGCTCTTCATCCTGGGCGCAGCCGGTTTTACCCTCTATCCGGTGGCCATGGCCTGGGCCTGCGAGAAGGTCGAGCAGCACCAGCTGGTGGCGATGAATCAGGCGCTGCTGCTGAGCTACACCATAGGCAGCCTGCTCGGCCCGGCCTATACCTCGCTCTTGATGCAGCACCTTTCGGACAAGCTGCTGTTTATCATGATCGCCAGCGTGTCCTTTATCTATCTGCTGATGCTGCTGCGCCCCGTGGGTGAGCATCCGACCCCGGTGGCACATGCCTGATGACGAGTGTCTGATGGAAAAGAAGCGCAGAGAGCCATGGATGACGCCCTGCCCTGTCTCTGGTGACAGGCGCTGCAAAACGCAGCTGTGCCCTATATAAGAAGAGGCGGCCCCGGGGCCGCCTTGTTGTTATCAGGGGTTGGCAAAGGGGCTGTGGCGCTAGCCATAGCGCTTTTTCGCCTCTTCGAACAGGGAGAGGTGCAGCGGGATCAACTGCCGCCAGTCGCGCCTATAACCGCCCCCAGGTACGGCGGCGATGGGCAGGCCGTGGCTTATCGCACAGTCAAACACCATGGCGTCCCGCTGGCGCACCCCGGCGTCGCTCAGGGAGAGATAGCCGAGCTCATCGGCCTGGTGCACGTCGACCCCGGCCTGGTAGAGGATGAGGTCGGGGCGGTAGAGGCGCAGCGCCAGTGACAGCGCCTGGGTCAGGGTCTCGAGGTAGGCGTCGTCCTGCATGCCGCTTGGCAGGGCAAAGTCCAGATGGGAGGCAGGTTTGTGGTGGGGAAAATTGTGCTCGCCATGCAGGGAGAGGGTGATGATGTCCCGGCTCCCCGCGCACAGGGCGGCGCTGCCATCCCCTTGATGGACATCGAGATCCACGATCAGCACCTGCTCGCAGTGCCCCTCGTCGAGGCAGGCTCTGGCCGCTATCACCAGATCGTTGAACAGGCAGAAGCCGCTGCCAAAGTCCCTGTGGGCGTGATGATAGCCGCCGGAGACCTGCAGGCCGCAGCCCTGCTCGAGGGCGTGGCGGCTGGCGGCTATGGTGGCCCCGACCGAGCGCAGGGTGCGTTCAATCAGCATGGGTGACCAGGGAAAGCCGAGTCTGCGGATGGCGCCGTCATCCAGGGTGCCGGCAAGGGCCGCCGCCACATAGTCGGCGTCGTGGACCCGGGTTATCTGCTCGCGGCTCGCGGCGGGCGCTTCTGCCAGCGGATAGCCCTGTGTTGCCAGGATCTGGTAGAGCGCCTGGTACTTGGCCAGGGGAAAGCGGTGGCGCTCGGGCAGCGTCAGGGAGGAGTAATGGGGGTGATAGAAGATGCGCAGGGACATGGCAATTGGCCTGAACTGATATGAAAAAGGGGAGCCAGGCTCCCCTCTATGCATAAAGCGACGCGCTGCGCCTTATTGCTGCTGGATCACCCAGATCTGGAAGGCTTTGCGGGTTTCCGCATCGGCCTTGTTGTACCAGTTTTGCAGCTGGGTCAGGGCTTCCGGATTGCTCTGGGCTTTGCTCGGCGCCACTTCGACCGGCGCGCTGGCGGCGGCCATCACGGCAGCGGTGGAGACGGCAACGGTCGCTGGCTGGTTGAAGGCCTTGCCCATCTTGAGCAGCTCCTGCTGGTAGTCACGGGTCAGCTGGAAGCCACCCACTTTCGGCATGACGAACTGCTCGCTGGCCAGGGCCTGACCGCTGACCTTGTCCTTGAGAACGACCTTCTGCTCTTTCACGAACGCCTTGGCTTCGTCTTCGTTACGGGGCTTCTTGAAATCCAGCACCAGGGTCTGGTTGTCGGCGGCGGTGAAGTTGATCACCAGAGGCTCGGCGGTCACCAGCTTGATGTCGTTGCGGTTGGAGTAGTTGCCCTCGAAGGCCACCACCAGCTGGTGCTTGCCGGCGCTGATGGGGAAGCTGCTGGTCTTCTCCAGCAGCTTGGGATTGATGGACTCGCCATCGATCAACTGCACCACATAGGGATTGTGTATTTCCAGTTGGCTATCAGCCAGGGCGCTACCTGCCCACAACAGACCAGCCAGAGCCGGCACCAGAACAGTCAGTTTCATTTCATCTCCTTGAACAGTCAGGCGATTGCCCACTGAAAAATAGGGGCTCATTTTTACAGGTTTGCCCCAGAGCGGCAATAGCCGTTTGTGGCGCCGCCCGGCAGGCAGCTTGCTGACTTATCTGTCAAATAAACCCGGCATGGCTCACTCGATACGCCGGGTGAAGGGGGGGAGGGCGTCGAGCAAGCCCTTGCCGTAGCGTTTGGTAAGAAGGCGCCGATCGAGAATGGTTACTCGGCCCCGATCGGCCTCCTTGCGGATCAGACGACCACAGGCCTGAATGAGTTTTCGGGACGCTTCTGGCACCGTCAGCTGCAGGAAGGGGTTGCCACCCCGTTTCTCGACCCACTCGGCGGTCGCCTCTTCCACCGGGGAGTTTGGCACCGCGAAGGGGAGCTTGGTGATCACCAGGTTGGTGAGGTAGTGACCGGGCAGGTCCAGCCCCTCGGAGAAGCTGCCGGTACCAAAGAGGATGCTGGCCTGGCCGCCGTCGCACTTCTGTTTGTGCAAGGTCAGCAGGGCGTTGCGCGACGCTTCCCCCTGCACCAGCAGGGAGAGCCCCTTGGCCCGCAGCCCCACCGCCACCTCGTTCATCTGCCGGTAGGAGGAGAAGAGCACCAGGCTCGCCTCCTTGCCCGCCAGCAGCCGGGGCAGGGCATCGACCAGCTCCTGGGTAAAGCCGGGAGCGCTGGGTTCATGGGCCATCTTGGGCAGATAGAGCTCGGCCTTGTGATATTCAAAAGGAGAGCGCAGACGCAGATAGCGGGTGCCGTCATGCTCCTTGAGCCCCACCTGGTGGCGGAAATAGCTGAAAGAGGAGAGGGCGGTCAGGGTGGCCGAGACCAGCACGGCGCCCAGGCACCTAGACCAGAGCCACTCCTCCAGCAGATAACCCACCTCTATGGGGGAGGCGTGCAGCCAGATGTCTCCATCCTCGCTCCTGGCCATCCAGCGGGCCAGCGGTGTCTTGCCCGTCGGCACGTGGCGACTCAGCATCTCCCACAGGGCGCAGAAACTCTCCAGCCGCTGCAGGTGAAAACCGCTCTCCGCCAGCAGGGGCTCGGCCTCCTTGCGACGGATTTCGCCGTCTTTGAGCGCCTCGCCGATGGCGCCCTGCATCCTGTCCAGCGCCCGCAGCGCCTTCTTGCTCGCCTCCTTCAGGTTCTCCGCCAGCATGGGCAGGGGATCGGGCAGCACCCCCTCGGCAAACCTGTGGTGCTGCTCGGTGCCAAACAGCTGATCGTTGCCGGCGAGCCACTGCTCCAGCGCCTTGAGATCCGGTTGCAGGGAGGCCAGGGCATCCTGCAGCTTGAGTTGGGGGTCGAGCAGGCTCTCCTTGTTCAGCGCCCTGGCCAGCTTGCCTGCGCTCTGCACCAGTTTTTCCAGCCAGCGGCGAGAGCCCTTGACGCTGGCAGAGGCGGCGCCGTGATCCCGGGCTATGGTCGGCAGGTGGTGAGCCTCATCCAGCACATAGATACACTCGTCCGGTGGCGGCAATATGATGCCGCCGCCCATGGTGAGATCGGAGAGCAGCAGGGCATGGTTGACCACCAGCACATCGGCGGCGTCCATGTCATTCCTGGCACGGTGGAAGGGGCAGTGCTGGTGGTGGCTCAGCGCCTTGTTGCAGCTGTGGCGATCGGCGGCGATGCGATCCCAGCACAGATCCGGAATCGGCTTGGACCAGTTGTCCCTGTCCCCGTCCCACTTCCCCTCGGTGTAGGCCTGCCACAGCGCCTGATAGCGCTCCTTGTCAGAATCTGACGGCTTGTGTTTGCTCAAGCTGCCGAAATCGAGTTCGAAATTGGCCATATCGGCGCCGCTTGCCGCTTGTTCAAGCAGATGTTCGCAGCAGTAACGCTGGCGCCCCTTGACCAGCATGAAGCGAAACGGCAGCTCGCTGTGGCGATGGTAGAAGGGCAGGTCCTTGTGGATCAACTGCTCCTGCAGGGCGACGGTGGCGGTGGAGATCACCAGCTTCTTCTGGGTGAGCCGCGCCACCGGGATGGCGCCCTGGGCATAGGAGAGGGACTTGCCGATGCCGGTGCCCGCCTCGGCCACCAGGATGCGGCGACTCTTTTCATACTCTCCGGTGAGGGTCTTGGCGATTTCGGCCACCAGAAAATTCTGCTCCTTGCGCGGCACAAAACCGGGTAAACCATCGGCAATCTGTCGATAGGTATTGCGAATGGTGGCTTTGAGGCGAGTCGATAGCATGAATGGGGCGTGACCGTGTCTGGAATGAATGGTCACAGGATACCCGCAACAGGCGGCCTGGGTCGAGGCAAGGTGAGGCAGGGGTTATGGGCCGGGATCCGCACTTATGTCATCGGGTGGATTGTGCGTGCAATAAACCACCAAAAAAGGGCGTTTCAGGCAGCGCGTATCGCTGTAAACGTTTTCCCTGAGAGGGCAAACAATATGGGATTCAGCTCACAATTTTTTCCCTATGACTATGGTTTTCTCAAAAAGTTCCAAGTTTTTTCGTTGCGGATCGGAAAACCCGGTGATAGTCTCGGCGGCATAGTGATGCAAAGAACATCGCTAACACAGGGAATAACAAGGACTTAGTGTTTAATTACAGTAGGCATTGGAAACAACTATGAAAAAGACAATTCTGGCTATCGCTATCCCGGCTCTGTTCGCATCTGCCGCTAACGCCGCAGTCGTTTATGACAAAGACGGTACCTCTTTTGATATCTACGGCCGTGTTCAGGCTAACTACTATGCTGACGCTGACGACGCCAGCCCCATCACTGCCAGCAACGCTGGTGATGCCGAGCTGATCGGTTCCTCCCGTCTGGGCTGGTCCGGTAAAGTTGCGCTGAACAACACCTGGTCCGGTATTGCCAAGACTGAGTGGCAGGTTTCCGCCGAAAACTCCGACAACAAGTTCAACTCCCGTCACATCTGGGTTGGCTTCGACGGTACCCAGTACGGCAAGATCATCTTCGGCCAGACCGACACTGCGTTCTACGACGTGCTGGAGCCGACCGATATCTTCAACGAGTGGGGTGATTACGGTAACTTCTACGACGGTCGTCAAGAAGGCCAGATCATCTACTCCAACACCTACGGTGGTTTCAAGGGCAAAGTGTCCTACCAGACCAACGACGACGAAGCCGTCAAGGTTTCTGACATGGGTGGCCAAACCGTCACTACCGTATTCCCGGACCTGAAGCGTAACTACGGCTACGCAGCTGCCATCGGTTATGACTTCGACTTCGGTCTGGGCCTGAACGGCGGTTACGCTTATTCCGACCTGGAAAGCACCACCAGCACCAACACTGGTGACAAGTCCGAGTGGGCCCTGGGCGCACACTACGCCATCAACGGCTTCTACTTCGCCGGTGTCTACACCGAAGGCGACCTGAAGAACGACACCACCGGTTACAAGGGTGAAGGTCGTGGCTACGAGCTGGCTGCTTCCTACAACGTTGATGCCTGGACCTTCCTGGCTGGCTACAACTTCAAGGAAGGCAAGGACAACTCTGCCGGTTCTTCCTACGAAGACATGGTTGACGAAACCCTGCTGGGTGTTCAGTACAACTTCACTTCCAAGCTGAAGGCGTACACCGAGTACAAGATCCAGGGTATCGATGACATGGACGACGAGTTCACTGTTGCCCTGCAATACAACTTCTAATCCAGTCTTAGTACGGATTTAGTTGATAAACGGCCAAGCTTGCTTGGCCGTTTTGTTTTATCTGCCTTTCACCTTCCTCATTCCCCGCCGTTTGGCCCTGCGCCAGGTCACGTTGTCTCTTTTCCGCCCTTGGCTCCTTAGTCGTAAATCGCTAGATTATTCAATTCGTTGAAAGATGGTCTGCCGACAGGGAAGGATGCGTGTGATCGATTTCAGTCACCCCGAGTGGCGAGCGCTGGCTCAGCAGTTGCTGGACGAGGCGCCCCAGGTTATCCGCGGTCGCCAGTGGCAGCCCCTTATCGGCATGCTCAGGGACAATCAACTGCTGCTCCCCCTTGGCAATCACCGCTATGAGCTGACCCCGGCCGGACGGCGCTATCTCACCCGTGAGCTAATGCTGGCCGAGCTGGCCTGTGCCCCCCCCGAGCCCGAGGAGTGGCTCCATGCCCAGGGTTGGCAACTGGGGGAGCGGGTCAACGAGCGGGTGCTGGCGGCGCTCTATCGCAAGGGGGAGGCGAGCTTCAGTCCGGTCGAGCAGATCAACTTCGAAGACAAGGGGATACGGCTGTGCAGCGATCTGCCGCTGCGCCTACGGGCCGCTCGCCCGTTCAGCCTGTTCTTCAGCGGCGGCACCCTGCTCGATGCGGCCCCCTGGCTGCACACCCTGGGAGAGGTGGCGCTGCCCGCCCGCACCCTGGCGGGGCTTGGCAAGATCCTCTGGGGCGAGGGGGAGATCCAGCGGGTGATCAGCACCGACTCCGTCGGCGTCTTCGCCGAGTTGAGTCTCCCGGACGACGCCTTGCTGGTCTGGCTTCCTGCCCAGGATCCCGGCGCCCTGCAACCCCTGATTGCGGCCTTGCCGCCCCAGACCCTCTGGAGCCACCTCACAGCCCTGGATCCGGCCGGTGTCGACAGGGTCCTGGTATTGGCCCAGAGGCTGGGACGCCCGGCCAGCTGGTGGCTGCCCCGGGACCTGGCTCCCATCAAGGAGGCCTATGCCGCCCCTATGCAGGACGCTCGCCCCTGGGAGCCGAGCCGGATCCCTCGTCCATTGCGGGCCCTGTGCAGCGATCTGGTGGAGTCCAACCGCGGCCTGTCGGCCGAGGTATGCGCCCTGGCATCGGGCTGGCATGCCATCGGCTGAAGGGGCCCGTCATCACCCTTGAGAAAGCGGTTTTCCCCTATGGAAGGCAGTGGTATAAAGAGTTGACGGAGCGCTCGCCAAAGGAGCGCTTTTGTTTGCCAACCTGCTTTGCCAGCCAACGAACTCAACGGAATACAGGGAATACCATGTTTGAAAAGGTTGTTGCCGCCCCAGCGGATCCGATCCTGGGCCTGACCGAAGCCTTCCGTGCCGACTCTCGCAGCCACAAGATCAATCTGGGGGTCGGGATCTACAAGGATGAGACCGGTGCCACTCCTATCCTTCATTGCGTCAAGAAAGCCGAGCAGAAGCTGCTCACCGACGAGAAGACCAAGAACTACCTCGGTATTGAAGGCAATATCGAATATGGCCGCATAGTGCAGCAACTGCTGTTCGGGCAGGATTCCACCCTGATTGCCAGCGGCCGCGCCAAGACAGCCCAGGCGCCGGGCGGTACAGGTGCCCTGCGCATCGCCGCCGAGTTCGTGGTGCGCAACGGTCTGGCCAAGACCATCTGGATCTCCGATCCCACCTGGGCCAACCACGTCAGCGTGTTCCAGGCCGCCGGCCTCACCGTCAAGTGGTACAAATACTACGATGCGGCGACCAAGGGTCTCGACTTTGCCGCCATGCAGGCCTCGCTCTGCGAAGCGCAGGCCGGCGATCTGGTGCTGCTGCACGGTTGCTGCCACAACCCGACCGGTATTGACCCCACAGCTGATCAGTGGCGCGCCCTGGCCAAACAGAGTGCCGCCGCCGGCTGGTTGCCGCTGTTTGACTTCGCCTATCAGGGTTTTGCCCGTGGTATAGAGGAAGATGCCGAGGGGTTGCGCATCTTCGCCGAGTGCCATGACGAACTGCTGGTGGCGAGCTCCTTCTCCAAGAACTTCGGCCTCTACAACGAGCGGGTCGGTGCCTTCACCCTGGTCAGCGCGACCAAGGCGATTGCCGATGTGGCCTTCACCCAGGTCAAGACCGTCATCCGAGCCAACTACTCCAACCCGCCGTCACACGGCGCCGCCGTGGTGACCACTATCGTCAGCGATCCGGCCCTCTATGCCGAGTGGGTGGAAGAGGTGGCGGCCATGCGGGTGCGCATTCGCGAGATGCGCGAACTGCTGGTAGAGAAGTTGGCTGCCCTCGGTGTGAGCCAGGACTTCAGCTTCATCCGCGAGCAGAACGGCATGTTCTCCTTCTCCGGTCTCTCCAAGGATCAGGTGGAGCGTCTCAAGAGCGAGTTTGCCATCTACATCGTCGGCTCCGGCCGGATCAGCGTGGCCGGTATTACCCGCGCCAACATAGATCCCCTGTGCGATGCCATCGCCAAGGTGCTGTAAGCACAACCATCGGCATCCGCTCAGTAAAAAGCCCGCCATGTCGGCGCAATGCTGTTCACTTAAGCGGAGCCGCATTGCGATTTACCGGAAAACGGGTCTTTGATATCTTCACCGCCCTGGGTCTCGATGGCCTGGGGCGTTTTTCTATGAACATGACGCCTATGCAGCCCCGCAACTCCGCCAACCTCCGTGGCGTATGGGCTGGCGATAACGCGCCCGCCATCACTGCCATCTGGTTCGCGATGAACTGACAGGCAAACTTAAAGCTCACCTCATTGGGCGCTCGCTGATGGGCTACGGCGGCCTGGCTGGCCTCCCGCCTGACCAGATTGTATCCAAGCAGCAATCCCCACAGCTCCTGATAGACCAAGTCCACTTTCTTGCTTCTCAGCGTGATGGCGTTGTGCTGCATCGCGCTTTTGATATCCCGGTATCCCAGCTCGATTTCCCAGCGCTCGTGGTACAGGGTCGCCACCTGAGCTGCGCTGAATCGCGCCACGGGCAGGGAGGTAAAGACCGTTTTCTCCTTGCCTGCCACCTCATAGGTCACTGCGCGAACTTGCCAGTGTGTCGGCAACGCCGGGTTTTTCTTGCGAGCCTGAGGCGAGACCGTCATTTGCAACAGACGGTCACCGTCGCCATAGCGCTCAAGTTCCGTGTATACCAGCCCCTTGCGTTCCGGGATGAGCCAGTGACGGTCGGTGTCTTCGGCCTGAATACGCAGCAACAGGTCGGCACCGAAGAAGCCTTTATCCAGCAGGGTCACTGACTTGTCCGGCAATGAGTGAATGAACTCGCTGGCCAGGGGGATTTCCCCTTTGCGGTACGGGCTGATGGCCGCGTTGGCAATGACATGCGAGCGGACATTCATGAGCGTGACCAACCGCAGCATCGGGTAGGGTGTCTGCCGGTTGGTTGAGGTGTTACCCGAGCCGAAATGTGCTCTGAGTTCAGGCATATCCTGGGTTCGGAACAGGGCCCCATCGATGGCAAAGACCTGTAAACCGTGCCAATGGTCTTCAGGATAACGTTCCCGCCCCCACACATCGGCGCACTGTTTGAACAGCCACTCGAGCGGCTGTTTGCCGAGTCGCTGACGGGCCTGAGACAGGGCACTGTCCGCGAGCAAGGCATCATTGGCCAACCCTTCTGCACAGATGTTGAGGCGCCGAGCGACCTCGGAGATGGGCTCATTGCGGAAAAAGGCCATCCCCACGACGAGCCACAAGACCATATCAGAAGGTAAGCGGCGTCGGCGGATAGTGGCCTTTTCAGACAAGGCGGCAGCGGCAGTAATCCATTCGTCGGGAATATGGTCGGCAAAAATGGCCAGCCGAGCCAGCATGTCGCCAGATGCCTCAACAACATCGTTCAGATCGTTTGCAATAGACATAAAAAATCCGGAACCAGTGATTGGTTCCGGATTGTCCTACAGCAGAAGGATCGGTCAATGGATCCTTAACTGATCAGCATTGCGCCATGTCGGCGGGCTTTTTCATGCCTGTTTTCCGGCATCAGCGGCGCCGTTTGCTGCCCCCCAACAGGGAGCCGAGTACGCCCCGTACCAGCTGGCGCCCCACCTCGTTGCCCAGGGTACGGGCCACGCTCTTGGCGGCGGTCTGCACCACGCCGTCATGCTGGCCACCGCGCGGGCCTGTGCGACCGAACAGGATACCGTTGAGGGCATCGAGCAATCCGCCCCCCTGCTCCGACGGGGTCTGGGAGACATCATCCGAGGCGGCTGGTGCCCCGCCATTGAGGCGCTCGAAGGCGGATTCGCGATCCTCGCGGGTCTCGTATCGGCCGTGGAGCACGGATCCCTGGATCAGGGCCTGCCGCTCGGCGTCGCTCAGGGGACCTATGCGACTGGCGGGCGGGGCGATAAAGGCGCGCTCCACCACGCTTGGGCGCCCCTTCTCATCGAGCAGGGAGACCAGGGCCTCGCCCACCCCGAGCTCGGTGATGACGCCGGCCGCGTCGAAGGTCGGGTTGGCCCTCAGGGTGTTGGCGGCGATGCGCACCGCTTTTTGGTCGCTCGGAGTAAAGGCGCGCAGGGCGTGCTGCACCCGGTTGCCGAGCTGCCCCAGCACGCTGTCAGGAATATCGGCCGGGCTCTGGGTCACGAAATAGACGCCCACTCCTTTCGAGCGGATGAGGCGCACCACCAGCTCTATCTTTTCCAGCAGCGCCTTGGGGGCGTCGTTGAACAGCAGATGGGCCTCGTCGAAGAAGAACACCAGCACGGGTTTATCGGGATCCCCCACCTCGGGCAGCTGCTCGAACAGCTCAGACAACAGCCAGAGCAGGAAGCAGGCATAGAGGCGGCTGGACTGGGTGAGCTTGCCGGCCGCCAGCACATTGATGTGGCCGTGGCCGGCCCCGTCGGTCTGCAGCAGATCCTGAATGTCCAGCATGGGCTCGCCGAAGAAGTGGTCCCCTCCGGCGCTCTCCAGGGTGAGCAGGTTGCGCAGTATGGCGCCGATGGAGGCGGTGGACACATTGCCATAGCGGGTGGTGAGGGATTTGGCGTTGTCCCCGGCAAACTGCACCATGGCGCGCAAATCTTTCAGATCGAGCAGCAGCAAGCCCTCGTCGTCCGCCACCTTGAACACCAGCTCCAGCACCCCGCTCTGGGTGTCGTTGAGGCCGAGCAGGCGGGCCAGCAGCAGGGGGCCTATGTCGGAGACGGTGGCCCGCACCGGGTGTCCATGCTCCTCAAACAGGTCCCAGAGCAGGGTCGGACTGGGGGCGAAGGCGGGGGCCGGGATGCCGAGCTGGGTCAGCCGGGCATCCAGCTTGCTCGACGGGGTGCCGGCAGCGCCAAGGCCGCTGAGATCCCCCTTCACATCCGCCAGAAAGACCGGCACCCCGAGGCGGGAGAACCCCTCTGCCAGCACCTGCAGGGTGACTGTCTTGCCGGTCCCCGTGGCACCTGTGATGAGGCCGTGGCGGTTGGCCATGGCGGGCAGCAGTGAGATGGGTTGGCCATTGGCATAGGCCAGCGTCAGGGGGTGGGCCATGGTGAACTCCTTGTCTTTGCAGGTAGCGGCAAGCTGAGGACTACAAGGAGTGTGGTGGCAGAGCCAAACGATGGCAAGGCGGCGCGAATTGCGCCCTGTGGCTAAGCCGAAGGACGGGCAGGAGGCTCAGCGGGCGCCGGTCAGTCTGCCCA
Source organism: Aeromonas sp. S16(2024) (assembly GCF_041403065.1). NCBI lineage: Bacteria > Pseudomonadati > Pseudomonadota > Gammaproteobacteria > Aeromonadales > Aeromonadaceae > Aeromonas > Aeromonas sp. S16(2024). Next base: position 36,169 of record NZ_JBGLQX010000005.1, on the reverse strand, counting down.
GTTGCAGCATCATGAGGGTGAGCAGGGCCCCAGTGGCGGCGGTCAGCACCGCCAGCAACAGGCTGCCGAGCAGGAAGGGGGCACCAGGGTCGCCGCCTCGTGCTCCAGCCAGTGCAATGACCAGGTGAGGTGGAAGGGCTCGGGCGTCTGGTGCAGCACCAGGCAGCCGGTGCGATAGGCATAGAGGTACATGAAGGGCAGCGTCAGCGGGTTGTTGAACCAGACCGCCAGCAGGGCCAGCGGCAGGTTGAGGCGAAACGCCAGCGCCAGTCCGACCGCGACGAGGGAGTGCATGGGGATGGGGATCCAGCTGGCGAAGAGGCCGGCCGCCACGGCGCCGCTGAGCGCCCGGGTGCCGCCCTGCCAGAGGGCGGGGGTCAGCAGGCGCTCACCAAAGAGGGCGAACCACTTCTGCTGGCGCAGGGTGTCCGGGTCTATCTTGATACGGGCCAGCCAGCGGCTCAGCATGCCCGCGCCTCCTTGCGCTTCTGCCATTGGCGCACTGTGTTGATGCGCCAGAAGGTGCGGATGAAGGCGTAACCCATCAAGGAACTCAGCAGCGCGAGCACCAAGGAGCCCAGCAGCAGCGGCGGGGCCAGGGTTTCAAATACCGAGACAAGCCACTCCCAGGTGAACTGGATATCGATGTGCTGGGCGGGGTGCCCGAGCAGCTGGCAGCCCACCAGGTAGGCGCCATAGAACAGCGGCGGCATGGTGAAGGGGTTGGAGAGCCAGACCAGGGCGACCGAGAGGGGCAGATTGACCCGAAAGAGGATGGCGCCACCGGCCGCCAGCAGCATCTGACAGGGGAGCGGGATCCAGGCCATGAACAGGCCGACCGCGAAGGCACCGGCGGCGGAGCGGCGGTTGAGGTGCCAGAGGTTGGCATCGAGCAGCAGCTTGCCGAACAGCCGCAAGTGCTTGTGTTCCTTGAGCTTGTCCTGATCGGGCAGCCAGCGTTTTATGAGTCGTTTGGGCATGTTTGAAACCTTGCTAAATACTTGCTCCATGGATCTGCGTCTGTTGTCGTTTGCCCTGGGGGCAAGCTCCTCACTGCTCTGGCCCTGGTTACCCTCTACTGCATGGGGCGGCGCGCTGCTGGCCCTCGCCATCCTGCTCGCCCATGGCCGTCACTGGCGGCTCTTGTTTCTGGTGCTCGGCGTGCTCTGGATGCAGCTGAACCTGCAGTATCGGTTGGCCTGGCTGGACAAGCTGGAGACACAGACCAGCCACATCATAACCGCACGGGTGCAAAGTACGGAGTCCTCGGGCGATAAACCGCGAGATAAATTTGCCCGCCTGCTGCTGCGGGCCGAGACGCTTGACGAGCAGTCCCTCGCGATATCCCCCCTGGTCAGGATCAATGCCTACCAAGGGTTGCCCCCTTTGCCGGCCGGTAGTCGCATCACCCTGGTGAGCTCCCTGAAGCCCGCCCATGGGCTGGCCAACGAGGCGGGCATGGATGGGCGGCGCCTGCTGCTTGGCAAGGGGATCACGGCGACCGGCAACCTGCTCCGTCTCATCGAGGTCCAGGAGGCGGCCCCCGGGATACGGGAGCGCTGGCTGGCCGCAGCCAGCAGCGCCTGGCAGGGGCTGGAGCAGGCCCCCTTGCTGGCGGCGCTCAGCTTCGGGGAGCAGGGGGGGATCACGGATGCCCAGTGGGATCTGTTTCGCGGCAGCGGCCTGACCCACATCATCGCCATCTCGGGTCAGCATATCGCCCTGGTGGCGGTGCTCGGCTGGTGGCTGGGGCGGCTGCTGGGGTTGCGGGGGGCCATTGTGGTCTCCCTCTTGTTTGCCGCCGTCTACAGCTGGCTGGCGGGATTTGCGGTGGCGACCGAGCGGGCCCTCATCATGGTGCTGGTGTGGAGCCTGCTGCGCTGGCGCAAACGGGACTGGCCCAGCCACCGCATCTGGCTGTGGGCCTTCGTGGTGATCGTGCTCTGGGATCCCCTAGCCCTCTACTCGGCCGGTTTCTGGCTCTCCTTCATGGCGGTGGCCCTGCTGTTGCTGGCGAGCCTGCTGCACGCGCGCCCCGGGCTGGTGCGGCTGCAGATCCTGCTGCTGCTCGGCCTGCTGCCCCTGCAACTGCTGCTGTTCGAGGGCATGGCCCCATTGGCGCTTTTGCTCAATCTGCTGGCGTTGCCGCTGTTCTGTCTTGGCATCATTCCGCTGGCGCTGATCGGCGTGCTGTTGGTGCCGCTCTCCACCGCCCTGGCTCATGCTCTCTTCTGGCTGTCCGATCTGGGGCTGACCTGGGTGTTGTGGGGACTCGGCCTGCTGGCGGACCATCTGCAGCTCTGGTGGCCTGTTCCCGGCTGGCTGATGCCCGTCAGCGCCTTGCTGGTGCTGCTGTGGGCGGCCTGGCAACTGCCGGGAGGGCGCGGCTTGCTGCTCCCTGTGGGGGCCGCCCTGCTGCTGGGAGTCTGGCCTGCTCCCACTCCCTGGCAGGTGCGGGTGCTGGATGTGGGGCAGGGCTTGTCGGTGCTCGTCACCCGGGGCGAGCGCGGCATCCTCTATGACACCGGGAATAGCTACCCCGGCGGTTACAACATGGCGGAGGCCGCCATACTGCCCGTGCTGAGCCGCCTCGATGTGCGGGTGCTCGATGCCCTCATCATCAGCCACAAGGACAGGGATCATGCGGGCAACAGGCGCGCCATGCTGCAGGCGATGCCGGTGCGCCGCGAGCTTTCCTCGTTCGGCTTCGCCCGCAGCACTGCGCTGTGTCGCCGCGGTCAGCGCTGGCACTGGCAGGGGCTGGAGGTGCGCGTGCTCTGGCCCGAGCGGCCGGGGGCGGGGCGCAACAACGACAGTTGCGTGGTGCAGATAAGCGACGGCCGGCATCGCATCCTGCTCAGCGGTGACATAGAGCAGGGGGCGGAGCGCCGCCTGCTGGCCCTGGAGAGTCAGGGAGGGGGAGAGGAGCTCGTCAGCACGTTTTCCAGCATTTACCTCAGCACCCTCTCCAGCACTGTGCTGGTGAGCCCTCACCATGGCAGCCGCACCTCCTCGACCCCGGGCTTCGTGGCGGCGGTGAACCCGGATGTCGTCATCCACAGCGCCGGCGACAGAAACCAGTGGCAGTTTCCCCGCCCCGAAGTGGTGGCAAGATACCAGGGGGCCCGTCAGTGGGTGACGGGGCAGGATGGCGCCATCCTGATCGAGGCGGGGGAGGGGGGGCTCAAGATCCGGGCCGAACGCGAGCAGGGCCCCTGGTACAGGCGCAATGGCCACTGGTGGCAGCCCAGGTTATGGCGCTAGGGCCACCCCCTTAGCCGTCATTTCGCTTTGGGATTGGGCCGGGGCTATGGCAACGCCTGGTGTAATCCTGCGCTTTGGCCAGGGCAATAATCCGTCATTTCCCTTTGAGGAAGGGGTAGGGAGATGGTCAGGCTATGGCAACGCTTGGTGTAATCCTGCGCTTTGGCCAGGGCAATAATCCGTCATTTCCCTATGAGTAAGGGGTTGGGAGATGGTCAGGCTATGGCAACGTTTGGTGTAATCCTGCGCTTTGGCCAGGGCAATAATCCGTCATTTCCCTATGAGGAAGGGGTAGGGAGATGGTCAGGCTATGGCAACGCTTGGTGTAATCCTGCGCTTTGGCTAGAATACCCCGTCATTTCCCTTATTAACGGCTATTCATGCAACAAGAAACCTCACAAGAGAGCTGGCCCGTCTTCAAACGCCTGCTCGGTTATGTCCGGGATCGCAAACTGGGGCTGGTGGGCGGCATCATCGGCATGCTGGGTTATGCGGCCGTGGATACCACCTTCGTCTACTCCATCAAGCCGCTCATCGATCAGGGCCTCAACGGCAACGACAGCAGCGTGCTCAAGTGGATGCCCTTCTTCGTGCTCGGCATCGTCGCCCTGCGCGGTTGCGCCGCCTTCCTCTCCAACTACTGCATGGCCTGGGTCGGCAACCATGTGGTGATGCGGCTGCAGCAGCAGGTGTTCAGCCACCTGATGGCCATGCCCATGAGCTTCTTCGACCGCCAGAATACCGGCAACCTGCTCTCCAAGGTGACCTATGACGCCGGTCAGGTGTCGTCCGCCGCAAGCTCGACCCTGGTGTCGCTGGTGCGCGAAGGGGCCACCGTCATCGGCCTGCTCGGCCTGATGTTCTGGCACTCCTGGCAACTGTCGGTGATCTTCCTGGTGGTCGGCCCCGTGGTGGGTGTGCTCATCGGTCTCATCAGCCGTCGTTTTCGCAAGATCAGCCGTCACATCCAGCAGGCGGTGGGTGACATCACCACCTCCACCGAGCAGATGCTCAAGGGCCATAAAGAGGTGCTGATGTTCGGTGGCCAGCAGGTGGAGGACAAGCGCTTCTTCACCGTCAGCAACCGGATGCGCCAGCAGACCATGAAGATGGTGGCGGCCGACGCCATCGGCAGCCCCATAGTCCAGATGGTGGCCTCGGTCGCCCTGGCGGTCTTCCTCTATGTGGCGACCATAGACTCGGTCAAGGCGACCCTGACTGCGGGCACCTTCACCGTCATGGTCACCTCCATGATGATGCTGCTCAAGCCGCTGAAAAGTCTGACCGACGTGAACAACCAGTTCCAGCGTGGCATCACCGCCTGCCAAAGCCTGTTCGGTCTGCTGGACTCCACCCCGGAGCAGGACACCGGCACCCGCACCCTGGAGCGGGCTCGCGGGGAGATAGAGTTTCGCAACGTCACCTTCACCTACCCGACCAAGGAGACCCCGGCGCTGCACAACATCAGCTTCAAGGTGGAGGCGGGCAAGTCAGTGGCCCTGGTGGGTCGCTCCGGCTCCGGCAAGAGCACCATCGCCAGCCTGCTGACCCGCTTCTACGACATAGAGCAGGGGGAGATACTGCTGGATGGCGTCAACATCCGCGAATACAAGTTGAGTGAGCTGCGCAAGCAGTACGCCCTGGTTTCCCAGCATGTGCACCTGTTCAACGACTCCGTGGCCAACAACATCGCCTATGCGGCAGAAGAGAAGTACAGCCGGGAAGAGATCCAGCATGCCGCCCGCATCGCCCATGCCGACGAGTTCGTGCGCAAGATGCCGGAAGGCTATGACACCGTCATCGGCGAGAATGGCGCTTCGTTGTCCGGTGGTCAGCGCCAGCGCATCGCCATCGCCCGCGCCCTGCTGCGTGACTCCCCGGTACTGCTGTTGGACGAGGCCACCTCGGCCCTGGATACCGAGTCCGAACGCCACATCCAGGCGGCCATCGACGAACTGTGCAAGGCGCGCACCTCCCTGGTGATCGCCCATCGTCTCTCCACCATAGAGAAGGCGGACGAGATCCTGGTGATCGACGAGGGTCATATCGTCGAGCGCGGCAACCATGACGCCCTGATGGCCCAACAGGGCACGTATGCCCAGTTGCGGGCCATTCAGTTTGGCAACGTCGCTGTGAGCAACAAGGGCTGATGCTGGAGCGTCTCTGGTACGGCAAGAGTGGCTGGCGCTGGGCACTGGCCCCCTTGGCCCTGCTGTTTGCCCTCGTCAGCGGCGGGCGCCGCTTCGCCTACCGGCGCGGCTGGTTCAGCACCTATCGCGCCAGCCTGCCGGTGATCGTGGTGGGCAATATCTCGGTCGGTGGCAACGGCAAGACCCCTGTGGTGGTCTGGCTGGTGGAACAGCTTCAAGCCCGTGGCTGGCGCCCCGGCGTGGTCAGCCGGGGTTACGGTGGCAAGGCGCCCCATTACCCTTACCGGCTGGGTACCAGCAGCACCACCGCCCAGGCGGGGGATGAGCCGGTGCTCATCGCAAGGCGCTGCGGCTGCCCCCTGGTGGTGGCCCCCAAGCGCGCCGATGCGGTGCGTCTGCTTGAGCAGAGCGGCGAGGTGGACATCATCATCACCGACGACGGTCTGCAGCACTATGCCCTGGCCCGGGACATCGAACTGGTGGTGGTGGATGGGGCCCGGCGCTTCGGCAATGGCTGCCTGCTGCCCATGGGGCCGCTGCGGGAACCCATGACCCGCCTCAAGCGGGTCGATGCCATCATCTGCAACGGCGGGACCCCGGCCCAGGGGGAATACCCCATGGCACTGGTGGCGGCCGCGCCGCGCCGCGTATGCGACGATGCCCCCCTCGAGGCTCCCCTCGCCGGACCTGTGGACGCATTGGCGGGCATAGGCCATCCTCCCCGCTTCTTCGCCACCCTGACCGGACTCGGTTATGAGCTGGCAGAGAGTGTCGGTTATGCGGATCATCAGGCCTTTGATCGGGATGAGCTGCTCGCCCGCTTCGGCGAGCGCCCCCTGCTGATGACGGAGAAGGATGCGGTCAAGTGCCGGGCCTTCGCGCCGGCGCACTGGTGGTATCTGCCGGTGAGCGCCGAGTTGCCCGCCTCACTGCTCGACACCCTGTTGCAGCGGTTGACCCCGCCGCAAGCGCCCGGCCCTGACCATGCACATTGAATGGCACAAGATCATCGCCTGCACGGCATCATAGCCCGTGCGGCGCCGTTGCAAGGAGCCGGCTTCCGGCTCCGGCGATGGACCATTAAACTGCTCGGCTGCATAGCCCGCTCGAGATCGTCGCTTGCTCGACATCGTTGAAGGAGTTTCGTTTTGGCACTGGATATCAAATTGCTCGACATCATCGCCTGCCCGGTTTGCAAGGGGAAGCTGCACTATCAACCGCAGTCGGACAAGGCCGCCCATGAGCTCATCTGCCGCTTCGACAGACTGGCCTATCCGCTGGAGGAGGGGATCCCCGTCCTCTTGGAGAACCGGGCGCGTCATCTGCCCCTGGAAGAGCTGAAGCCATGAGTTTCGTCGTCGTCATTCCGGCCCGCTACGCCTCCACCCGCTTGCCGGGCAAGCCGCTGGCGGACATCCATGGCAAGCCCATGGTGCAGCACGTGGTGGAGAAGGCCCTGCAATCGGGCGCCGATCGGGTGATAGTCGCCACCGACGATGAGCGGGTGCAGCAGGCGCTGCAGACCACCGGCGTCGAGGTGTGCATGACATCGAAGGATCACCAGTCCGGCACCGAGCGTCTGGCCGAGGTATGCCGTCACTACGGCTTTGCCGCCGATACTATCGTGGTCAACGTGCAGGGGGATGAGCCCCTGATCCCGCCCGCCATCATTCGCCAGGTGGCGGACAACCTGGCCGCCGCCACGGCGCCTATGGCCACCCTGTCCGTGCCCATCCAGGACGCCGAAGAGGCGTTCAACCCCAATGCGGTCAAGGTGGTGACGGACAAGGATGGCTACGCCCTCTACTTCAGCCGGGCCAGCATTCCCTGGGACAGGGATCGCTTTGCCAAGAGCCGGGAGCAGATTGGCAGCCACTATCAGCGCCACATCGGCATCTACGCCTATCGCGCCGGCTTCATCCAGCGCTACGTGGACTGGGCGCCGAGCGCGCTCGAGCAGGTAGAGGCGCTGGAGCAGCTGCGGGTGCTCTGGTACGGGGAGAAGATCCACGTCGCCCAGGCCCTGGAGGCCCCCCCGGTCGGGGTGGATACCCAGCAGGACCTGGACAAGGTGCGTGCGCTGCTGGCCCACTGAGGCTGGCGACACCAAAGTTGACCGATACGGCGCCTTCAGGCGCCGTTTTTTCGTTGATTATTTATATAATAAGTTGATTTAAAACGGCTTTTACGAGCGATTTCAAACTTTTCCCGGCCATGGTTTGCCAAATCATCGAGTTTGGTTATGATGCAAGACGCCGTGTTAACCCTAACTGGCATATAACGAGATAAAAAACGGGGTGTTTGGGTGATTAATGTATTCCTGGTCGATGATCATGAGTTGGTGCGTACAGGGATAAGACGCATTTTGGAAGATGTCCGCGGGATCAAGGTGGTGGGCGAGGCACAGAGCGGGGAAACCGCCGTGGCCTTCTGTCGGCAGCATCACCCCGACGTGATCCTGATGGACATGAACATGCCGGGCATCGGCGGTCTGGAAGCGACCCGCAAGATCCTGCGGCTGCGCCCCGATGTGCGCATCATAGTGCTGACCATTCATTCCGAGAATCCGTTCCCCACCAAGGTGATGCAGGCGGGTGCCGCCGGATACCTCACCAAGGGGGCCGCGCCGGACGAGATGATCCACGCCATTCGCCTGGTGCACTCCGGCCAGCGTTACATCTCCCCCGAGATAGCCCAGCAGATGGCTCTCAGCCAGTTTGCCTCGGCGGACGAGAACCCCTTCAAGTCCCTCTCCGAGCGCGAGTTGCAGATCATGATGATGATCACCAAGGGGCAGAAGGTGACCGACATCTCGGAGCAGCTCAACCTGAGCCCGAAGACGGTCAACAGCTATCGCTACCGCCTGTTCAGCAAGCTCAACATCAATGGCGATGTTGAGCTGACCCATCTGGCCATTCGCTATGGCATGCTGGATGCCGACACCCTGTAAGGGGTCGTGTGGACACCAAAGGCGGCACCGGCCGCCTTTTGCTTTTTCAGCCCCTTTTGCTTTTCAGTCTGTGGGCGCAGTATGCTTCCCCCGTCTTTTTGCATTCATCCGTTGAGTCGAGTTGCCGATGACCCTCTCTCCCGAGCCCCTTTTTGACAGCAAGGCCTTTCTGAGTGCCGTGACTCACCAGAGCGGCGTCTACCGCATGTATGACGGCGGTGGCACTGTCATCTACGTGGGCAAGGCCAAGGATCTGAAAAAACGGCTCGCCTCCTACTTTCGCACCAATGTCGACAGTATCAAGACCCGCACCCTGGTGCGCCAGATAGCCGACATCCAGGTCACTGTCACCCACACAGAGACAGAGGCGCTGATCCTCGAGCACAACCTCATCAAGCAGTACCAGCCGCGCTACAACGTGCTGCTGCGGGATGACAAGTCCTACCCCTGGATCATCATCACGGCGCACCAGCATCCCCGTATCGGCGTGCATCGCGGTGCCCGCAAGGTAAAGGGGGAGTACTTCGGTCCATACCCCTCCGGCGGCGCGGTGCGAGAGAGCCTGCACCTGATGCAGAAGATCTTCCCGGTGCGTCAGTGCGAGGACGCCGTCTATGCCAACCGTACCCGCCCCTGCCTGCTCTATCAGCTCAAGCGCTGCGCCGGCCCCTGCGTGGCTGGGCTGGTGAGCGAGTCGGAATATGCCCAGCAGGTGGAGCTGGCCAAGCTGTTCTTGGCGGGCAAGAACCAGCAGGTGATAGGGGAACTGGTGGGCAAGATGGAGTCCGCCAGCGGCGATCTGCGCTTCGAGGAGGCGGCCCGCTACCGGGATCAGATCCAGGCCCTGCGCCGGGTCACCGAGCAGCAGTCGGTGAGTGGCAACGTGCTGGACGAGCTGGATGTGGTAGGGGTGGCCTTCGATCAGGGGGCGGCCTGCATCCATGTGCTCTTCATCCGTCAGGGCAAGGTGCTGGGTTCCCGCAGCTACTTCCCCAAGGTGCCGAGCGATACGCCGCTGGAGGAGGTGGTGCAATCCTTCCTGCTGCAGTTCTATCTGTCGGGGCAGGGGGGACGGCAGATCCCGAGCGAGGTGCTGCTGGATGTGGCGCTGGAAGACGAGGCGGTGATCGCCGAGACCCTGAGCCAGACCGCAGGTTACAAGGTGCGGGTGCAAAGCCGCACCCGCAGCGAACGGGCCCGCTTTATCAAGCTCGCCTCCATCAACGCCCAGACGGCGCTGCGCTCGCGCCTGGCCCACAAGAGTACCATCACAGCCCGCTACGACCAGCTGGAGGAGTTGCTGGAGCTCGAGACCCCCATCGCCCGCATGGAGTGTTTCGACATTTCCCACACCATGGGGGAGCGCACCGTCGCCTCTTGCGTGGTGTTCAACCGGGAGGGGCCGCTCTCATCGGAATATCGCCGCTTCAACATTGACGGCATCACGGGGGGCGATGACTACGCCGCCATGGAGCAGGCGCTGGAGCGCCGCTTTGGCAAGCAGCAGGAGCCGGACAAGGTGCCTGACGTGCTCTTCATCGACGGCGGCCTCGGCCAGCTGCGCCGCGCCGAGGAGATCCTGACTCGCCAGCTGGAGTTTCTCGGCGGCAAGTACCCGCTGCTGGTGGGCATCGCCAAGGGGGTGACCCGCAAGGCGGGGCTGGAGACCCTGATCCTGGGGGAGAGCCACGAAGAGCTGCACTTGCCGGCAGATATGCCCGCTTTGCACCTTATTCAGCACATTCGCGATGAATCCCACCGTTTTGCCATCACAGGCCACAGGGCCCGCCGTGCCAAGGCCCGCACCACCAGTACTCTGGAGGACATTCCGGGGGTGGGGCCCAAGCGGCGGCAGGCTCTGCTCAAATACCTGGGCGGTCTGCAGGAGGTGAAGAAGGCGGGGGTGGACGAGCTTGCCAAGGTGCCCGGCATCAGCCAGGAGCTGGCACAGTCCATTCACGACGCCCTGCACTCGCTCTGACCCGGGATAAAGATTGTTGTTCAGAAGAGGCAAGACCCAGGAGCGGGTCTGACCCGGGCCACCTTGAGTGGGTGGCATTTGATGTGGATCCCGCAAACCGGCCCCGGCAGCACAAGAGCCGTGACGCAGGGGGCCCGCAAATGCCATAATGGCATGCATCATGAGGTTATTGATGGATTAATAGACCAAGGCGGGCGCCTGTCCGGTTGCAACGGTGATCGGCTTGGGGCTACCATGTAGCGGCATACAAGAAGTGGCTGAAAATAATGACAAATATTCCTAACCTGCTGACGTTTTTTCGGATTTTGCTCATCCCCGTCTTCGTCATCCTGTTCTACCTTCCCTATCAGTGGTCCTACATGGCGGCTGCGCTTGTCTTCATCCTGGCGGCCGCGACTGACTGGTTTGATGGCTATCTCGCCCGCAAGCTGAACCAGTCCACCGCCTTCGGTGCCTTCCTCGATCCCGTTGCCGACAAGATCATGGTGGCGGCTGCTCTGGTGGTCATCGTCGAACACTACAACACCATCTGGGTCACCATACCGGCCATGACCATGATTGGCCGCGAGATCATCATCTCCGCTCTGCGGGAATGGATGGCGGAGCTCGGCAAGCGCTCCTCGGTGGCGGTCAGCTGGATTGGCAAGTGGAAGACCATGATCCAGATGGTGTCGCTCACCGGCCTCATCTGGCAATACGACATCTGGATGGTATGGCTCGCCTACGTGCTGCTCTATGTCGCCACCGTGCTCACCTTCTGGTCCATGTTCCAGTACATGAAGGCCGCCTGGGGGGATCTGACCTACCACTCCCGCTTCTAGTCCGCCCATGGGCAAATGGCCGTTTCCTTGCCGTTGGGGCAGAGAAACGGCCATGAGTGGCAAAAGTGTGGGAGAAGGGCAAAAAATGCCCGAACGATCAGAGTATTAAATGTTTTTGGTTGACTGGACGAGGAACATCGCTAGAATGCGTTCTCGTAGTTAGGCAGTCAGCCAGACCGATGCGGGAATAGCTCAGTTGGTAGAGCACGACCTTGCCAAGGTCGGGGTCGCGAGTTCGAGTCTCGTTTCCCGCTCCAAATTCAGACAATAGAGAGCCAACTCTCTTTTGCATGGCGCGTTAGCAAAGCGGTTATGCAGCGGATTGCAAATCCGTTTAGTCCGGTTCGACTCCGGAACGTGCCTCCATATTGACAAGCCCGCGGCGCGGACTTGATACCGATTGCGGTGCCCGAGTGGTGAAATCGGTAGACACAAGGGATTTAAAAGTGCGCCTGTAGAGGGCGTAGTGACGATGATGTAGGCATACATCCCCACTGAAAGAGAAGTGGGTAAACCAGCATCTTACCTGAGGGGGAAATCCCCAAGGGGACAGTAGCATGATGCGAAAAGTCATAAGGTGAAGGGGTATTTACCTGAGCCCATGGCAGGTATAAAGGATATGGTAAAAGCTAAACTGCTTGAACTCTAGCTTGAGCGCGGGACACCCTCCCGATGGGAAACAAATACTGAGATCCCATTGCAAGAAGATATAAATCAAGATTTTAAGGATTTATATATCTTTCCTTCTTGCCGCAGCCCTAATGAAGGGACTAAAAAGCGAAAGGAGTACCTAAGTCCTGAGCAACGTCATTACGTTAACGCAGGGATGGCCTAAGTTACGCGAGTAATATGGTCACAGAGTAGTCGTAGTAGAGTTGTGCCACGATGGTGAAATTGGTAAACACAGCGCATTTAAAATGCGCCGCTAATGGCCTGCGGGTTCGAGTCCCGCTCGTGGCACCATTATTTCCTTAATCGGAAAGGGGTTTAGCACATGCAAGTGTGTCTAACTCAGAAGGGCTACAGGTAAGTGAGGATAGCCGAGCTATGGTAGAATCGGAGGATTCATGAATATCAAAGCAAGGTTAGAGACTCTAAAGAAGTTAAACCACAATCCCTTGTGGGTCAACGATAATCTCTTCAAACTGATCTGCTCTCCGCAGTTAGCCGTTATAGCCTACGAAAGCATCAAATCCAAGCCGGGAAATATGACGGCAGGGGATGATGGGTCTACTCTTGACGAAATATCCCTTACTAAGATTGGTAATTTATGTAAGTCCATACAGGATCAGTCATATAAACCAATCCCTGTGAGAAGGAAATTTATCCCCAAAGCCAATGGTAAACAAAGGCCACTAGGGATTCCTTCGCCGAAGGACAAAATTGTACAGGAAATGCTTCGAATAATACTCGAAAGTATTTATGACTCAGAAAAACCTACCTTCGAAGACTCAAGCCATGGATTCAGAGCTAACAGAAGCTGTCACACGGCGCTAAAGGAGTTCCAATGCTGGCAAGGTACTAGATGGATCGTAGAGGGAGATATTTCAGGCTTCTTCGACAATATTAACCACCATATACTCATATCTCTTCTTAGGAAAAGAATTGAGGACGAGAGGTTCATAAATCTAATCTGGAAATTCCTTAGAGCGGAAATTAGAGAAGAAAATAATTCTCTGACCAAAAGCTTAAAGGGAACACCGCAAGGGGGCGTAATTAGCCCAATACTTGCCAACATATACTTACATGAGTTCGACCTTTGGGCATCAAATCTCAGAGACGAGCTTAATAAAGGTAAGAAAAGGAAGCCTAATCCGGACTGGCGTAAGTTGAACAGACGCAGGCTATATGTCCTAGATAAGAACGGCGGAGTCGAAACCGAAGAGACTATTGAGTTAAAGCGACAGGCTGACGAAATGCCATCGATAATGACAGATGATCCTGATTTCTGTCGCATCTACTATGTTAGGGAAGGTGCGAACAAGTCCCTGATATGAGATCATGTTTGTCATCTGGAGCCATGAAAAAGGGTTCATCATGAGTCATCAGCTCACCTTCGCCGACAGTGAATTCAGCAGTAAGCGCCGTCAGACCAGAAAAGAGATTTTCTTGTCCCGCATGGAGCAGATTCTGCCATGGCAAAACATGGTGGAAGTCATCGAGCCGTTTTATCCCAAGGCTGGTAATGGCCGGCGACCTTATCCGCTGGAAACCATGCTACGCATTCACTGCATGCAGCATTGGTACAACCTGAGCGATGGCGCGATGGAAGATGCTCTGTACGAAATCGCCTCCATGCGTCTGTTTGCCCGGTTATCCCTGGATAGCGCCTTGCCGGACCGCACCACCATCATGAATTTCCGCCACCTGCTGGAGCAGCATCAACTGGCCCGCCAATTGTTCAAGACCATCAATCGCTGGCTGGCCGAAGCAGGCGTCATGATGACTCAAGGCACCTTGGTCGATGCCACCATCATTGAGGCACCCAGCTCGACCAAGAACAAAGAGCAGCAACGCGATCCGGAGATGCATCAGACCAAGAAAGGCAATCAGTGGCACTTTGGCATGAAGGCCCACATTGGTGTCGATGCCAAGAGTGGCCTGACCCACAGCCTAGTCACCACCGCGGCCAACGAGCATGACCTCAATCAGCTGGGTAATCTGCTGCATGGAGAGGAGCAATTTGTCTCAGCCGATGCCGGCTACCAAGGGGCGCCACAGCGCGAGGAGCTGGCCGAGGTGGATGTGGACTGGCTGATCGCCGAGCGCCCCGGCAAGGTAAGAACCTTGAAACAGCATCCACGCAAGAACAAAACGGCCATCAACATCGAATACATGAAAGCCAGCATCCGGGCCAAGGTGGAGCACCCGTTTCGCATCATCAAGCGACAGTTCGGCTTCGTGAAAGCCAGATACAAGGGGTTGCTGAAAAACGATAACCAACTGGCGATGTTATTCACGCTGGCCAACCTGTTTCGGGCGGACCAAATGATACGTCAGTGGGAGAGATCTCACTAAAAACTGGGAATAACGCCTTAAATGGCGAAGAAACGGTCTAAATAGGCTGATTCAAGGCATTTACGGGAGAAAAGATCGGCTCAAACTGAAACCTGATTACCCATGATTAGCAGTCAGTTACCACGAACTATACTGATCTTACGTACAGTTATCGAGGTGCGAGATCATGGCCAAAAGCAAAATCCAATTCCAGAAAGGCTACAGCCTGTTTGAGTTTCTCAAGGACTATGGCACTGAGGCTCAGTGCGAAAACGCGCTGTTCACTTGGCGTTTTCCTAACGGCTTTGTCTGCCCTGAATGTGCCAACAAGACCTGTTGTCGCCTGAGAAGGCGGCCACGTGTGTGGCAATGCAATCACTGCCGTCACCAGATGTCATTGACTGGAAACACGATTTTCGCAAACACCAAGCTCCCACTGACCAAGTGGTTTCTGGCAATGCACCTGTTGTCACAAACCAAAACAGGCTTGTCAGCGATGGAGCTAAAGCGCCAGTTGGGCGTCAAATATGACACCGCCTGGATGCTCAAGCACAAGCTGCTGCAAGCCATGAAAGAGTCCGATGACAAGCAGCCCATCAGCGGCATCATTCAGCTCGATGATGTCTACTGGGGTGGCGAGCGCCGTGGTGGCAAACGGGGTCGGGGCGCGGCAGGCAAGACGCCGTTTGTGGCAGCAGTGGCCCTGAACAAGGAAGGACATCCAATCAAGATGCGGATGACGGTGGTCGATGGTTTCAAAACCAAGTCCGTTGCTGATTGGGCAAAACGGCATATTGCCAGTGGTAGCGCGGTGATATCCGATGGATTGGCCTGTTTCAAAGCGGTCAAGGAGGCCAATTGTGAGCACCTGGGTGTTGTCACTGGGGGCAACCTGGACTGGCTGGATCATCCGGCATTCAACTGGGTAAACACGATGATAGGAAATGTGAAAAACTCGCTGCGGGGCAGTTGCCATACGCTCGGAGCGAAGCATTTACCAAGGCATCTTGCGGAATACTGCTTCCGGTTTAATCATCGTTTTGACCTCAAGAGCATGTTGGTTGAATTGGGGCATGCAGTCGTGGCAAGCCCTCCGATGCCATATCGGCTCTTGAAGCTGGCTGAGGGTCATGGGTAATCAGGAACTGAAAAAATGAAATGACTGAGTCAGCCGAGAAGAATTTCCCCGCTTATTCGCACCTTCCTAAGCTCTCCTGGGTAATGTATATTCTCCAATACTCGTGCATTATGACAATCGCTCATAAACGCAGGGTGAGAGTTCCTAAGGTGATTCAAAAATACGGTGTTTTCCCAAAGGTTAGTTACCAAAGTGGAAGTGGTGAAGCTAGATTTGTACAATTCTGGAAACCGGAACAGTGGCAGAAGGAAATAATTACAAACATTGCGCCAGATGATATTGAAATAGTCTTGGCGAAGATGTATAGCTTAACCAGATCGAAGCTGGGTAATAATTGCATGGTGTGCGGTACAAGAGACAGTATCGAAATGCACCATGTAAGAGCCCTCAGAATAGGCAATAAGAGGGTTACTAAAGGGTTTAACCAGATAATGAGCGCGATTAATAGGAAGCAAGTACCACTCTGTGCTAAATGCCATGATAATGTCCACAACGGAACTTATGATGGAATTAAGTTATCGGAACTAGCTTATATTCCACAATAAAAAATCGCAAAACTTACTGGAGAGCCGGATGCTATGAAAGTCGCACGTCCGGTTCGGTGGGAGCCTCTTCGATTTCTTCCTGAGAAGCGGGGAGGCGACCCAATTCCCTCGACGTTCGCGTCGTGCCGGTTCGATTCCGGCCTCGGGCACCATTAAAATTGAAGAAAAAAGCCTTACAGATTAAACAGATACGACGCTTCATTGCGTCGTTTTTGTTTCTGCTCCCCAGCGTTTCCCCTCTCTCACTTTTCCTTTCTTGTCCATTTCTTGTCTAAGCGACTTACTACTTCCTGCTACTCGTTGCGAACAACCTGCTCAGTCTTCCAACATAGCCAAGGACGTTTGGTAGGCTACTGCTCCGGACTTTTCCGGGGTCTGTCTCTGGTACTAAGGCAAGCGTGGCGTGCTGTTACGTCTTGACCGCGCACTTCCCAAACCCGCATTGAATCCCCTTTGAAACAGATATTAATCCCATGATCTAACCCATCATCGGAGGTATCTATGCAGACCAAATTTCGCTTTACCAATGCAGCCATCAAGGCTTTGTCCGCACAACAACGAGAGGCTGGCGCTACTGAACTGGAGTTCTCCGATACAGAGGTCATCGGCTTAAAACTCTTGTCAGGAAAAAGCCAGGGCAGTAAGCGTTTCCTACTGCGCTATACCCTCCAGGGCAAGAAGCGCAGCATCGCTTTGGGACGATTCGGCGATATCGACGTGAGCCAGGCCAGGACCATTGCCCGCAAGTACAAGGCGATGTTGGCAGAAGGCATTGACCCGGTAGCAGAGCGGGATAGCTACAAAACCGAGCCCACCCTTTCGGAGTTCTTCTGGCAGACCTTTTTGCCGCACCTCAAGACCATCGGCAAACGGTCGATCAACAGCGACATTCAGCGGTTCAAACACAACATAGAACCACGCTTTGGTGCCATGCGTTACCGGCAACTCAAGGCGATGGATGTCCTGCAGTTGCAATCGGAGATGGTTCACCCCAACAACCCTCAGCAGACGGCCTACGCACCGAGTACCGCCAACCGGGTTCTGGCCCAGTTAAAGACCATGGGCAGCTATGCGGTGCGCTGGGGCATTCTGGACACCAACGAGGCGGCCAAGATCAAGCTGTTGAAGGAGGACAATGCCAGGACGCGTTTCCTATCGATTGAAGAGATGAAACGGGTCATTGAGGTGGCATTGCAGGATCGCAATCAAGCCGCAGGCAGCTTCATCGCGATGCTCTACCTGACGGGGGCAAGAAAATCAGAGGTGTTACTCGCTAAATGGGAACATGTGAACTGGGAGGATAAGACGCTCTTCGTACCCCTAACCAAGAATGGCAAGAGCCGGATCATTTACCTGAGCACATTGGCTATCGATATTCTGGAGAAGCTCCCCAGAATAGCCGGTAATCCCTATGTGTTCGCGAGTCAGCACATTCGCTGTCAGGGCAAGCCCATCGGTGAACCAAGGTGCGCCTATGAGAGGGTGTTGGAGAAAGCCGGTATCGAAAACCTTGATGAGGTCTGCTTCCATACGGCTCGCCATTCGGTCGCCAGTGCCTTGGTCTCTTCCGGGCAATACAGCCTGTATGACGTCAAGGCGCAATTGGCCCACGCCAGCATTCAATCCTCCCAGCGGTATGCAAAGCTGACCTCTGAGCGCAGTCGCAATATCAGCGAAGGTCTCTCGTCGATGATCCAGGCGGAGTGACCGAAAAGGTATTGTTTATAAACAGATATTAATAACCAGACAGCGCTGTTACATAGGCTGTTGGTCCACATTTCACAGTTCCCAGGCCCTTAAGTTCATCTGAACTTAAGGGCCTTTTTGTTGGAGAGAAACACGATGAAAACTTGTATGGAATGGCCGGAGGAGACATTGCTCGCGGCCTACCCGGCACTCCATGTCTCGGTCATGGAGCAAATTATCGAGCCCTTTTCATCAGTAGAGGAGGCGAGGGCATTCTGGGACGCGACTGGCTGCTGCCTGATCATAATCGAGATGACGGCCTCGATGAGTGAGTTCCAGATCATGCCACAGCACACTCAGAATCAGGTGATGTTCGGTTTGCGTTACCCGGAGCAAGAGTTCGCCATATCCGAAGATTGGCGTCTGTTGCTGGCCATCCTCAACGATGAGGGAGCGGGCATTTACCTGCTGATCCACTCAGATGCACCGCTGCTTCCCACCCTGGAGGCGATGCACCATGAGTAACCCCAGCCATAGCGACATCATGCGCAAGTTAAAAGAGATCAAGGGGATTAAGGAACTGCTGGAAAAGGCCGTGCTGTTGTATGTCCTGCTCACGGATGGCGATCTGCCGGTCTGGTGCTATGCGCTCATCATCGGTGCGCTGGCTTATCTGGTAAACCCGTTCGACGTGGTACCAGATCCCATTCCATTTGCCGGTTATCTCGATGACTTATCGGTCATCACCTCGGCATTAGCCGCATTACCGGTTAAGTCACATCATCGTCAATCTGCCAAGGATCGGATGAGATCACTGTGACAGTGATGGAGTCGGTCCTGTCGCGCTATCGCGTTTTCTATGACCCTTTATCTATGACCCATCTACCGATGATCTGGCGATCGCAATCACCGGTTATCTAATGACGTTGTAAGGAAACTATCATGACAAGACCCCGTAAACACCGCGTTGAAGAAACCCCTAAACCAGCCAGCACCACGCCAGCCGACGAAAGCCCTCTCACATCCGGAGCAAGCGACTGCGCCGACCCCCTCTCGCCAGCCCTTGCGGCTGACGCCGACAAGGCCAGGCCTGGACCCGGCGACACCGCAGACTCCGTGCCCGGCGGCCCTGCGCCCATACACACCTTGCTCAACCATACCGCCGAGAAACTCAGTGCCCGATCAGAAGGTTTGATTTTCTATGCCATTGGTCGTCATGAAGAGAGTGGCGAGCTGTTCCTGAAAATTACAGGCAATCAGGGCGGGGGTCTGCATAGCAAGGAGTGGATTGCGATGTCGGCGATTGACGATGTGTTGCGTTCCTTGCCCGCAGACAAGCCGTTTAAATCCAGCGTCATGAAGCGACTGTTTAATGGGGGCAGCGCCAATAACGCCGGATTCTTATCAGCCATTCTGCGTTCGGATGGGCTGAAGTTGATCCAGAAGGCAGACGGCAATCCGATGCTGCACGAACTGGTGCCTGATTACCTTGAGCGCTTGGGTTCGCTAACCAATGAGCTCTGTACCGTAACTTCTACCATCGAATAACCCCTGCATAGTGCTCACCTGTCCAAGGGTGATCCCCCCCAAACAACCAATCTGAGGTGATTATGACGATCCCATTTGCGGGCGATTTTGCCCTGCCTGTCAGTCAGGCATTGATGAGTATTCTGGATCAGGAACTGGTTAGATCTGGAATGGTGCTGAAGGGAAAATCCAGTCTGGTCTTCAACTTCCGAGACCCGGATTACGGCCCGGTTCGTGGCGGGTTTCATCCGGTGGAAATTCGGCTGCTAAAGCGTAAAGACCAGTGGCAGTTCGATTACGTGACGGACTTTAGCTATCAGGGGCCGGAGGATATGGCGGAGTTGGTCAAAGAGATCGACTTCAACTTTTTGAGCGAAGAATACTACCTGCTCCGTTACGGCCAGATGGGGCCAGCGTCGGCCAGGGATCTCTATACGATGTGGGAGTCGAATTTCGTCAGTTACTACCAGATGGGCGTGTTTACCGTCTCAGTGGCTGCGTAACCGTCGCACCGGACAGGAGAGGAACAGGAACAAGCGGCGGTTTGGTTCTGGCAGTGGTGCTACTGTGTTCACCTTTCCATGCAGGGCAAGGAGCCATGGACTAACCCAACTCGAAACCGGTCAGCGGCTCAGTAGGTTAGTCCATCCTTCGGCTGCTTCAGGTGTCTCTCTCAGCCACCATCCCCAAAACAAGTATCCCCCGGCCTGTGGCTGGGAGGCTTGTTTTTTTGTCATCGGCGGGGAGGGAGAAAGACAGATATGTGTGTATCCCCAATAGCGTTATTCCACCAAGCCTGATTTACATTAATTATCAGTTAGTTATGTGGTCATCATCTTATGCAACAGGGGTCGGTTGCGCAGTCAGTCCCAAAGCGTCTCTGTCCATTGAACGTCGACAACAAAGAAAGTTCGAGCATCTTCTCATTGTGTGATGGCCGCAAATGTCCATCAGCTCAATGAGGTGATAAGGTAGGACTCCCTCGCATCATGAGTTAGTGTTTGTCACAACCTGAGGTCTGAGCAATCTGGTAGCGACAGCCAGGATGGCAGCGTTGATTGCCACATTAGAGCAACGAGATCGTGCATTGCATTGCATAAGTATGAAGCGTGTTTGGGGCGCTCATACTATATGGCATCCGCCAACGTAAATACGTGTGGCACTGCTCGGTATCTGGCTACTGGAGACTACAGAATTGCCATAGTCTGTTTCGAACGGATAACAAGAGCGGTCCATAGACTGAGGTTTGCATTGTCCATAAGGCTAAGGGTCATTTGGAGTTGTTGATGGATTGGGAAGACCTGCTGCATAGCCTGAGGGACTTGCTGGCTCAACGTGGCAGCACAGAGTCGGAAAAACATGTTCTGGATCTGTTGAAGGAGCGTACAACCGATAATGAGTTGTACTCGCGTGGTCAGACTGAATCGCCCCGGGTTTTCTAGACACTCTGTTGTTGAACATTGAACTGCTTTTCAAACTCTACCGGCGACAGCCCATCATTGGAACCATGGCGCCTGATTGGGTTGTAAAACATCTCGATATAATCAAATACGTCGCTGCGGGCTTCGTCTCTTGTCGGGTAAATCCTGCGCTTGATCCGCTCCCGTTTGAGTAACTGAAAGAAGCTCTCGGCGACAGCGTTGTCGTGACAGTTACCACGTCGGCTCATACTGCAACTCAGGTTGTGGGCCTTCAGAAAGTCCTGCCATTCACCACCGGTAAACTGACTGCCCTGATCCGAATGCACCAGTACCGGCTGCTTTGGCTTGCGCCGCCAAACCGCCATCAATAACGCATCAACCGCCAAGTCTGCCGTCATGCGTGGCTTCATTGCCCAGCCGACGATCTGGCGAGAAAACAGATCTAGCACTACAGCCAGATACAGCCACCCTTCTTGAGTACGGATGTAGGTAATGTCGGTCACCCAGGAGATATTGGGGGCTGGGGTCTTAAACTGACGAGCCAGCATGTTCGGAGCAGCCTGCGGGCTCTTACCCCCATAATGCCCCTTACGGCGCTGATAGCCGGTTTGCGAACGCAGTCCTTCTCGCCTCATTAATTTGGCCACACGGTGCTTGCCGCAGACTTCCCCCAAGTCACGAAGGTCACGATGGATCTTGCGATAACCATAGACAGCACCACTTTCCAGCCAGGATTGCTTGACCAACCCCGTTAGTCGCTCGTCCTCGTGCTGTCGTGGCGATGTAGGCTGTTTCAGCCACGCGTAGAAGCCACTTCGGTGAACCCCCAGGGTCTGGCACAGGGTAGCGACACTGTACCGGTCGAGTCGGGAGGTTATGAACGCGTACCTTTCCTTGACTCGCTGGCAAAGTACGCGGCGGCCTCCTTTAAAATGTTGCGCTCATCGGTGACTTGGCGTAGTTCGGCTTTCAGACGGCGGATCTCGGCTTGCAAGGCTGACTCTTCATGCTGTTGGTCAGCGGGCTTACCGTACTGTTTGAGCCAGGCATACAGGCTATGGCTGGATACCCCGATGGCTCGTGCAACGTCAGCCACCGGCCGCCCGCGCTCGGTGACTTGTTTAACAGCTTCGATTTTGAATGTTTCTGGATAACGCTGACGGGTCATAACACCTCCAATAGTTGCCTCATTTTAAGGCTGCGAGGTGTCTAGGGAACTGGGGGCGATTCAACTTAAGGGTCCCGCGCATTCCCGCGTTGAGCTGACGGCCACCGTCCTCAGCATCACGGTCTTGCATCAAATTGATCGAGATCTCGTTGGCTCCGATCGTATAGGTTGCGCTGTAATCACCGCAAATGCTGTCGGTTACACATTCAAAAAACGGCACCGACTTATCCTTTATTGTGCGGATGATCACCGGCTTGACTTTCAAGGTATTGGTCGCCTGACTGACTAATTCCTCGAAGTCTGCCTTAGCCTGTCTGACAGAAGCAACGGAGTCGTCTTGGTACGACGCTAGGGTACCGCCGAAGGAGAACACTTTATGTTGGTAGACCGCATAGTAATAATCACCCGTAGCTGGTCGTCCTAAGAATCCCTCGCCCACCTTGGGTTTGCCGCGAAAATCTTCATCAATGTCACTACGCCAGTCGTAGCGTATCAGACCTTCGTTGACCGCTTGGAGTGTGGTGATGGGCAGGCCGACAGTCAGGGTTTTGAAGCCCGTGTTTGCGGCAATGGCCGGTGAGGCAATGAGACTGACGGCACAGGACAGTGCAGAGAGCAGCAGGGTTTTATGGGTCAAGGTGACTCCTTATGTAGATAGTTGGTTGATGTGGGGTGAATCGCCACCAGCGATCTAGACACTTCCCAGCCATAACGGCTTGCGATTCACTCTCGGTTTGCTAGCAATAATGTCAATTACGCCTTTGCCTGACGCCACTTAGTTAGCCATCGATACTGTTCGGGATGAATGCGCAACAGTTCTGCGATAACTGCTTCACGCTTATCGGCTGTCATCCGGGTAAGAAGCGACCTGACATCCGACATAATACTGTCACGACCAGCGCCTCTGGCTTCCGCCTTGCAATACCACTCATGTCCCTCACTAATGTTGCCAAGCTCTATACAGACTGCACCAAGAAGTGTGCAGGGGCGAAAGTTGTTGGGTTGAAGGCGGTGAGCTTCAGCGCCCATGCTCAATGCGGCAGTATGTTCGCCATGGTCACGCATCGCACCACCATGCGTGGTGAGAATGGCTGATTTCAGCTTTGGCTGACCCTGCCTCTTGGCTGGGATGGCACTTAGCAGCGCAATCGCCTCATTCGATGCTGCGCATTTACGCAAGTGTCCGCTGGCATTGACTGCACTCCATGGGTTCTTGCTGTTGCGGTACTCCGCTAGCCAGTGATCCGCTTCGAGTCGGTTGTAGGTATGCAGAATCTCCTTTGTCTCGTACTCACGGCCATTGCTCTTGAGCCAGATGGTTTCAGTCTCCAGTAGCCGTGTACCTGCATCCAGCTTGAGAAGGATTGCCATGAGCTGTTTGAGGTGATGTGATTCGACATATCCAGTTACACCATACTTCTCCCTGAGTGCTTGGTTCTTCATCCGTGCGATGTACTTGGGGTCACTTTCACGCTGAATTCGCTCAGCCTCAAGTCGCACACTTCGGGCTTTCTGCTCGGCTTTATAACGTTCTTCATCTGCGGCCTTCTGAGCGGCGATCTCGCGTTGTTTCTGTTGCGCAAGCTCGTTTCGTTGCTCCTGTTCCGCTTTCCCTTTTTGGTCGAAGTGCTCTTGGGAGAGTTCGCCGGTCAAGAAGCACAGCAAGGCATTCAACCCTCTGTTCAAGAGAAATTGTCTGTTAGCTGCTGATATCGTCGCGCCTTGTCCAGCAGCGACAAGGAGGCTGTACAACCTGGCACCGCCCGTGATCGCACTGGTGATATCATCCACCCAGAATTGTCTGGCCAGTTCATGCGGGGGGAGGGACACAGAATTCTGGCCATCGGCCAGACCATTTTTGATCCGGAATTTCTGCAGGTAATCCCAAGTGGGATTTTGACTGGTCTTCTCTATATGAGGCTTGTCGTCTAGCTGACCAGCCAAGGGCTTCGTAATTGAAGGTTGGTAGCGATGCACAATCTTTCGGCCCTTATAGTAAAGAGATTTAGAACGGCGCAGCTCTTGTTCTACCCCAGATTGGCGTCTGAACTCAGGGAGAGTCATATCGCCGTTGATAAAGCCCCTCAAGGCGTTGAGATCGTAGCTGGCTAGAATGTCGTAGCGGGGCGAAGTCAGAGGCTCATTCCTGAATATGGCTACGAGCAAACTATGGAGGTTATCGCCTATCGATAGGGCAGCAGGAATGTCATCGACACCGTAATAAGTTGCGAGATCCATGGGCGAGATAGACATCGAGCACACTCCTTGTGCAAAAAAAGAATTAGTACAATAGCGCCGCTGGCTTTTTACCCGCAATGGGTGGCTTCAAATTCATCGCTGCGAATCCCCCTGTGTTCCCCTATAGCTCAAAGCCTCAAACCGAGGGGCATTCAAGGGAGGGGTACTTTTGCCGACTGATGCAAAATCAGTCGGCAATACAGTCTTGTTAGCCTGCTTTGGCGACGTCCCGTACTTTTTGCTCTACTTGGTGCGCGATGGCTTGAATCTGGGCCAGTTCTAGTGAGCCGGCCCGAAATTGGGGGAGTTGCTTGGGGAGTGCAGCGGCACTGACGATGTAGGGGAAGGTGATCTTCTGGCGTAAATCCACAAACCAGCCAGGTAGAACCAGAACGCCACCTACCGGGACTTCGGTCCCAGTTGCACTGTTGAGCCAGTTACGCACTGTGGTGACGTTACGGCGGACCTGTTCGAGCGGCGCTTTTTCAACATGGTTTGGGAAGTGAAGCGCATCATTTTCGACCCGAACCTTGAACTGTTTTTCGCCATTGTTGATGGGTTTGGAGCGGCCTTTAGTCTCGATGACAAAGACCCCGTTAGGGCAGATGATCAAATGGTCGATATTGAATCCATCAAACGGGATATCGTGGTAAACCCGATAGGGGTGGTGTTGGGGCCTAACGATTTGGTCCAGCTCCTGGCCAACCGCAAGTTCACAGGAGTAACCCAGCTTGAGGTGCTGAACCTTGTTGGCCATTTTGTAAGTTTTGGTTGTGCCATAGATAAAGATACCCAGCATCACGATCCCGGAAATCAGCATCACAGTCGTGCTCATAGCCCTCTTATCGATATAGCTCTGTAACAAGAGGTAGAACCCGATCATCATCAGGGTCAATGGCGTGAATAGCATTTGGGAAAAGAGATCTATTTGTAGGTCCTGGATTTGCTGTTGCAGGGTGTGACCCGCTGGCCTGAGCAGGTCGGCGGTCAACGGGCTGACCCTATGTGAGCGAAGCCTTTTTCTTATTAACAAGATGATCCCGACAGATAAGAAAATCGGGCCCAAGAACAAGCCAGAAGTTGCCAGAATAGATACCGCGAGCGACGAGAATTCCATTTCATGCATCTTTTGGGGATGTGGTGAGGACAGGTTAGCTGACCTATAGGAGTCTATCCATTGGGATGTGGGGCAAGTATCACAGTATCTGATTATCCCCCAATGGAGATCTTACACCTTGTGGTGTTAGTGAGATAAAACAGAGAGTTACTGCGCCCCCTTTGTGCGCAAATGGGGTTCGTTGCGCTTGGGTTTACTTGGCTGGTTGTATGTCTACTGATACAACCCGGAAGCTGGGCGGCTGTAGTAACACACTCGGTGGCCTTAGCAAGCTGTCCTATGACAACACTTCCCATTGCCCACCCTTGCGCGGACCAACAAAGCGTAATCGTCCTGCCTTAACCAACGCCGCCGCCGCTCGCTCCACAGTGCTGGTCGATCTGCCTATCCGCTCGGCTACTTGTTTAAGGGTCAAGGTCGGCTCAGCCACCAAGATAGCCAACACCGCATCCGGCGTTTTTACCCGCATTTCTACCGGCGTTTCTACCCGCATTTTTTCCAGCTGTGTGAACTGTGATGCCGGTTGTGCGGCAATCGCCTCGGTCAACGCATCTCGCAGCGCCTCTAGCAGAAACAGAATAAAATCGGTGCAGTCACTCAGCCTGTCGGCCAGACTTAATTGGTGGTAGTAGTGCTCTTGGCGCTCTTTGATGATCGCTTCCACCGGCAGGAAGGCCATCACTGGTTGCCAACGGCTCAAGATCACCGTTTGCCACAAGCGCCCCATACGACCATTTCCATCGGAAAAGGGGTGGATAAACTCCAACTCGTAGTGCAAGGCACAAGAGGCGATCAAGGGATGGGCCTCTGTTTCTGCCAACCATTGCATCAGTTGTTCCATCAGACGCGGAACCTGAGTCGCGGGGGGAGCCATATGTACTAATTGCTCACCCCGATAGATGCCGACCCCAGCACTACGCCATTGCCCTGCATCGTCGCATAACCCGTGCATCAAACGTTCATGGGCCCTGAGCAAATCCGCAGAAGAGGTAGGGGCCCAAGCCGACATTGCTTCATAAGCGGCAAAGGCATTGCGCACCTCCTGGATCTCACGGGGTAATCCCAGTACAGGTTTGCCGTCGATCACTGCCGTGACTTGATCCAGGCTCAGGGTGTTGTGCTCGATAGCCAGGGATGCCTGGATGGTGCGGATCCGGTTTTCCCGGCGTAGCATGGGCACTTGCGAGCTCTGCGTCGAGCGCCATTGCCCCACCAATTCTGCGATCTCCGCCACCCGGCTCAACATGGCGTGGGTCAGGGTGAAGGGAGGGGAATAGGCTGCCATGGGGGACTCCGACTGAAACGATTGCAAATGCGAAGGCTCAGAGATTATCAGATCGGGGGCAAGACCAACACGCCGGCGTATCTTTGCGAATTCTGTGATAAGCGGTATGCGATGTTCTATGACGGGGTGCGATTTGTTGCGAACTTGCGGTGTTACTCGCTCCATCTGCTTGCTATTTCATGCAATGAGATGCAAACGAGTTCCTTTGATTTAAAATCCCTCGACGTTCGCGTCGTGCCGGTTCGATTCCGGCCTCGGGCACCAGTTATTGAAGAAAGCAATCAAAGACTTACGAAGGCCACTAGCGATAGTGGCCTTTTTGTTTTTCCTCCGTGTCCACCTTTGATCCAGATTGCATTGTTCAGCCCCTTCTTTGGGTCATTGTGCCCGTGGTCGTCGGGCAGGGCATCACTGATTGGCGAGACGAAAAGCGCCGGCGGGCTGCCGGCGCTTTCTGGTCTTGTTGTATTTGATGCCGTGGCCTGGCTGAGCCTCGGTTTGCAGGAGATGGCCTCGTTAATAGGTCAGGTAGCTGCTGCCACCCCCGCTCTTGCCGCCGGCGTTGCTGCCGTCGTCCCCGGTCGGGGGAGGGCCTGCACCGTCGGAGGAGGCGCAGGCAACCAGCATGAGCTGCGCTGCTATCAGGCAGATTTTCCATATTTTCATGATGTTGTCCTTTACTGCTTGGCCTGTCCCGCGGCCGCTCTGAAGGGGTCGGTCAAGCCGGACACGCAAGCATGAGTTTAGCCCACCGCCTCTTTTTCATCTGTGGCTCACCCCGCTCAGGCCATGCCCCAGGCGGCCCATGAGAGCCAGTCCCATGGGCCAACTGCAGTCATGGCTCTCCCCTTGACCGGCGCTCTCCCCTTGATGGAAGCTGGGCCCTTCTCACAAAAGGACGAAGACATGGTACTGATACTGGGCAAGGGGTCGTCAATCAATGTGCGCAAGGTGTTGTGGGCCTGCGCCGAGCTGGATCTCCCTTTCGAGCGGGAGGAGTGGGGGAGCGGTTTTCAGTCCACCCGGAGTGCCGAGTTCCTGGCGTTGAATCCCAACGGTATGGTGCCGGTCATGAGAGATGGGGACTTCACCCTGTGGGAATCGAACAGCATCATCCGATATCTGGCGACGCGCTATGGTGACGGCTCGCTCTATCCCGCCGAGGCACGAGCGAGGGCCAGGGTCGATCAATGGATGGATTGGCAGTCGTCGGACTTGAACCGCGCCTGGAGCTACGCCTTCATGTCGCTGGTCAGGCACTCCCCCGCCCATCAGGACAGCCAGGCGATGGAGGCGAGTTGTGCCGAGTGGTCCAGGTACATGCAGATCCTGGACAGGCAGCTCGAGGCCACCGGCGGCTATGTGGCCGGGAGCCGCTTCTCGCTGGCGGACATTCCCGTCGGCCTGTCGGTGAATCGCTGGTTCCATACCCCCTTCGAGCGCCCGCCACTCGCGGCGGTGAGCGATTACTACGCGCGATTGAGCGAGCGCCCCGGCTTCTGTCTGTATGGCAATAACGGGATGCCATAAGCAGAAGCGCGAGATCTGCGCCAGTGCCGCACCCGCCAACCTCTATACGTCAGCGCCTCGCGCCAGAGCCCAGGCGCCTGGGTTGGGCTGCCAGCTGCGCCGGAGGCGAAAGGAGTGGCTCGCCCATAAAAAATCCGAAACCCAAGGTTTCGGATCCTTGCCCGGGGGGCATACACATCGAGTGCTGCAAGAAACGGATTCAGCCGCTCAGCTGCGGATCTTGTTGTAGAAAAACAGCACTATCAAGGCACCCACTGTGGCGATAAGTATGCTCGGCAGGTTGAAGCCGGTCACCGTTCCCATGCCCAGCAGGGTGCCGATGTAACCACCCACCATGGCGCCTATGACCCCCAGGATCACCGTCATGAAGAAACCGCCCCCATCCTTGCCCGGCATTATCCATTTGGCCAGGATGCCGACGATCAATCCCAATACAACCCAGGTAAGAAATCCCATCATCTAGTCCTCATTTGTGTGCAGAGATACAGAGTATATGCAGGGTTCGGCGTTGCATCCTGCTCGGGGAGGGGGTGGGACAGAAGTTGTCATATGGGCATCCCTCATCCCCGAGGGGGACCGTCACTCGGGGAGGGGACGGCTCTCGAGGCGCTGGCCCTGCGGGGAGCAGCTCAGCACGGATCCTTGCTCGAACCAGTCTCCCAGCACGATGCGCCGCGCCGGCTTGCCGTCCAGCATGAAGTCATGGACTGCGGGCCTGTGGGTGTGGCCATGGATAAGCAACTGGCAGCCATGCTGGCGCAACAGCGCATCGACCGCCGCCGGGGTCACATCCATGATGGTCTGTGGTTTGCCGGCATTCTCCATCTGGCTCTGGCCCCGCATCTTGCAGGCGATGGCCTGGCGGCGGCTGAGGGGCAGGCGCAGGAAGAGCCAGCGCAGCCATTTTTGCTGGGTGATGCGGCGAAACTTCTGATAGCCCTCATCCAGGGTGCAGAGCAGGTCCCCGTGGCTCAGCAGCACCCGCTCCCCGTAGAGATCGATGACGCAGGGGTCGCCGAGCAGCGTCATGCCCGCCCGTTTGGCAAAGGCCTTGCCCAGCAGGAAGTCGCGATTGCCGTGGATGAAGTAGATGGGCACGTCCTGCCGGCTCAGGGCCAGGAAGGCCTCGGCCACCTGGCTGTGGAGCGGGTTGGGATCGTCGTCGCCAATCCAGAATTCGAACAGATCTCCCAGCACATAGAGGGCATCGGCCTTGGGGGCGTCGCGCTCGAGAAAACGCACCAGTGCGGCTGTCATGTCGGGCCGCTGGGCGCACAGGTGAATATCACTGATAAAAAGGGTGCTCATGATGTGGGATGAGTGCTCTTGATGGGTTCCGGGCAAAGGGGGGCAGGGGAGTCTGCCGGGGTGGACGAGTCGCATTGGGACGGTGCCTGCCAGTGGAGCGCGGCAAGATCGCGCCCCTCCAGGGTCAGCAGCGCGGCGTAAGGATCGCCGCCAAGGCCAAGCAGACGGCAGATGGCCGCCTCTCCCTTGAGCCCTGCCTCGAGGCGAAGGCGCAGCACGGCCTGATAGAAGTCGTGGCCAAAGTGCCCCAGCAGGGCGGCCATCAGGCTGAGGTGACGCCAGCCGTTGAGCGTCTCAAGCGGGGCTTGGGTGACATAAAGCTCCACCGGCCAGCGCGCCTGGTCCGGGCCTGTCAGGGTCTGCTCCAGCAGCCACACCTGGTGCCCCTTGTCGCTGGCCGTCCAGCCCTGCTCACGCAAGAGGGCGGCGAGGCGCGCGGGATCAGGGTGCTGGCAGAGGATGTCGAGATCGCTGCCGGGCTTGTCGAGCCCGATGGCGACGGTGCTCACCAGCGCCAGGTCCTGGCACAGGCGTTCAAGCGCATCCCAGCATCCTGCGTTGAGCAGGGCATAGGCGGAACGCTGGCGGGGATTGCCCTGGGCCAGATAGTCGAGGCGGCGCCAGTTGGCGGGGGTGGCCTGCGCAGATGGAAAAACTGCGGCCGGGGCCGCAGTTATATCAGTGCGCAGAAGGCGACAATCACTCAGCAAGGGTCACCTTGGTGATGACGACGTCTTCGGTCGGCACGTCTTGATGCATGCGGCCGTAGTTGCCGGTCTTGACGCCCTTGATCTTGTTGACCACGTCCATGCCGGCGGTGACTTCACCGAACACGCAGTAGCCGAAGCCCTGGGTGGTGGGGGACTTGAAGTCCAGGAAGTCGTTGTTGTTCACGTTGATGAAGAACTGGGCGCTGGCGGAGTGCGGCTCCGAGGTGCGGGCCATGGCGATGGTGCCAATCTTGTTGGACAGGCCGTTGGCCGCCTCGTTCTTGATGGAGGCGCGGGTCTCTTTCTCTTCGAAGCCCGGGGCATAACCGCCGCCCTGGATCATGAAGCCGTCGATGACGCGGTGGAAGATGGTGTTGTCGTAGTGACCGTCACGGCAGTATTGCAGGAAGTTGGCCACGGTCTCGGGGGCTTTTTCCGCGTTCAGGGTCAGGGTGATGTCGCCGTGGTTGGTGTGCAGAGTAACCATGATATGTCCTTTCAAATGTTGCGCGAGCACGAAGCCGGCTCGCGGCTGTTGCATGGGCTATGGCCTAAAGTGGTGGCAATTCTAGCCCATCAAGGGGCTGCGGCATAGATGGCATGGGGGATCCGGCGCTTTTTCTGCCTCGTTTTCTCCACCGGATGCGGTTAGAATGTCAGGCCATTTTACTCACAGGCAGTGGTCATAAGATGCTGAAGATATACAACACACTCACTCGTCAAAAAGAAGAATTCAAACCTATCCACCCGGGCAAGGTGGGCATGTATGTGTGTGGCGTCACCATCTACGATCACTGTCATATCGGCCACGGCCGCACCTTCGTCTCCTTCGATGTGGTGGCCCGTTACCTGCGTTACGCCGGTTACGATCTCACCTATGTGCGCAACATCACCGACGTGGATGACAAGATCATCAAGCGCGCCGCCGAGACCCGGGTCACCTGTGACGACCTCACCGAGCGCCTGATCGGCGACATGCACCAGGACTTTGACGCCCTCGGCATGCTGCGCCCGGACATCGAGCCCCGCGCCACCCAGCACATCCATGAAATCATCGCCCTGGTCGAAACCCTGCTGGAAAAAGAGCACGCCTACGTGGCCGACAACGGCGATGTGATGTTCATCGTCGAGTCCTTCGCCGACTACGGCAAGCTCTCTGGCCAGGATCTGGAGCAGCTGCAGGCCGGTGCCCGGGTCGACGTGGTCGAAGCCAAGCGCAACCCGTTGGACTTCGTGCTGTGGAAGATGTCCAAGCCCGGCGAGCCGACCTGGGACAGCCCCTGGGGCCCGGGTCGTCCCGGCTGGCACATAGAGTGCTCCGCCATGAACTCCAAGCACCTTGGCAACCACTTCGACATCCACGGCGGCGGCTCCGATCTGCAGTTCCCCCACCACGAGAACGAAATAGCCCAGTCCTGCTGCGCCCACGGTGGCGACTACGTCAACACCTGGATGCACAGCGGCATGGTGATGGTAGACAAGGAGAAGATGTCCAAGTCCCTCGGCAACTTCTTCACCATCCGCGACGTCCTGGCCCATTTTGACGCCGAAACCGTGCGCTACTTCCTGATGTCCGGCCACTACCGCAGCCAGCTCAACTACTCGGAAGACAACCTCAAGCAGGCCCGCGCCGCCCTGGAGCGGATGTACACCGCCCTGCGCGACCTGCCGGTGGCTGTCGCCGCCGGTGGTGACGAGCAGGTGGCTCGCTTCGTCGATGCCATGGACGACGACTTCAACACCCCGGAAGCCTACTCCGCCCTGTTCGATCTGGTGCGCGAGATCAACCGCCAGAAAGCCGAAGACATCAATGTCGCCGCTGGCCTGGGTGCCCGCCTGCGCGAGCTGGGCGCCGTGCTCGGCATACTGCAACAAGACCCGGATGCCTTCTTGAAGGGTGGCGAAGCGGACGACGAAGTGGCCGAGATCGAGCAACTGATCGCCCAGCGCAACCAGGCCCGCGCCGACAAGAACTGGGCCGCCGCCGACGCCGCCCGCAACCGTCTCACCGAGATGGGCATAGTGCTGGAAGACAGCGCCGGCAAGACCAGCTGGCGCCGTGCCTAAGGCCAGTTGCCCTGTTGGTGCCAACAGGTTGAGCCAATAAAAAAACCGCAGCCCTTGGGCTGCGGTTTTTGTTTGTGGTCTGCCGGAGGGCTGGTACTTTCTATATATTTTGAATATCTGTGATCTTTGCGAATATCTGTAATTGAATGGTAGCTGTTTTAATTTTTGAAAAAACTAGATGAATGTCCTAAATACCTATCTCCAAAGAGCTGAAATATCAATATCATCGCTGTCAGGTCTACTACCCTCAGCCATCTCGTTGAACTGAACAACCATTGGAATATCGAAGGATGTTCCAGTTATAACAGCACATCCTTTTGCTAGATTAGGTATCATCTGTCTTGATAAATCATCGAGTGAGCTAATAGTACTTTCAAGTAACTTAAGGTCTCGTTCATTAACTAATCTATGGATAAAGAAGTTATGTAGTTGAGACATTATTGTCGGAGATATATCAGCAGGTCTTTGGCTTGATAAAGTTAAAAAGAAGCCAAACTTACGACCTTCTTTTATTATTTCCTCGAACAACTCTAACCTGTAGTCTTTCCAGCTTTCACTTTCTCGATTGGACTGCGTTGAGAGGATATTATGAGCCTCATCTATAATCATGTGAAAGGTGTGTTTAGGGGGACTTTGATTAATGACTTTATGTTTGTGTGAACCATAGTAATACTTGGCAAGTAATAATGGTAATATCTTTTTTATTTCTTGGTTTGTCTTTCTAAGAGATATAACTGTCAGCAATTTGTTTGACGGTGGTTCATCACCAATGCTGAATACCCGTTCAAGTGCAATCAATGACGCTTCCACTCTCTTTAAAAGAGGCTGGATATGTTCAAATTGTACATAACCACTGATGAGGTCGGAAAGTAGTTGAGCGTTAATTCTTAGCCTTAGCTCACCAAATGATGATAATTGGTTTATGTTAATAGCATCAATATGTTGCTTACAATACTGATTGTAAGTTTCATCGTTATCGCCACCATTGAAATACTTCTGATAATTTGGAAAGTAGAGCTTTTCCTGATTACTATGCCAACCCATCTGTTCTGCAAGTTGCTTCATATTGTGAGAGTTTATAAGTTTTGATATTTCGAAAATTATATCTACAAACTCTTTTTTCTGAGCTGTGCTAGTTAGGGCTTTACGTAATGTCGACTTGACGTAATTAGTAAGACTATCGGGGGTGTTTTTGAATTTATTTCGTCCGGAAACAAGCCGCTTTAAGAATGGTTTTTGAGTGTTTTCTGTAGCTTTGAATAGTATCCCAAATAGTTCCTCATCCCAAAATACGTCAGTCATTAGTGGGAATTTATTGCCTTCATTATTACTGGTATCGAGCTGGTATATTTCTTTGAAATCAGCATTTGGAATTAATTGGTTTCGAGTATATTCACCATTGAAATCTATTACGATAAAATTACTAATATTCTGGATGTTATTTATTTTGTTCTTAAATAGAGTTGTGTAGAGATTTGTTAATGTATTCGATTTTCCACTGCCAGTATTTCCAAACACGCCGATATGAGTATTGAAAAGCTTAGCCCAAGGAAGTGATATTGGTACTTCTTCAGTGAGCGTTTCACCGACAATAAAATTACCATCTGGTTTACCAAAGAGTGACTTCACCTGATTGTCACTCATTAAGTAAGCTGTATCTCGTATCATTGGTAAGTGTTTGATACCTTCATGGAAAATATCGAAATGAAAGTATCCTATAGGCACTAACTCAATTTTACGAATGTAACAATTATTTACCTCATCCCTCACTCTCTCATCCAGATATTGTAACCGTTCACCGGCCCCGGCTTGACTAAGCCGAGGTCAGGTTGAATACGTCAGGATAGGGCTGGCCTGTCATGACCGCTGTGACGATCCGGCACAGCACTTCGAGTGCCGACAGCTGGCGCTTCTTGCTCGTCTCAATCACCGACAGCACCCGCGAGCGGAACTTGTCTCCCCGGTCTGAACTCGTGCCGAAACAGATCTTCCGCAGGATCACACTGCCGCGAATACACCGCTCCGCCTCGTTGTTGGTCAGCGGTGTCCCTGGATGCTGCAAGAATACCCACAGCCCGGTTTCATACTTGAGAATATGCTGGCAGCGACCGGCATAACGTCGCACGGGAACCTCGGCACCCTTGCACAGTACCGTCTTGATACTGCGCCGTAATCGCTCCATCCGTCTGAGTCTGATCTGTTCACCGATCAGCCCCGACTCGTAACGGTGCTGGGTGCGAAAGACCGTCTTCAACAGCACGACCAGCCGATGTCCTAGGTAGGCTGTCTGACCGCCGCCGCCATAATCCGCCATCTCTTGCAGGTTGCGCTGGACATGCGCCAGGCAGAATTGATGCCGTGTCGGATCCAGCCAGTGGTAACTGGCGCACTGGTCGGTAACCACAACGCCGTGGGGTGCCGAACCCAGCAGATGCTTGGCATTGTCCTGACTGCGGAAGTAACGAATGTTCTGGAACACCGCATCGTTGCTGGCCATCAACCACAACCACCGGGTATTCGACTCGCCATTGCGCTGATGCGTGGTCTCATCGGCATGGATGATCGGCGCCTTCTGAATATGTTGCTTCAGCGCTTGATGGATGGGGGTCAGCATCGAGCTGATACGCCCCTGGGCTTCCGAGATGGCGCCCACCGAAAAGGTCATGCCGTACTGATCGTGCAGCAAACTCTGAATTTTGCGCACACTCAGATGATATTTCCCTGCTAGCACGGCGATATGGCTAAGCAACCGCGGTCCCATTTGGCCGTTGGGTGCCGAATTGGGCAGTTCGCCTTTGCTGAGCGCATCGCAGTGCTGACAGTGGCCGTGGAATACCTGGTATTCGGTGATTTCCAGCGGCAACTTGGGCAGTTCAAACACCTGGTGACGGAAGGATGGCGCGGCATTGGCCACGACCTCTCCGCCACATTCAGCGCAGCAGGATGCCGGTTTGCAAGCAACCACCTGATCGGTGGATTGCAGCAGACTTAGTTCTCGTCGATGCCCCGGGTGTCCAGGTTGAGCGCCAACCTGATTTCGGCCACGAGGCGTCGCAACTTTTTTCGCTCCGCCTTAGCCGCGGGCGAGTCGGAGGATGGTGATTTGGACGAGTTACGAGAAGAGAGAGCCAGACGGTCCTCGTACTCGCGTAGCTTGTTCCATAGCTCCTGGATGATGCGGTTGGCATCATGGAGGTCGTGCGCCTGAGGCGCTGCATTTTCGAAGAGTTTTTTCTTGTTCATGGACTTATGTTGACGGACTGGGAGGATCTATCAACCCCCGAAAGTGGATCAAGAGATGATCGTCATATTTGACTGTCAACGGGGGGCTGGTGAACGGTTACCAGATATTCACCTTGTACTCTGGCAACGATATCTCTGAATCCTCGACGGATTAAGATAAACTCCTGAATTGACACACCATTGAATTTTTCTCCAAAATAGAAAAGAGTTTCTTTATTGGATTCTTCATAAAGTGCTACGATGATATTTGTGCCTCTAACAGAAATAACTTCACCAATAGCAATGCTCATAGACTACCACCCAATTCTACAGCTTCAGTTTCATTGGGTTGTGCAGCTGCTTCTTTGTCACGTTCTTTTTTTTGTGGCACTAGGGTGGAAATTGAACGATTAAATTTGCTGAAATTTAGAAAACCACTATCAGAATAAATGAACTTTACATTTTGATAGCCATTGAATTTATCTTTCATCCACCTTAATTCCGACTCATTAAAGCATGATACGTACATTGTCAGTGATGGATTAGACAAAGAGCGCTGTACTAGGGTGAGGATATGTTCATCAGCAAAAGAGAAGCCAAATGTTACAAGAACTGAATTTTGCCTCTCTAATTCATAGCTCAAATGGCGTAGGATTTGATAGTAGGCTTCTTCAAAAACAGTTTCATGGAATTTCCACTTTGTTGGATTAACAATAGGTATTTTATTATATTCTTGCCAAAAAACATCGATATTTAAAGATGTTAAGTCCTCCGTTTGATAAAATGCATCTATGTCAATGTTTGTTTTATCGGCGTCGTACAAAATGCTTCTAAAGCGATCGACCAATTTATTTTCATTTTCATCAAATGTAATATTGTAATTACTTGATCCATAATTAAGTTCAATTTCGCCATCTCTACCCCCCTTTTCCCCAGGGCGGGAGCACACTTTGTTGATATTTTAACCAAAGAATAACTGAGCCCGATAGTCGTCATTCCAGCCGGCTCTTTTTAGCTTGTTTCTCTGACTTCGAGCACCACAAT